>JACQGL010000265.1 GCA_016199525.1 Armatimonadota bacterium
CAAGCACGGGAGCTGGCTGAACCAGGCAGAGATCGAACTGGCGGTACTGACGAAGCAGTGCCTGGATTGCCGGATCCCAGACGCAGCCACGCTGAGGCAGGAGGTGGCCGCCTGGGAGATCTCACGCAACGCAGCGGGCACCGTCACCAAGTGGCTGTTCCGCGTCACGGACGCCCGCAAGACGCTCAAGCATCTCTACCCGTCACGATCATAGTGGCGGCCTACTAGTGCAAATGGACAAAGAAATCTTCCGGTTTTGGTGCTCGGGCACGGCGGAGGTTGCGGCGCAGCCAGTGCCGGTCCAGAGCGGTCCGTTGCTCCTGTTGACTGGCAAATTGCCGGCAGGGCAGCACCCGCCCCTTGGTCTGGCGGATGATTGCGTCCACCCGGTTGAGCCAGAAGGCGCCCTTGGGCAACTCCACCGGCACCCGCTTCACCCCCCGGCCTTCCCGGTCCACCTGCCGGTTCTGTTCTCGGATCCACCCCAGCAGATTAGGCGCCCGATGCCAGGAGGCCGGATCCCAGGGCACCATCAGCACCCGATGCCCCAGCCGCTCGTGCGCCGCCCGCCGCTCCTCCAAAAAGGCCCGGGTGGCCTGCTGGTTGGTGTGCGCAAAGTAGCGCCAGCCGAGCCGTTCTTCCTTGACGTCCAGGCTCAGGCCCCGAAAGCTTTCGGGGCAGGTAGGCGTTAAACGTCTCCTGGCCCTTCTTCCGGGTGGCGCGGTTCCGGGGCGGCCGTCCCGCTGGCGTCCCGCCCTGGCCGGCTTCGGGGTTCATGATCCCTGGGGGCGGCACCCAGACAAACCAGGTCTCGTCTTCATACTCCAGCCCCCAGCTCGGATCGGCTTGGGCGCGCGCCACCAACCGCACGAGCCGCCTTTTTTCTCTCCTATTCCGGCTCCTTGGCACTCCAGCGCTTGGCCTGCTGCCAACGATAGCCGGCCCGATGGATCTCCCGCCGGGCGGTGCGCGCCGAGAGGGCGGGAGCGATCTCTTGCTGCTTGGCGATCGTCGCCAGATCCGCCCCGGTCCAGGAGGAGCGTTCGATCCCAAACTCGGTGGGAGAGCGCCGCAGCAGTTCGACGAGGGCCCCTCGGGTGTTCGCATCACAGAGCGGCTCTCGTCCGGGCGCCTTGTGGCGGGGCAGGGAAGGAACCCCACACTGGTTGAAGCCGTGGATGATGTCGCGGATGCGCCGATCCGACAGGCCGACCGCCGGCATGATCTGCGAGACTTTCAGGCCCTGGCCCGAGAGCAAGACGACGCGGGCATGCCGATAGGTGGCCGCATCCAAAGAGCGCGGGAGGGCTTGCACCTGCTGCTGTTCTTCCTCGGTGAGTGGGCGAACGTAGATGCACATAACACGCTGGTTCTACCCATCTTTTCACGGAAATATCCTCTGACCTTTTGCACTAGACAGTGCCGCCGCCCTGCTCCACCGTATGCGCGAGATCGTAGACCGTGCCGACTTCGCCACGCGCCGCGCCTGGGTGCGCACTTTCGTGGACGAGATCTTTATTCGTACGGTGGAAGTGGACGGGAAGAAAGCGCCTCACGTAACGATTACCTACTGCTTCGAGAAGCCGAGTAGTATCTCAAACGCCTGCTCGTCCGCGTCACCCGCCGCCCACTCGTGGCCAGGGATAAGGGAGCGGACGCGTGTGGCTTCGTCGGCGACCGTATGGGTGGTGACGCGCACACGGTCTGCGAACACGTCGAAGCGGCGATAAACGTGCGGCCACTCAACCAACGCGGCGCCCGTGGCATGGACGACATCCCGGCGCCGCTCTACCTGCGCCAGGTGCATGTGGGCCGCCAGCACGGCGCGAACGTTCGGGTGACGATCCAGCACCGCCAGCAGGTCGTCCCGGTTGCCGAGCGGGCCCGCATCCTTCGCCCCCCGCGCCTGCTTGCTGTCTCGTACCGGCAGCAGTGGGAAGTGGAGACAGACAACGGCGGGCAGCGTGGCGTGCTGCCGCAGGCCAGCATCCAGCCAGTCAATCAGGTCGTCAGGAACAGCCATCCCTTGCCCGGCGCGGGTGGGCTTGTAGTCCGGCTCACGGGAGCCGTCCGGCAGTTGCCACACGCAGTCCAGCAGGGCGAAGTAGAGACCCTGGTGGACGAAGTCGTAATAGATTAGCCCCTGGCTCGGGCCGGGCGGCTGGAGCGCCGTGCGTAGCCAGGCGCGGCTTTCGGGGTGGACGGCGTCGTGGTTGCCAACCGCCGGGTAGACGGGGAACGGCAGCGGCGCCAGCGCTTCGGCCAGCGCCTGGAAGCCGGGCTGATCGCCCCGCTCTGTCACATCGCCCAGGAGGAGCGCGAAGGCGTGCCCCTCGCTGCCAATCCGTTCCGCGAGGGCCCGCGTCAGCGGCAGGGCCTCATCGAGGAGCATGCGGTTGTTCCAGACCCCCGTGCCGGCGCCCCCCAGGTGTGTATCATGGAAGGCGCAGAAGGACCATCGCGGGTGTGCGGCTACCATTCTCTCTTCCACGTGGCGGGCCACACAGGGACCGGGCCGCTTCCCGGCGGTCGTGGCACCGCTGGCAGTGCGCCATCGTATCAACGCGTCCTTATGGTCGCGGGACAGTTCCTGCGGCGCCTCAGGGTTTCAAAGCGCCGCTGTTGCTCAGATAGCTAAGAATCTGGGCGACGCACTCCTCAACCGTCCGCTCGGCGGTCTGGACGACGATTTCCGGCCGGAGCGGCGGCTCGTACGGCGCCGAAATACCGGTGAACTCGGGGATCTTACCCGCGCGGGCGCGGGCGTAAAGGCCCTTCGTATCGCGCTGCTCGCACACATCGAGCGGGCAGTCCACAAAGATCTCGATGAAATCGCCCTCCTTCTGGAGGGCGCGGGCGGCATCGCGATCCGCGCGGTAGGGCGAGATAAACGCCGTGAGATTGATGATGCCTGCGTCGGTAAACAGGCGGGCTACCTCGCCGATACGGCGGATGTTTTCCGTGCGGTCCTCGGGGGAGAAACCGAGATCGCGATTGAGCCCGTGGCGGACGTTATCGCCGTCCAGCACGTAGGAGCGCACACCGCGCTCCCAGAGAGCGGCGTCCACGGCGTTCGCCAGGGTGGACTTGCCGGAGCCGGACAGGCCGGTAAACCAGAGGGTGGCGCCGCGATGGCCGAAGCGCTCCTCCCGTTCTGTACGGGTAACGGCGTGGGCGTGCCAGACAATGTTGGTTGCCTTGGTCTCGACGGACATCAGTGTTCCATTCCTTCCGTTATTCGTTCCGGACACCGGGGGCCCGCACGGGCTCCTGTTCGCCAGGCGAGCTGTGGACGGGCGCGCCAAAGCATTGTATCGCGCGTAGGAGAGAGGTGGTTGGCTGCCAGATATCCATCCGTCCCGGACGCAGCACGCCTGTGCTTTTCTTGTTGAAAACAAATTTTTATTGACGCCGTAGCACATCGTAAGTATCTGCAAGCTGGCGCAACGCTTTTCTTGTTGAAAACAAATTTTTATTGACGCCCTGCGCTCTTCGCTGTAACATTAATGCAGTAGCGAAGCGCCACTGGCCACCGAACCCCGTGCCTAGCGCCCGGTGAGTTGCCCGCAGGGCGAAGTTAGGAGCCAGGGCGCTTCTTTTGTTGTCTGGCTCGCGACGCCGCTGATGGTTGCCAGTGCCAGATGTTGAACTTACGCGCGCTCGGTGGTGTGGGCGCGCGCAAGGATAGCAAGCCCAGGCGGGACACAATGTGGTTAATGAGCGTCACTCTTGCAGGGCTGCTATCATACTGATTCCAGGCGTAGCCCACGGCTCCGAGCAGCACATCCGCCATCTGGATCAGGTCTTCGCGCTTGGAATCGCGCGCCTCTAGGGCACGCACAGGCTCCGCTCCCGGGATCTTATGTTTAGCCCACCACCGGTTCGTGCAGATGCGCAGAGTCGCCAAGCGATTGGCCTTGCGGTCATGTCGCTGGTCGGTGAAGACCAGATAGTCGTTCCCGGCCACCAGCTTACGACTGATGAGTTGGAAGTAGAACTTGTAGAAACCGAGTTCAGCGTCGCTCCGGGAGAATACGCTGTGATCCAGTAGCATCGTGTCGACTACGATGCAATGGAAGCTGGTGTCTTGCTGCCTGAAGAAGATATCTAAAAAGTCTCGATACGCCTGCAGTTTCCCTTGTGATACCTTGCCCCATTTCAGTTCTGCCGTTAGGTTTGCTGTGGAGCGAAGCCGGGCAATCTCCGTTCTGAGATCAGGCTCGGCATCTGCCGGCACCCACAGTCCCCCGATGAGCATGTACCGTTCCCCTTGGGTTCTGCTTTCATCGGCATACACGTGGATGCGCGCCATCAACGCTCTCCTGGCGAGTAAGGTCTCTTAATCGACCAATCCTTGATACGCGGGCTCACCGTGCAGAATGCTCGTGGACATAATCTACCAGGGCAATGGCGTGCTCCACGGGGGTCTGAGGCAAGATGCCGTGACCCAGGTTGAAGATGTGGCCCGGGCGGCCAGCGGCCTGGTCGAGGATGCGCTGCGCCCGCGCATAGATGACTTCCTTCGGGGCCAGCAGGACAACGGAGTCCAGGTTACCCATCACCCCTACATCCGACCCGAGGCGCGACCAGGCCTCGTCCAGCTCCACGCGCCAGTCGAGGCCGATGACATCCCCGCCCGCGGCGCGCATCCCCTCCAACAGCGCGGCGGTGCCGGTCCCGAAGTGGATCACGGGCACGCCGGGTGGTAGGGCCTGAATCACGGCGCGGGTATGAGGTAACACGTAGTCGCGGTAATCCCGGGGGGAGAGGCAGCCCACCCAGCTATCGAACAGCTGGACGGCCTGCGCGCCCGCGGCGATCTGTCCGTTCAGGGTGCCCGCCAGCGCGCGGGTGATCTTCTCCATCAGCGCGTGCCAGGCGCCGGGATCCGAGTACATCAGGGTCTTGCTGTGCTCGAAGTGCCGTGAGGCGCCGCCCTCCACCAGGTAGGAGGCAATGGTGAACGGCGCTCCGGAGAAGCCCAGGAGCGGCGTGCGCGGGTTTAGCGCGGCCCGAGTGAGACGCACTGCTTCGTAGACGTAAGTCAGCGCCTGCGGGTCCACCTCGCGGAGGCGGTCCACCTCCGCGGCGGTGCGCACGGGGGGCCGAATGACGGGCCCCTCCCCGGGGCCGAAGGTGAGCGTGAGGCCCATCGGTTCCGCGACCAGGAGGATGTCCGCGAACAGGATCGCCGCGTCCACTCCCAGGCGCTGAGCGGCAGTAACGGTGACCTCGGCCACCAGGTGGGGCGTGCGGCAGAGCTCCAGGAAGGGGACCCGCGCCCGCACAGCGCGGTACTCCTTCATATAGCGGCCCGCCTGGCGCATCAGCCAGATCGGCGTCACCTCCGCGGGCTCGCGTCGGCAGGCCTTCATGAAGGGGGAATCCCACCAGGGCGGCCGGGCCGTGGCACAGGCATCTTGCCTGCCTGGAAGCGGGGGCCCAGAGGGCACCCCGCCGCCGCACTCCAAAGCCGGCTGCAAGCCTGCGCTACACAGGGCGGCGCGGCCTCCGCGGCCCGCGGCCAGGTTCCGGAACAGCACGGGGATGCGCTCGGAGGCCTCTTTCACCAGATGGCCCATGCGCGGGTGCTCTGGCTCCAGGTCCACTGGCAGGCCGCGGCTCTGGAGCGCCTCCGTGCATACGGGACCGATGGAGCAGATCGCCGTCCGGCCCAGCGCCTCCCTGACCTCCCGCCCGCGACCCTCCTGCTCCGCCCAGGCCAGGACGTGCTCCACCTGCGTGGCGCTGGTGAACAGGACGACCTGCACCTGGCCCGCGACGAGCGCGTCCAGTGCCCGCTGCAGGGGCTCCTGATCCTCCGGCAGCGCCCAGCGGTAGACGGGAACAGGGATCACCTCTGCGCCGCGCGTCGCGAGTCCCTTTAGCAGCTCCTCATTGCTGATCCCGTATTCCTGGACGGCGATTCGCCGGCCGGCAAGCGGCATCTCCCCCGCGTGGGCGTCCAGGGCGGCCAGCACTTCCCGCCAGGTATTCGGCTCGGGCACAGTGAGAGCGATGGGGATCCCCAGCTCGCGCAGAGCCTTGACCGGCTTGGGCCCGCGGGCGACCACCTGTGTGGCGGAGAACGCCTGCACGAGCCGCTCGCGGGGAGTGCGCGTTTCCAGCACCTCGAACAGGGTGCGCGTGCCGACGCCTGTAGTGCAGAGGATAATGTCGACCTCGCCCGCCAGGAGGCGCTCCGCGAACGCGAAGGCGGGGGCGTTCTCCGAGAGCGGCACCTCCCGCATCGAGGGGGCGACCAGCGCGCGGCCGCCGTAGCTTTCGATGAGGGACGCCATCTCGCGCGCGTGCCGGCTCTCGAACGCCACCACCAGCGCACCGTTGAAGCCGGTCTTCGTTGCTATAGGGGTTGCCATACGGTCCTTTGGGGCCGGGGGTCGTGGTCGGCCCGGTAATTATACGCGGCACACGGGGGGCCGGATGAAGAACGACGGAGGACGAACAACGGGGCACGGAGGATCTGTTGGTGAAACGGCGGCGACAGACAGCGAGGTCCGGTTGCACAGTCTTCCGTTGCTTTAGTACCAGGCAGGCTTTGCTCCCGCGTCAGGGCCTTTCCTCGCTCTTATGCGCTTCTCACGCTCGGTCTTCGTCCAGATGCCTCAGGGGGAGCTGTGGCGCTTCCTGGCCAACACGGACCGGTTCAACCGGGAGATCGGGCTGCCGCCGGTGCGCTACACCTTTTCGCCGCAGGCGGGCGGCGGATCCGTGGTCCAGGCGGAGGCCCGGATTCTGGGCCAGCGGCTGGTATGGCGGGAGATGCCGTTCGAGTGGGTGGAGCCGCACTGGTTCCGGGTGCGCCGCCTTTACCAGAGCGGGCCGTTCCGGGAGGTGGTCGGCGGGGTCCGGTTGGAGGCGCGGGGGGAGGCCACCCTGGCAACCTGCTTCGCGGAGGTGATCCCGAAACTTTCGGGACTGGGCCGGGTGGCTGCCTCCCTGCTGATCGGCAAGAAGGCGGTGGACGAGTTCGTGCGCGCGTGCCGCAACTACGAGGCTTGCTACCTTGGGCGTCTACAGAACCCGCACCCCCGCGAGGCCGCGCTGTCCAGCCCGGCGGATGCAAACCGACTGTCAGCGGCGGCACGGGCTCTGCGTGAGGCGGGGGCGGACACGGCGCTGCTGGAGAGGCTGCTTGCCCACCTCCGGTCTGCGCCGGACGCACAGCTGATCCGGTTTCGTCCCTTCGAACTGGCGGACGCCTGGGGAGCGGATCGTTTGGACGTGCTCCGCCTCTGCCTGCTGGCGACGCGCGCCGGCGCACTGGACCTGGAGTGGAGCATCCTCTGCCCCTCCTGCCGGGGTGTGAAGCAATCGTACGGGCGCCTGGGCGATCTGCTGCCCCGCGGCCACTGCGACGCCTGCAACATCGAGTACGGCGCGGACTTCGATCGCCTGGTCGAGGTGCGGTTCACGGTTCATCCCACCCTTCGCCCGGTAACCGATCGGGTCTACTGCATCGGCGGGCCGATGGTCACCCCCCACATCCACGCGCAACTGTGCGTGCCGCCCGGCAGCAGTGCCGAGGCGTGGGTAGCCCTCCCGCCCGGGCGGTTCCGTGTTCGCAGCCTGCAGGTCCCGCGCGCCGCGGAGCTGGCCGTGCTGCCGCGGGTGGCCGGCGAGCGCGCTACGCTGCGCATCAACCGGGAGACGATCACCGCGGACACGTGTGACCTGTCCGCGCACCGCAGGCTATCGCTGGAATTTGTGAATGATGCCGACAGGGAGGTGCAGGTTCGCCTGGAAACGGAGGCGTGGACCGACCGGGGTGCCAGTGCGGCGCTCGTTACCTCGTTGCAGGAGTTCCGAGACCTGTTCTCCTCGGAGGTCCTCTCGCCGGGCGTGGAGCTGGCGATCCGGAACCTCACGCTGATGTTCAGTGACCTCCGGGGCTCGACGCGGCTCTACGACGCGGCGGGCGACGCGCCCGCCTACGCTCTGGTGCGAGACCACTTCCAGTTCATGGCGGCGCGGATTGGCAGGTACCGGGGTGCGGTGGTGAAGACGATGGGGGACGCGGTACTGGCGGTGTTCCTCCAGCCGGTGGATGCCATCCGCGCCGCGGCGGAGATCCAGCAGGACATCCGATCCCTGCGACCGTCCGACCCCGGGCTGCCGCCGCTGGTGCTCAAACTGGGGGCGCACTGCGGTCCGTGCATCGCTGTCAATGCCAACGACAGGCTCGATTACTTCGGCACGACGGTCAACGTGGCGCAGCGGGTGCAGGATCAGAGCGAGGGCGGGGACCTGGTGGTCACCGACCGGATGCTGGCGGATCCGGAGGTGGCGCGGGCGCTGGGGGAAGCCGGCGCACGAGTGGAGCGGTACGAGGCGCGGCTCAGGGGGCTGGAGGCGGGTTTCGTGCTCTACCGGGTGACTTTCTCGGCAGAGCGCCCGGGCGACGTAGCGCACGGCGAGGAGCGAGCTCGGCCGGGGGAGATGACAGACAGGGAGTGACGCGACCAGGGCGTTAACTGGTCGCGGGGCCGGGTTGGATCGTCTGCCGCGGACATGCCGGGTGTGGAACTCCCGATCAGCAGTATTGCGCTGGTATTCACGGACCTCGGATGATCCACCCAGCACGAAGGGTCCGTAGATGATGCGCGCCTGCCAGGAGCGCGGCCGGCAATCAGGAGGAGTCCGCCCATGGATGTCGATCCGCTGGAGTACGCGCAGCCCCCCGATCTCCGGGCCTCACGGCCCGCCCTCGCCGTCGCACCGTCGGCGTCTCAAACACGCCGGAGATATGGAAGCAAGCAAGCGGCGAGCCTTCAGCGATCAGCAGCCAGGGGAAGACAAATGGCAGCGGGCTGCTGTGGGTCGAGTGTGAAAGCCGACGGCTGCGTGCTGACGGCTCCGATGGAAGAGGAGATGAGGTGCAGGTGAGCGAGGAGCAGTGGGTGCCCTATACGGCGCTGGCAGATGCGCCAGTCGATTTCGTGCGGGAGGTGCTGGGTGGAGAGCCGTGGTTGCGGCAGGCGGAGATCCTGGAGGCGCTGCGGGATGAAGGACGGGTGACGGTCCGCTCCGCGCACGGGGTGGGGAAGACGTGGGTAGCGGCGTGCGCCTCCCTGTGGTTCCTCTACACGCGGTTGCCGGTGGCAGTGCTGACCACGGCGCCCACGCATCGGCAGGTGCGGGAGATCCTGTGGCGAGAGATCCGCCGGCTGCACCGGCAGTCGCGCAAACGAGGGAGGGCGCTGCCAGGAAAGTGCCTGGAAACGGCGCTACGCGTGAACGAGGATTGCTTTGCCCTGGGCCTGAGCACGGATGAGGCGGATCGCTTCCAGGGGTTCCATGCGCTCCATGTGCTGGTGGTGGTGGACGAAGCCGCGGGCGTGCCGGAGGAGATCTACGAGGCGATCGACGGTGTGCTAACCACGGATGACGCGCGGCTGTTGCTGATCGGCAACCCCACGCACGCGCACGGGCGGTTTTACCAGAGCCACCGGCAGCCCGGGTGGCGGAAGTTCGTTATCAGCGCTCTGGACTGCCCTAACCTCCAGGGGGTGAACCTGGACGACCTGACCACAGACCCGGATCCCACCCCCCGCCCCGGACTGGTGACCGCGCGCTGGGTGCGGGAGCGGCGCGCGGAATGGGGGGAGGATTCGCTCCTTTACCAGACGCGTGTGCTGGGGAACTTCCCCGAGCAGGAAGAGGACGCCCTCATTCCCCTGGCGTGGATTGAAGCCGCCGTCACGCGCGGGTCCCGAAAGCTTTCGGAACGGGTGGCACCAGGATGCGAAGGTCTGGTGGAGATGGGGGTAGACCTGGCGCGGTTCGGAACGTGCGAGAGCGTGGCCTATGTGCGCCAGGGGCCGGACGTGGTGGCGGCGGCCTACTGGCGGAAGGAGGATCTGATGCAGTCCACTGGCCGCGTGGCGGAGCTCATCCGCCGGTACCGCCCTGCCTGGGTGAAGGTCGACGCCGTGGGCGTCGGGGCGGGGGTGGCGGATCGTCTGCATGAGCTGGGCCACACAGGGGTCCTGGAAGTCAACGGCGGCCGCGCGGCCAGCGACCCGGAGCGGTTCGCATGGCTACGGGATGAACTTTACTTCGCGTTGCGCGACCGGTTCCGCGACGGGGCGATCTCTCTCCCCGAGGACGACCGGCTGGTGGCGCAGCTGGCGGCCCTGCGCTACAGCTATACCTCTCGGGGGCAGCAGAGGGTGGAAAGCAAGGACGAAATGCGGGAGCGGGGCCTGCCATCGCCGGATCGTGCCGATGCGCTGGCGCTGTGCTTCGCCCCCGCGCACGCCGTGCCCGTTCCCCTGGCGCGGGCGGGGCGAACGCGGTGACCGGGTGGCTGGGAGATACGGCGTTTTCTCTGACGCTCTCTATTCATCTGCGTTGACCGGCGGTTTCATCTTCCTCCGTGCCTACGCCCGTCGGAGATAGTCCCAGCGCGCTTCCAGGTATCCCGCCAGGCGGGTAAGCGGCAGAGTCATCGCCAGGTAGAGGACGGCGATGGCCGGCCAGATGGTCATCGGCAGGGCGTACCGGCTGGCCAGCTCGTGGCCCGCGCGGGTCAGCTCCATCATCCCCATAATGGAGACCAGCGAACTGTCTTTCAGCAGGGCGATCCCTTCGTTGGTGAGCGGCGGCAGGACGCGTCGGAAGGTCTGCGGCAGGATCACCCAGCGCATCGCCTTCGGGTAGTTCAGGCCCAGGCTGCGCGCTGCCTCCATCTGGCCGATATCGATGCTCTCGATCCCGGCGCGGAAGATTTCCGCGATGTACGCACCGGCGTTGATGCTGAGCGCGAGGATTGCCGTGAGGAACTGCGAGAATGAGAGGCCCACCGCGGGGAGCACGAAGTAGATAAAGAAAATCTGCACCAGAAGCGGCGTACCACGCACGACCTCCACGTAGGTCGCCGCCACCAGGGAGAGGGGCCGGAACCGTGACAACCGCCCCAGCGCCGCCGCCAGCCCGATCGGGATACCGAACAGCAGCGCCAGCAGCGTGAGCCGGAGCGTGACCCACGCTCCGACGAGCATCTGCGGCCACTCGCGGGCGAGTACCTCGGGCCGGAGGTGGATCCGCGGGTGAGCATCCCCGGCTATCGGGGTGGCGACCGTTGCTTCGCCCGTGTCCGACAGCCAGCGCCGACGGAAGCGGTCGTAGTCGCCACGGGCGCGGATGAGGGCCAGGGCCGCGTTGACCGCCGAGAGCAGATCGGCATCCTCCTGGCGGGCGACGACGGCGTAGTGTTCGTCCGTAAACACGCCCCCCGCCGTCTTCAGGGTGGGGAAGCCCTTGCGGATCATAACGCGGACGGCAGGAAGATCTCCCACAACGGCATCCGTGCGCCCGTTGGCGAGGTCCTGGAGGGCGTCGGGGGTGGTGTTGTATTTCACAATCTCCACGCCGCCGATTTTTTCCAGGGCGAACTGGCCCGTGGTGCCGAGCTGCGCCCCCACGCGCCGGCCGGGAAGATCCTGCGCCCCGCGGATGGTCGTGTTATCAGCTCGCACCACCACGGCCTGCCCCGCGCGGTAGTAGGGATCCGAGAAGGCCACCGCTTTCTGGCGCTCCTCGGTGATGACCACGTCGGAGATGACCAGGTCGAACTTGCCGCTGGCAAGGGCGGCGAAGATGCCTGCGAAGTCATGGTTAACCCACTCGGCGCGCACGCCGAGCAGGTCGGCGATGGCATTCCCGAGGTCGATATCGAAGCCCTCGAACCGGTCCCCAATCTTCTCCTCGAAGGGCGGGTAAGTGGCGTCGGTGCCGATGACCAGCGTACCACGGGCTCTGATACGGGCCAGGGCGCCCTCGGCGGAGGCAGGCGCGCCGAGGGCGAGGGAGAGAAAAGCGAGCAGCAGCCAGTGGTGGGGGCGCATGCGGTTTCCTCGAGTCGGGTGGCAATGTTGGCGGCGCCAGGTTCGCGCGGGGCACGGCGGGCTCCTCCCGGGGGCGCCTCGCAAGCTTTCCGGAGGCGCTCTCGCTGCGTGCGAGTGGGGTGGCGGTTCGCTTGCTGGCGTCAGGCCAACATGCTATACTCAGCGGTAGACGAGCTGCTTCGTTGGCCTGTTGGCACGGCCGCGCGATGCAGCGCCGCGTCACCGGATCCCCCAGAACGGCGTGAAGCTTTGACGCCGCTCCCGAGAGGTTTCGGGTATTCCTGTTTTTGACCGTCGGGGCCCGATTTGCCTGCAGCGGCCCGCTGACGAATTGCCTGGTGGTGAGAGCCGTGCTTCAGGGCAACCGCCGTGGTCGCGGTTGGCTTGCGCCCTTTCAGGGAGGATGGAGATGTTGAGCCGCCAGGCACCTGTTCACCCCAGCGACGACGCTGATCCCTCATCGGGCCTTGACCTTTATCGACCGGGGGGTGCGCAATGAGTAAGACTCAAATCAATCTTCAAGATAACTTCCTGAACCAGGTGCGGAAGGAAAACATCCCGGTGATCCTGTATCTGACCAGCGGAGTGCAGCTGCGCGGGCAGGTGAAAGGGTTCGACGCCTTTACGGTGATTTTGGAGGGGCAGGGGAAGCCGCCCCAGCTAGTGTATAAGCACTCAATCGTCTCGGTAGCGCCGATGCGGCATCCCGCCGTGCCTGTGATCCAGCCGTCGGCGGAAGCCGCCGCGTCCGCCGTGGCTCCGGCGGGGTTTCCCACCGAAGCGCCTGGGGAAGTGAAGTCACCGGAACCACAGCCTGCCACGGCGGAGGCCAGCAGCGCCTTATGAAGTTCACCAAGATGCACGGCCTCGGCAACGACTTCGTCGTCGTCGATGGCTTTACGGAAACGCTGTCGGAAGACCGATTGCCTTTTCTGGCGCGGGAGGTCTGCGATCGCCATTTCGGTATCGGTGCCGATGGGCTTATCCTGTTGCTCCCTTCACAGCAGGCAGATCTGCAGATGCGGATCTTCAACGCGGATGGCAGCGAAGCCGATGCGTGCGGCAACGGGATCCGCTGCCTGGGCAAGTTCGCCTACGAACGCGGGAAGATCCGCGAGACTCGCTTTACTGTGGAAACCAAGGCGGGCCTCGTGCCCCTGGAGCTGGAGGTTCGCAACGGGTTCGTGGAACAGGTCCGCGTGGATATCGCCACCCCGTCCTTCGCGCGGGGGAAGATCCCTATGGTCGGCCCGCCTGATGAGGAGGCGATGGGCGAGCGCCTCCAGGTGGGCGGCCGCGAGCTGGAAGTCACCTGTCTGTCCGTCGGCAACCCCCACTGCGTGGCTTTCTTGCCGGCGGTGGATGATGAGATTGTCCGGGGGTTGGGACCGCTCATCGAGCGCTACCCCGCGTTTCCGTGCCGCATCAATGCCGAGTTCGTGGAGGTGCTGGATCGCCGCACCCTGCGGATGCGCGTCTGGGAGCGCGGGGCAGGGGAAACGCAGGCCTGTGGCACGGGCGCCTGCGCTGCCCTGGTCGCCGCCGCCCGCAGCGGCCGCACCGAGCGCCGCGCCACGGTGCGCCTCCTCGGAGGCGACCTGTTCATCGAATGGACCGATGAAAACCGGATTCTAATGACCGGCCCGGCCACACAGGTTTACGTTGGCGAGTACTAGCGAGGCGTTAGATCCGTCTCGACCGGCAATCTGTCCTCTCATACGGGGGAGCCGGAGGCCCAGAAGCAAGCGAGAGCCAGCGGCCGGTTCCCCTCCGTATTTGGCATTATTTGGCATTCTGGCAACGCGAGGTACCTAGATGAAGCGCCTTTTCTGGCCCGTTATCCCATTGGCGGCGTTGAG
Source organism: Armatimonadota bacterium (assembly GCA_016199525.1). Classification (GTDB taxonomy): domain Bacteria; phylum Armatimonadota; class SYMT01; order SYMT01; family JACQGL01; genus JACQGL01. The sequence continues at coordinate 13,730 of JACQGL010000265.1, forward strand.
CCTTTCCCTGTCCGCTTGCGGTCGCCCGAGCCCAGGGCCGGGTGAACCGATTTCCATCGCACCCGAGCCCGGCCGTGCTCCTGCGGGCGGCGGGCCGACGGCTGCCGCGCCGGCCGGGAACAGCGCCGGGGGGAATGTCGGTGCTGTTCCCAATCCAGCGCCAGCGCAGCCAGTGCCGAACCCGGGCGCGGTGGTCTTGGCTTACTCTTTCCACAAGGGAGAGAAGAGTCGCTACCGCGTGGAGATGGGCCAGGATGTACATATGGACGTGGGCGGAGGCACAGAGAACCTGCCAGGACCCGTTCCCACCGCTATACACCAGGCAGTGACGCTCGATTTTCTGCACACCATCCGCGCGGTGGAAGCGAACAGCGCCGCCCGTGTGCTGGCGAAGGTGGGGGATGTCTCCTTGGTCAACGATATGGGATCGCAGAAACTGGAGTTGAGCATCCAGAACGGCAAGGTTACTCAAAAGATGAACGGTGAGACCTCGCCCTCCGGCTCCCGGGATGCCGAGGTGATGATGAAAGCCGTGTTCCAGCAGAGCACGGAATTGCGCCTGGCACGGAACGGCAAGATCCTCTCCACCAGCCGCTCGAAATCACAACAGCCAGGCGGCCTCCAGGATCCTCTGGGGATCGGTGGCGTGATGGGTTCGGGAACCGGCGGCTACGGCACCCTCATCCTGCCCAATCGCCCCGTCCGAGTTGGCGACACCTGGAAGGATATCCAGACGCTGGATCTGCCGGCTCCATCGTCGGCAGACCCGCGCAAGATGACAAAGAGCCGCCTTACCATCCGCACTGACTACCGGCTGAAGGAAGTCGTGGAGCGGAACGGACGCCGGCTGGCGCTGATCGAAAGCGAGTTGGTGGGGAGCTTTGGGGGCGACGCCGGGGCGGGAGCCACGCGCCTGCAGTCGGTAAGCCTGCGCAGCAAGGGCACCACCGAGTTCGATATTGTCGGTGGGTTTGTGGCGGCAGGGCAATACGCCACGGAATACAAGATGGCGAGCGAAATGGGGGCGCCGATGGGCGGGGGCGGGCCAAGGGGGCCTGCCAGTATGAACATGACCGCCACGGGTACGATGAAACTCTCCCGCCTGTAGGAGGATGCAGAACGCGAATTGCGGGATAAGGACTGCAAAGTTACCGGTCTATGTTCCCCGCTTTCGCATTGTGAATGACCACGCCTGGTTGTGGCGCCTGCCGTCTCGTTCCCTCGTCGGATCGGTTTCGCATCGCCTCGTTGCACCGTTGCAGGAGATCATCACCGTATGCCAGCCCCGTCCGCGCGTCTCAACCGGATCCCGCCTTATCTGTTCGGGGAGATGGCCCGCCTTAAGGCGCAGGCGATCGCCGAGGGGCGGGATCTGATCGACCTGGGCATTGGCGATCCCGACCAGCCTTCGCCGGAATCAGTCATCGCCGCGCTCGCCGAAGCGGCGCGCAACCCGGAGACACACCGCTATGACGAGTCCCCTGCGGGATGGCCGCCGTTCCTGGAAGCCGCCGCCCGCTGGTACCGGCGGCGCTTCGGGGTAGAACTGGACCCCGGCTCCGAGCTGCTGCTGCTCATCGGCAGTAAGGAGGGACTGGCGCACCTTGCCTGGGCTTACATCGACCCGGGAGATCTGGCTCTCGTGCCCGACCCTGCCTACACCGTTTACAAAGTCAACACCCTCCTGGCGGGAGGCGAGATCCATACAATGCCGCTCCGCCGCGAGAGCGGCTTCCTACCCGACCTGGGAGAAATCCCCACGGAGGTGGCACGCCGGGCGAAGCTGCTCTATCTCAACTATCCCAACAATCCCACGGGGGCCGTGGCGCCGTTGGAGTTCTTCGCCGCCGTGGTGGCGTTCGCGCGGGAGCACGACATCGTCGTCTGCCACGACGCCGCCTACACGGAGGTCTATTACGACGACTACCGCCCCGTCAGCTTCCTCCAGACGCCCGGCGCGCGGGAAGTGGGTATTGAAATCCACTCTGCCTCGAAGACGTTCAACATGACCGGCTGGCGGGTAGGCTGGGCGGCGGGCAATCCGGAGGTTCTCCGCATTCTCAACCGGCTGAAGTCCAACATCGACAGCAAGCAGTTCCCCGCTGTGGATATGGCCGCCGCCTACGCCCTGGATACGTGGACGGAGGACCGCCCCACGCTGCGCCTGTACCGCAAACGGCGCGACATCCTCGTGAACGGCCTGCGCCGCCTGGGGTTCGACGTGGAGCCGCCTAAGGCGTCGTTCTACGTGTGGCTGCCCGTGCCCGCGGAGATGACCGCCAGCGAATTCGCCCGCCTCTTGCTGGAGCGCGCGGGCGTGCTGGTGATCCCCGGCATCGGTTACGGCGAGTGCGGCGAAGGCTACGTACGGCTCTCCCTTACCGTGGCGGGGGACCGGGACGGCGAGCGCCTGGCGGAGGCCGTGGAGCGGATCGGCCGGGCGCTCGGCTAGCGACTTCTACCGCGGCGACGCGGAGGGAGTTGGAACCGCAAATGAGTGCAGATACACACAGATAAGGGAATGCAAAGGCTCCCGGAGCCGTCGTGGTTCAGAACGGTCAGCCGCCTTTCCCTCCCCTCTCGGCGTTCCTCCGCGGGCACGTGCAGTTCCATCTTCTGCTTCAGGAAATGAACTGGTAGACGGGGATGTTCAGGATCGTGGCCACGGCGGACCAGGCGCACTGCGTGAGGATATCTCCCAGGATCACCCCAATGATCAGCGGGATGGTGCGCACGTAGAGGCGGTGGCCACCGTAGCGGAGCACCGTGAACTTGAGCAGCCAGGCGACCAGGTAGTGGAACCAGAAGGAGCTGCCGGCGCCCGTCTCCGCCATCACGTAGCCGATGGGATGGAAGGGCCACCAGACGAACAGGGTGCGCATCCAGATCAGGAACGCGCAGAACACGCCGCCGCCTACCAGCCACGGGAAGCCGAATTCATCGAAAGAGGTCCGGTTCTTCGTCCAGTCGCTGGCCTGGTTCCAAATGACGGTGGCGCCGGCAACAGGCCCGCTATAGACCTTGCCGCTACCCCATCCTAGCTGGTAGGAGAGGGTCCACACAAAGTAGAAGCCCAGGAGAATGCCCGTCGCCGTGGCCAGAGCCATAATCCAGATAGCAGTGCGCTTGCGGATGCCTGCCCCATCCGCAATCTTCAGCGCCTCCATGTGGAACGGCATCGGCACGAACCGCACATCGCGGTAGGCCCAACGGAACAGGGATAGAGGGGCGATTTCCCGCTCGGTGAAGGCGCCGGTTCCCAGCCCGACAGTAAGGGCGCGAGTGACGTCGCGGTAGGGGCCGAACACCCAGGCAGGCCCCGCTTCGGCACGGATGCGGCTGAGGGTGATTGCCACCAGGAGCGTCAGGGTGAGGATCGCCAGGCTGGCGCCCCAGGTAATCCCCGCAGCGACGAAGAACCCCAGCACAGCGCCGCTGCAGAGGATGAAACCGGCCAGCGCTCCCAGGAGCACGCGGCCCTCTTCGTCCCCCGTGCCGCGGCGCCGTTCCCGCCAGGCGCGCTGGATGCCGGGCAGCGTGCGCCATAGGGCGGCGATGGCGAAAGCGATGAACGCGCCGAACGCCTGCTCTTCCGGGTAGGGAAACCGGCTGGCGATCACGCCCCCGCCCTGGGTGTCCATCCCCATCATTGCCCCCACCAACCGCAGGGCCTTGGCAACCAGGTTGAAGAACCACACGCTGAAGCACACATCCACCGGCGCCAGGTAGGCAAACCCAATGATGAATGGCGTCCAGCCCCAGTAGAACGGGTTCATGGCGCTCCAGGGGCGCTCGGGGAACCACTGGGGCTGGTAGTTGATGTGCTTCATCTGCACTGCGGGGACGGCGGGGAAGTAGTAGTTCAGCGCCACCAGACTCTCCAGCAGGGCGGGCACGGCGAAGCCGATCCACATCAGCCGGTTGCGGAATACCGAATGCGTTCGGGAGGGTGAAACCATCTCCAGCGGTAGCTGCGCCACAGGGAAACTCAGCCGCTCCGCGTGGATCCACTGCCGCGAGAGGATCACCGCCAGGCACATCATCGCCCCGTAGAGGGCCATCAGCACCAGAAACCAGAAGAGCAGGGGAACCAGCCAGGCCGCCCACGGCACACTCGATTCGCCGGTGAACATCCCCTGCATCACGTCCCGTGACTTGGGCACCAGCCAGTTCGGCAGATGCGGGTGCAGCTTCGCCCAGCTGCCCGCCGACCCTCGCCAGATCACCGCGCCCAGCGTGGGCATCATATGCTGGATGGCCCCGTAGCCGGTAAGGATCCCCGACACGGCGACCATGATGTAGACCACCACCAGCGAGCGGGCCCCGAACAGTGCTTCCCGTAGCCTGCCGCGGTACCGGAGCCCTACCAGCAGCAGGATCGCCAGCGCCAGGATGCCCGGCATGGAAACGGACCAGGAGCTGATGAATACCCGGGCGGGGATCTCTGAGTTGGCAACCCAGGCGATGACCGCGGCCTGCACCAGGAGGCCAAGCAGGAGAGCGGGCCACAGAGGAGGGCGCGATGGGGGCGGGGCGAGGGGCGAATCCTGGGGATGGGCCATGGGTGTCCGTGCGGTGCGCCTTCCGCGGTAACTTTTAGCCTCCCGCGAGCTTTTCCTCCCGCCGCGGTGCGGTGGGACGGGACCTTTCCCTCGGCCAGATCGGCGTTATGATAGCACAGGCAGCCGCTGATCGTGTTTATCCGATCGTATGCATTAGCGAATCTCTTTTCCCGAACACGGAGCGTCGATTGCTGTCCGCCCGCTGTTTTGCCTCGCCGTCAGCGTGGGAAAACCGCACTCGGAGATTCCCCATGCCCGATATTCTCTTCTTTGAACTGGAGCCCTGGGAGCGCGAGTGGCTGGAAACGCGGCCGGAACTGGTGGGAGCCGGCTTCTACGAAGAACCACTGGCGCCGGGCAGCCCGCATCTGGACCCGCAGGCGGGGGTCGTCTCGGTGTTCATCCGCTCCCGCGTCAACCAGGCGGTGCTGGACCGGCTGCCTGCCCTGCGGTTCGTCGTCACACGTTCCACCGGTTACGACCACATTGATCTGGCCGCCTGCCGCGCACGAGGGATCGCCGTGTCCAACGTGCCTCGCTACGGGGAGCACACGGTGGCAGAGCATACCTTCGGGCTGATCCTCGCCCTGTCCCGCAAGATCCACCACGCTTACGTACGGACCAGCCGTCTCGACTTTTCCCTCGGCAGCCTGCGCGGCTTCGACCTGCGGGGGAAGATCCTGGGTGTGGTAGGGACGGGCAACATCGGCGTGCGCGTGATCCAGATCGCGCGCGGCTTCGGGATGCGTGTCCTGGCCTTTGACGTCCGCCCACAATCCTTGCTGGCGGAGGTGCTGGAGTTCCAGTATGTGCCCCTGGAGCAGCTGCTAGAACAGGCGGACGTGGTCACGCTGCACGTGCCCCTGCTGCCGCAGACCACCCACCTGATCGACCGCGCTGCCCTGACGCGGATGAAGCGGGGCGCGCTGCTGATCAACACGGCGCGCGGCGCGCTGGTAGATACGGGCGCGCTGATCGAGGCCCTGGACGCTGGCCACCTGGGCGGCACGGGGCTGGACGTGCTGGAGGGCGAGGAGATGATTATGGAGGAGCGGCAGGTCCTGGCGGAAGGCACGCCGATGGAGAAGTTGCGCACCGTGCTCCAGGATTACAACCTCCTCCGTCGTGAAAACGTAATCGTCACCCCGCACATTGCCTGGTACAGCCAGGAAGCTCAGGAGCGAATCCTGGCGACCACAGTGGAGAACATCCACGCCTTCCAATCGGGCCGGCCGGTGAACGTCGTATCGGGGTAAAGAGCAGCCCGGGATCGCCAGACGCGATTACAGGCGCCCTGTCGCCATCGTCTATGAGCGCCAGGGGGCTGTTCAACACCGGGAGCTGGACGATCTGCTGTGTGGGCGGGCGGATGGGTAGCGGCGGAGGCACCCTGCGCGTGCGGGACGCCAGCTGGCTGAATGTGGATGGCATCGGCTTCGTGCCCGGCAAGGATACGCGCAACGCGCCGCTGCCGCCGAAGGGGCCGTGAGGCGTTCTGGCCTCAACCGCCCGTCAGATCCTGCGGATGCAGTTGCTGCCCCCGAACGGGTTGGGAGCGAACTCCGTGGCGCTGGGGTCATCCCGCCATTCCCCGTCCACCACGTAGCGATACTCGTAGCACCCCTGTGGCAGGCTCAACTGCGTTCGCCATGTTCCCCTGGTATCCTTCTGTAGCAGCGTGGCATCCGGTCGCCAATCATTGAAGCTACCGGCCAGCGCCACCTGCCTCGCCTCGGGAGCCTCCAGCCGAAACATCACGCGCTTCTTGCCATCGGATGCGCCCGTGGCGGCTCGTTTTCTCCCTTCGGTAGCTGCCATAGATCCTTCCTCCTGCGGTGATCCGCGCCCAGGCGGCGCTGAATGAAGACCGGCGGATGGTGCGCACGGTGCGAGGGGGTACCTGCTTCCGCTATTCGGCCTGGCCGTTCGGCCCCCTGTGGGTCTGGGCGGTCCCACGGGAAGTTGAGCCAGGAGCGTGCCCCTGGCGGAGCCACGCGTGCCAGGCAGGCCATGCGATTACCAGATACCCACTTTTCACCGCACGCTAACTCCCTTTTGCCTGCGGGCCGCCATGGGGTCTACCCCTCGGCGTGCGCACGACGAATAGTATAAGGGGGAAGGAGGAGAAACGGATGGGCGCAGGGTGAATGGGGAGCGAGGAAGGACGGGATTACCGCTGCCCGATAGGCGAGTGCATCCTTCCCGGCTGCCTAACCCGCAGGGCCGAACCGATCCCGGGGTGTCCGTTTACGTCCCAGAAGCCGGGCGCTCGCTGAATGGAAGTGACCTGCCCATCCTGCTCGTGCCAGAAATTGAACAGATAATTGTGAGGGAGGTTCACGAATTGGTAAGTGCAGTGGCATGAGGTGCCGCGGCCGGCCTGCGGAGGTGATCTGCGACGCGGGGCGAGGGCTACGGCGCGGGCAGGGGAAGCGGTTTCCCACTACCGCCTGGCGGCGGAACGGTGTGCGGAGAGGAGCGGGCAATGATCGAGATCAGGCACAAGGACACTGGGGAGGCGCTGCATCGGGTTGCGGGAGAGACGCTGGCAGGCGCGGATCTTGCGGAGGCCAACCTGATAAGGGCGAACCTGGCAGAGGCGAACCTACATGGAGCGGACCTGGCAGAGGCGCACCTGGCAGGGGCGAACCTGACAAAGGCGAACCTACACGGAGCGGACCTGAAATGGGCGGACCTGGAACAGGCGAACCTGACAAAGGCGAACCTGATAAGGGCGAACCTGGTAAGGGCGAACCTGGTAAGGGCGAACCTGGCAGGGGCGGGCCTGCATCACGCTATTCTGGACGAGGCCGACCTGACCGGCGCCAACCTCACGGGGGCGCGCCTGTTCGCCACGATCTTCGCCCGCATTAAATCCCTCCATCTAGCCACAGGGCTCGATGAGGTCGAGCATAGCGGCCCGTCCTCGTTGGACGCTGCCACCCTCCGCGCCAGCGCTGCCCATCTGCCCGTGGCCTTCCTCCAGGGCTGCGGTTACACGCTTGAGGAGATAGAAACTCTCCGCGCCCTCTACACCACCCCGATACAGTTCTACTCTTGCTTCCTATCGCACGCCTCCACCGATGGGGAGTTTGCAGACCGTCTTCACACCGATCTTCTGGCCCAGGATGTTAGCTGCTGGCACTACCGCTACGATATGCGCGCCGGCCAGTTCTGGCGCGTGCAGATCAATGAGGCCATCAAGCTACACGACAAGCTGGTGCTGGTCTGCTCCCGCGACTCGCTCCGGCGGCGCAATGTGGTGGACGAGATCATCGCCGCCATCGAGCGCGAGCGCGAAACGGGTACCCAGAAGCTCTTCCCCATCCGCCTGGATGACTTCATCCTTGGCGGCGAGATGCTCCAGATCGCAGACGCAAGGATGGCGGCCGGAGAGTGGCGAGAGGACTGGGTCCGCTACGTGAAGGCCTATTACATCCCCGACTTCAGCCGCTGGAAGGAGCACGGCGCCTACCAGGCGGAGTTCCAGAAGCTCCTCCGGGACCTGAAGCAGCCGCCGAAGAGAGGTGACGGGGGGGCGTGATGCACTCCGGCGGCGGAACGGTTTGCGGAGAGGGTGGTGTGAAGAGCGGGCAATGATCGAGATCAGGCACAAGGACACTGGGGAGGCGCTGCATTAGGGGTCGGCAACGGGCATTGCTTATGAGACGACCGAAGTTAACCCGCCGTGTCTGCCTCCGGTGGGGAGCAGGAATAGCCGCCGTGGCGGTGGTTCGCGCGATGGCGGGATGGCGAGGGTTCCCCGCGGCGGCTGCGGCGGATCACGCTTCCGCGCGCGAGGTGCTTCTCGGCCGGTTGGATACGCTGAACCTGGTCCCCACGGAGGAGGGTGCGCCGTTTGTGTTCAGCCCCGATGGCGCGCACGTTGCCTGGCGAGAGCGGCGCGGCGATGACGTGGTAATGGTCCATGATGGGAAGGCGGGCGCGCGGTTCCAGGCGGTACAGTCCCCCACCTGGAGTGCGGATGGCCGCCGCTTCGCCTACGGGGCCTTTAAGAAGGCTCGCCAGCACGTCGTGATCGATGAGCGCCTTGGTCCCGCTTACGACCTCGTCAGCGAGGTAGCGTTCAGTCGTGACGGCCGGCGGTATGCCTACGCGGCCCGCAGCGGCGAGGTGTTTCGGGTGGTGGCCGATGGGAAGGAAGGCCCGGCATTCGAATCAGTGACGCCGCCGGTGTTTAGCGCCGACGGCCGGCGGGTCGCGTATCGCGGAGAGCGCTCCAGCAGTGCGATGGTCGTGCTCGATGGTCAGGAAGGTCGCCACTGGGACGAGGTCAGCCGCGTGGAATTCAGCCCCGAGGGTAGCCGGTTGGCCTACGGCGTGCGCCAGGGCGATCAGGTGATGGCGGTGGTGGACGAGGAGGTGGGGCCACCGTACGAGAAGATCGGCCCGATCCTGTTCAGCGCGGATGGCAAGCGCGTTCTCTACACCGCGTTCAAGGAGCACGCGTGGCGCGTGGTCGTGAACGGTGTTGAGGAGACCGACCTCACGTGTGAGGCGATCCTGGATGGATCGCCGCGCTTCAGCCCCGATGGCCGCCATTATGCCTATGCGGCCCGGCAGGCGGCCGATTGGTACGTGGTGCTGGATGGCGAGGAAATAGGCCCCTACCTGGAGATCATGCATCCCATCTTCTCCCCTACCGGCCGGCTGGGCTTCTTCGGGCGGCATGGAGACGGCTGGTTTGCGGTCATCGGGGACGAGGAGGAAGGTCCCCACCCAGGTGTGGGGCCGGATCCCATCCAGTTCAGCCCCGATGGAAGTCGCCACGCCTACATCGTGCTCGCAGACGGCAAGCAGCGCCTCGTGATCGACGGCCAGTTATCTCCGCCGTGCGACCGCATTGGCTTCACGGTGCCGATCTTCAGCCCCGATTCACGGCGGGTCGTCTACGCGGCCGCGGAAGGGAAGCAGTTCTGCGTGGTGGTGGACGGCCAGCGCGGGGAGCCGGTGAACGGCGTCGGCGAGGGGACGCCGCTGTTCAGCCCCGACGGCCGTCACCTCGCCGTTTTGCGCGGCGTGGACCCCGGCTGGATGCTGGAAGTGGATGGCGTTGCCGGTCCGCACTTCGATGGCATCCTGCGTCGCAGCCCCATCCGGTTTGTGGGGGAGGAAGTGCGCTACTTCGCCCTGCGCTTCGAGAACGGCCGCGCGCTCATCTATCGCGTTCACCAGCGGATTGAGCGCGGGGCCGCGCCAGAGTCTGGACGCGGTAAGCGTGCGGAGAAGGAGAGATAGGGAGAGGGTGAGGTGCGGATGTGAGGGTGTGTGGGTGTGGGACAGCGGGAGAATGAGAGAATGGGTGTGGAGACAAGCGGGAGATGAGGTAGATAGGTGAGGCTGGCATCCGGACCTGGGGTCCCGAACTCCTGAACCGCCGATGCGCTTTCTCCTTCCAACCCGGTGGGACCTATCGCCTGCGGCAGCGGCGGCACTGCAGCGGGAGCTGGCCCCACGCGTGCGCCAGGAGGATCCCGAAGGCTTTCCAGATACGGCGCAGCTGATCGGCGGCGTGGATGTGGCGGTGGGGCGGTTTGGCGAGGACGGCCGCGCCGCGGCGGTGGCATGGCGGGTGGCGGACGGGGCGCTGGTGGAGGCGCACGCGGTGCGCACGCGGGTGACAGTCCCTTACATCCCGGGTCTGCTGGCCTTCCGTGAGCTGCCGCTGCTGGAGCAGGCGCTGGCGCTCCTGGCGGCAGAGCCGGACGTCTTGCTGGTGGATGGGCACGGCACCGCGCATCCCCGCCGGTTCGGGATCGCCTCGCATCTGGGCGTCCTGCTCGATCGTCCCACCATCGGGGTAGCCAAGTCGCGGCTCACCGGCAAGCAGACCGAGCCCGGCCCGGCGTTTGGCGACCGGACCCCGCTGCTGGCCGAGAACGGGGAGGTGATCGGCATGGTGGTGCGGACGCGCCCGGGCGCTAGGCCGGTCTACGTCTCCGTGGGCCAGCGGATCACCCTGCCGACGGCGGTGGAGGTGGTGCTGCGCTGCTGTCGCGGCTACCGGCTGCCGGAGCCAGTTCGCATTGCCGATCTCTATTCGAAGGGGCGGATGCCGGAAACGGCTCCGTAGCCGGCGGCTGAAGTGGCACGCTCCTTCACGCCCCCTGATCCCTGACGCTATACTTCCGTAGGGAGGTCCGGGCCGCGCTTTCAGGACCGACGTGCGACGTCTCGGATCGGCTCTGCCAATATGCCTGCGTTTGCACGTGCCAACCTGCACCTTACCAGCGATCACTGAAACGATGGCGACTCCCTCCCACGATTGGGGCAGCCTCTCCCAGATCTCCGGAATCCGCGTCGGCCACATGACGGACGCCGAGGCGCTCACGGGCTGCACAGTGGTCCTCACGGAAGGCGGCAGTGTGGCCGCGGCGTGCGTGATGGGCGGCGCGCCCGCCACGTTGGGCACCGACGCCCTGCGCCCCCTGCAGAATAACGAAGAGCTGCACGCCGTCCTCCTCGCCGGAGGGAGTGCCTTTGGTCTGGCGGCCGCGGCGGGCGTGATGCGCTTTCTGGAGGAGCGGGATGTGGGAGTGCGGACGCGGGGCGGGCGGGTGCCGATCGTCGCCGGGGCGGCGATCTACGACCTGGCGGTAGGACACGGCCGCGTGCGGTCCACCGAGACCTGGGGCTATGAAGCCGCCGTGGCGGCGACGGACGGGCCGTTCGGGCGCGGGAACGTCGGCGCGGGAACCGGGGCAACCACCGGCAAGTGGCGGGGCGGTGTCCCCCTCCGCGGCGGCCTCGGCACCGCGGCGCTCTGCCTGGCGGGCGGGATCACGGTGGCGGCTCTGGTGGTGGTCAACGCGATCGGCGACGCCGTAAACCCGGCTACCGGCCGGTTCTACGCTACCGACGGCGGCTTCCATCACTCGGCGCTGCCCACGATCGAAGACTGGAGCGCCGGTTGCGGATTCGTCCGGCCATGGGAGGCGCGGGATGGCGGGGCGTTCAACACCACGATCGGCGTGGTCGCCACGAACGCACGGCTCACGAAGGCCCAGGTGGCGCGCGTGGCGCAGATGGCTCACCTGGGTCTGGCGCGCTCTCTGCGGCCGGTACACACCTCCGGCGATGGAGATACGCTGTTCGCCCTTTCGGTGGGCGGAAAGCAGCGCCGCGATCTGGGGGCCGCCATCCACGGGGTCTACGCCGACGTGATCGGCAGCGCGGCGGCGGACGTAGTCGCCCTGGCCGTTCTGGACGCGATGCTGATGGCGGAAAGTATCCCCGGCTACCCTTCGGTGCGCGAGCACTGGGGACTGACGGCGGAGGTAGTGTTGCCGCAGTAAGGACTCCCCACGCCTGGCGCGGGCACGGCCGGGGAACAACGCCAGAGTCGGGCGCGTCTTTATTGAGGGCGGCATCCGCCTTTGGGGGCGGAGCGGGCCGGGAGCACAGTACAGCCGGAAACGCAGTATAATCAGAAGTGATTGCGGGACAGGCGAGCCGCGCTAATCACGTTTTGAGCCGGCCCAGCCCCTGCGAGACGCGTCTGCGCTGCTTGTAAAACCCCCATTAACGTCCCGGCTCGCCGCCGCCGGAGCCCGTTGGAGAAGGAGCCGCTGTCCCATGGAACAGACCCGCATCATCTCGCCCGGAGGGGGCCAGGATGCGTTCGGGCTGGCCGCCCCGGGCGGGGTGGATTCTGGCCGGACCCAGATGGGCGGCCCGGGGGGCCTCACCCTGGAGGTGCTGACCGGTAACCGCTACGCGCTGGCCACCCGGCACGGCAGGGATCACGTTCTGATCCGCGGCGCGGCCTCGGGGATGGCGGCGGGGCGACGGCTGCCCCTCAACCTCTGCTTGGTGATCGACCGCAGCGGCTCGATGGAAGGCGAGCCGCTGGAATACGTCAAGCGCGCCTGCCACCACGTGGTCGATCTGCTCGATCCCAGCGACGTGCTCTCTATTGTCACCTTCGAAACCGCGGTGGATGTGGTGATGCCCGCGCGGCGGGTGATCAACCGGCAGCTGATCAAAGAGCACATCAATCGTATCCAGCCGGGCAACACTACCAACCTCTACGATGGTCTGGTGGCGGGCGGGCAGCAAGTCTCGTCTGTGCCCGCAGGTGGCTACGTCAACCGGATTATCCTGCTTACGGACGGCGAGCCTACGGCGGGGATCCGCGACTTCCAATCCATCGTCAGCGGCGCCAAAGACCTCCAGAGCCGTGGTATCAGCGTCACTGCCCTGGGCTTCGGCCCCGAGTACAACGAGGAGCTGCTGGCGGGGATGGCACGGCGCAGCGGGGGCAACTACTACTACATCTCGCGACCGGATCTGATCCCTGAGGTGTTCCGCACCGAGCTGGAGCAACTGCTTACCATTACCGCCAAGAACCTGCGGCTGCGGTTGATCACCGCACGCTGGGTGCAGGTGCGGCAGGTCTACGGCCAGCAGCCAGTGTTCGGGAACCGGACGGTGGAGATCGCGCTGCCGGACCTGGAGCGCGGCACAGCGGTTTCGGCGCTCGTGGAGATGGAGTTCGGCCCCCGGCCGGCGGGAACCTACCGCGTGGCGCGAGCGGAGCTGCTCTACGATGATTGCGTCACTGGCGCGGTAGGCCTCAGCCTGGCGCAGGACGCCGTGTTCGAGTTTACTAACGACCCAGGCCTGCTCGCCGCCGGCGTGAACCCGCTGGTGCAGCAGGAGCTGGAGGTGGCCCGCGCCAGCCGCTCCCTGGAGCGGACGATGATGGGCATCAAGACCCAGCAGATCACCTCGGCAGTGGCGCTGGCCGAACTGCAGCGCACGCAGATGCTCCTCACCGCCCAGGGCCGGACCGAGGAAGCAGCAGAGGTGGCGCAGGCGATCCAGGCGATGCGCCAGGGCAGCGGCGACGTAGAAAAGACGCTGATCGGCGCCATTGTCGATCTCGATCAGGGAAAGCGGAAAACATAGCGACAGACGTTGACTGTCGGCCGGAGAGAACTGTGTCTGAAGAGCGTACGATGCTAGACCCGTTGGCCGCGGCAGGCTCCCCAGGAGCACCGCCCGCACTGGACGCCGGCGCCTACAGCGAGGCCACCCAGCAGGCGATCTCGATTACCTGCGCTGTGTGCCAGACGCCTAATCCGCCCGGAGAGCGCTGGTGCCAGGACTGTGGCTTTCTGCTGGGCTCCACCGTGAGCGAGGGCGAGGCCGCCCCGGATACTGCCGCTCTTCCGCGCTTGGTGGCGACCGATGCCGGCGACGCGTTCTTCCTGAACCCGGGAACGAACCTTGTTGGCCGCGAAGGGGCCGACGTGCTGCTCACCGATCCGGCCGTCTCTCGCCGCCATGCCCAGATAGTCCTGGAAGACGCGGCAGCGTGGGTGGAAGACCTGGGGAGCACGAACGGCACGGAGGTCGCTGAACGGCGGCTGGCGGCAGGCGAGCGGGCGACGCTCTACGACGGCGATGAGGTCCGGTTCGGCAGCGTAACGCTTACTGCTCTCCTGCCGGGTTACGGCCCCCGTCCTGCGGAGGCAACCCAGGGCATCGCCCCCGAGGCGCTGGCCGAGGAAGTGGTGGATCGCGGCCCCGTGTGGGGCGTCCTGGTGGGGTCGGACGGCACGGAATACCCGCTCTACGAGGGCGTGAACACGCTAGGCCGGCGGCGCCAGAACCAGATCGTACTCTCTGGCGACGCCTATGTCTCCGGGCAGCACGCGGAGATCCGCTGCCACGCCGCCGATTGCTTCCTCGTCGATCTAGGCAGCACCAACGGCACGGTGGTGCGCGGCGAGCGGCTGGTGCCCCACGCACCGGTCCTCTTATCGGATGGCGAAGGGCTGCGGGTGGGGCAGACGGTGTTGACCCTGCGCTACGCCCCGGAAGGCGGGGCTACCGCCCTTTCCCAGCCCCCGATAGACACCTCGTCCGCACCGCAGGCCTCCACGCCGGACGAATTCCCCGCCCAGGAGCCCCAGCCCTAAATGGACGAGGAGCGCGAGATCACCGCGCCCATGGAGCTCCAGCGGCTCCAGGCGGGGTGGGCGGCCAGGAGCGGCGCCCAACCGCGCCTCCACACGATCGTCCGAATGGGGGCCAAGACCGACCTGGGACGCGTCCGTGAGAACAACGAAGACAAATTTGACTTCCTGGAGCCAGAGGATCCGGGCGTGCTGGCCACCCGGGGGCGCGTCTACGCCGTAGCCGACGGCATGGGCGGCCACGCGGCGGGGCAAATCGCGGCAGAGGTGGCGCTGAACACCTTCATCCGCGCCTACTTCACCGATGCGAGCGACGACCCCCAGGCGGCGCTAAAACAGGCGGTGCAGATCGCCAACGGCTATCTCGTGGAGATCGCCCGCACCATCCGCAGCCGCAGCGGCATGGGCACGACGCTCACCGCCGCCGTGCTCCGTGAGAACGAGCTGCTGGCCGTTCAGGTGGGAGACAGCCGGTTGTACCTGCTGCGCGATGGCGAGCTGCGGCAGATCACCGAAGACCACTCCTGGGTGGCGGAGCAGGTGCGGCGGGGAGCCCTTACGGAGGAGGAGGCCGAACTTTCCCCGTTCCGGAATGTGATCACCCGCTCTCTGGGGGGTGCGCCGGAGGTGGAGCCCGATCTCTATGCGGTGCAGGTGCAGGCCGGAGACCGGTACCTGCTCTGCTCGGATGGGCTGAGCGGGATGGTATCCGCGGACGAGATACGGGAGATTCTGGCCACAGAGTCCCCCTCCATGGTAGCCTGGGATCTGGTGCAACGGGCGAACGATTGCGGCGGCAAGGACAACATCACCGCCCTGGTGCTGGACGTGTTGGCGGTGATCCCCTGGGAAGAGCTGGCGCAGGAGGTGAGCGAGATCCGCTCTGAAGCCGTAAGTGCGGGTGGGGAGCCGGCGCTCGCAGTCGCCCCCACGTCGCCGGTGGGCCGCCGGCGGGGCCTGATTGCCCAGCTCTTTCGGCGCGGCGGCCGCTAATCGGCGCAGGCCCCGAAAGCTTTCGGGGCAGACTGCCGGACAGCAGGGAACGGGGAGTGCGGAGTTGTATGGGCGTACGTGTGTGGGTGCCAGGAGAGTGGGAGAATAAGGGTGTGGCGGAGGGGAAGAGGGAATGGGTTTGGCATTGAGGGGGAGGGTCTCAACATGCAACGCTCAACCCTTGAACATCCACCCACTCATACACTGATGCACCCGGACGTAAGTCCGAACGTCTGAAGGCCTGATGGCGGTGCTTTCCAGCAACACTCTCGGGCGCTACCGCATTGTGCGAGAGATCGCCCGGAGCAACGATATCGTCTACGAAGCCGTAGACCCGGTGATGGGGCGGCGGGTGGCGCTCAAGGAGCTGCAAATGCCGCCTAACCTGGTCGGCGCGCAGCGCAAGGAGCGCATCGACCGGTTTTACCGGGAGGCCCGCGCTGCCGGCACGCTCGCCCACCCCAACATCGTGACGATCTACGAGGTGGGAGAGCAGGCGGGGCGCCACTTCATCGCTATGGAGTACCTGGAGGGGATCACCCTCCGGGATCGTCTCCGACAGCAAGGGTCGCTGCCCGTGCAGGAGGCGCTGCGCATCGCCGTCGCCGTGGCCGAAGCTTTGGAATATGCCCACCGCCACCGCGTGATTCACCGGGATGTGAAACCGGACAACATCCACCTGTTGCCCGACGGCCGCATCAAGCTGACGGATTTCGGGATTGCGCGCATCACCTTCGAGCCCACGCTCACCATCGACGGCCAGATCTTCGGGACGCCCAGCTACATGTCCCCCGAGCAGGTGGCAGGGAAGCAGATCGATGCCCGATCCGACCTGTTTTCGCTCGGGGTGATGCTCTACGAGATGATCACGGGGCGCAAGCCGTTCGTGGGCGAGAGCGTCATCACGATTACCTACAACATTATGAACGCCGAGCCGCCCCCGCACCCGGCGCTGATCCCCGCCGTGGAGCGGATCGCGCGGCGGGCGCTGGCCAAAAACCCGGCCCAGCGCTTCCCCACGGCGGCGGAGATGGCGGCGGCGTTGCACAACGCGCTACGCGCCGCTCCGGATGGGGCTCCGGTTGCCGTTCTGCCAGGTTACCCGGGGTCGTCCGGCGCGGGCGG
>JACQGL010000263.1 GCA_016199525.1 Armatimonadota bacterium
GGCAAAGGATGCTCTCCATATCTTTAATGAGTTCGGGTTCGTTCTCATTAATCTTCACCGCGGCGGTGGTGTGACGGCAGAAGACCACTACCATCCCGTTGCGGATGCCTGACCGGTCCAGAATGTCCTCAACGTAGTCGGTCAGATCGATGAACTGTGGGCCGCGATCGGGGAGCACATCCAGCGTTTCGATGTGCATTTTGAGCCCCAATGTTCCTATGACCATCCTTGCCTCCGGGCCGCAGCATGGCGCACGCCTGCCGCGCTCGTTCCCCCCTGGTCCAATGCGCCTGCCCCCGCATTCGGATGGGCCGAACGCGGAAGAACACCGTGTCTACGGTGTCCGGCGGCGACATTGGCGCGGCAGCGGGCCGGGCCGCTTGTCACACCCGCTAAGCGCGAGTATAGCATCGGCGCCGCTTCAGGGTCAACCGCATGTGAAGAAACGTGCGAAGCCGTGCGCTTCGCCCGGACGCGGCAAGGCCGCTCCTCGCAGAGAGGGGCGGCCCGCTGCGGTCGGCCTCGGAGAAGATTACCGCTCGATGGGGGCGCCGACCAGACTGCCCCACTCGGTCCACGAACCGTCGTAGTTGCGGACGTTCGGGTAGCCCAGCAGGTAGGTGAGCACGAACCAGGAGTGGCTGGAGCGCTCGCCGATGCGGCAGTAGGTGATGATGTTCTGGTCCGGCCGCAGGCCCTGCTCCTGTTCGTACAGCTTACGCAGCTCCGGAACGGACTTGAAAGTGCCGTCGGCGTTGACGGCCTTGCCCCACGGGATGTTCCGGGCGCCGGGGATGTGGCCGCCGCGCAGCGCGCCCTCCTGCGGGTAGTTGGCCATGTGGAGCAACTCGCCGGTGTACTCGGCCGGCGAGCGCACGTCTACCAACGCGCCCTGCTCGTTCACGACGTTCTGCAGCACCTGGTCGCGGAACGCGCGCACGCGGTAATCGGCGCGCTCCGGCGCATGGTACTGCGCCGCCGGGTACGACGGCTCGTCTTTCGTCAGCGGCCGGCCTTCGTCAATCCACTTCTGCCGCCCACCGTTCATCACCGCCGCCTTCATGTGGCCGAACAACTGGAAGACCCAGAAGGAGTAGGTCGCCCACCAGTTGTTCTTGTCGCCGTAGAAGACGAGCAGCGTGTCGTTGCCGATGCCTTGCTTGGCGGCCAGCGACTCGAAGCCCTCGCGGCCCAGGTAATCACGGCGCACCCGGTCGTTGAGGTCGCCCACCCAGTCAATCTTGACCGCGCCCGGGATGTGCCCCTGGTCGTACAACAGAATGTCCTCGTCCGATTCGGCGATCCGCACGTTCGGATCGTTGAGGTGCTCGGCCACCCAGCCGGTGGACACCAGCGCCTCGGGCCTGGCGTAACCTTGATCGCTCATGTTTCCCTCACCTTTCTGTTCGGCCTGAACTGTCCTTAAGCGAATCTTCTGAACTCAACCCGACCGTCTCCTTCGGCAGCTCGGGCGCCCAGCGGTCTGGCGGGCCCTGCCCGCCCCGTACAGATGCACGTGTCCCTCAAGATTAATTGGGGAACGGACATCGCAGCGGTGACCCGCTTCCAACGGATGCTCAAGAGGAGTGATACTGCCAGGATTTGACGGAAACCGGCCGCCTCGGCGGCTCCCCTCCAGCCAGGCGACCTGATAGGCGCTGTCAGCGGCTGTGACGACTCGGACGCGATGAATCTATACTAACGGGCGCACCCCAGCGAGTCAAGGCCGACGGGCGGCGCGGAGGGGTTAACGTGTGGTGACCTTTCGGGGTCGTCTGCGGCCGGTCCGTAGCGCTTCGGCCGCGGCGCGCAGCACGTCCCGCTCGGAGGGATAAGTGGCTTCCGCGATCGCCCGGGTCAAGGGGAACCAGCGGGCCTCGATCACTTCGGCGTCGTGGTCTTCCAGGTGACCGCCGAGCGCGCGCATCAGGAAGAAGTCCACGCGCTTGTGGTGGCGGACGTTGGCGCCGCCGCGCTTCCAGAAATACCAATACTCCACCGGCGGGAGCGGCGCTTCGATCTCCGCATCAAGCCCGGTCTCTTCACGCACCTCGCGGATGGCCGCCGCTTCCGGCGATTCGTCCTTCCGGACC
>JACQGL010000028.1 GCA_016199525.1 Armatimonadota bacterium
CGAGAAAGCGGGAACCGATGGCTAATGAGGAGGTCTACGTTCGGCGTGCGGCGGATGAGGTCGCACATCGCCTCGTAGTCCGCCAGGCAGCACGCCCAGTTGCCGATCAGCATCAGGTTCTTGCGAATGAAGTGCCGGCTGGGTGAGAGATCCACAGTGCCTGGGTTCTCCCCCACGAACGCTACGCGGCCGAACACCGCGGCGACCTCCACGCACAACTGCTCCGCCGCAGGATGGCCGGTGCAATCGATCGCCACGGATGGCCCCGTGCCGTCCGTCCGCTGCCGCACGTGCATTGCCAGATCGAGATCGGCGCCGTCCAACACTTCTTCGGCACCCAGCTCCAGGGCTCGCTCTCGCCGCCAGGGCTCCAGGTCCACGCCAATGACCCGCGCCCCCCGGGCGCGCGCGCAGACCACGGCGCCCAGGCCCACCGGTCCCAGCCCGGTGACCAACACCGTATCCGCGCCGGACGCCTGGAGGCGGCGGCAGGCCCCGAAACCCGGGTTCAGGGCGCAGCCGGTCAGCGAGGCTTGCTCGAAACTCAGGTCATCCGGAATCGGCAGGCAGAGCCAGTCCTGGGAGCGCGTGTATTCGGCGAAGTGTCCCTCCTTGGGTGGCTTGTGGAAGCAATGGAGGGGATGACCCATCAGGCAGAAGCGGCATTGCCCGCAGCCGGATCCAGGCATTAGCGCTACCCGTTGTCCTACGCGGACGCGCGTGTTGCGGTCGGCGGCCACCACCACGCCCACGCCTTCGTGGCCGGCCTCGCGCACTGGCTCGGGGGAGTGGTAGGCGTGCAGGTCACTGCCACAGATCGGAATGGCAACCATCCGCACCACCACCCACTCGCCCTCCGGGGCGGGGTCCGGCTCCTCTTCCAGCCAGGCGCGCCCCTGGCCCACCACCACGCGTTTCATCGGGATCTGGCCTCCGTGTTTGCTGTCACCGGTGAGGAGGGGGCAGAATCCGGAATACTCCGTTCCTCGCTACCCTGCCCCCAATGCGGGCCTACCCCTCTCCCAGCGCCGCCTTCGCCGCAGCCTCCAGCGACGACTCGCTGAAGCCTTCGGCGACGTGGACGATCCTCCCCTCCCGGGTCACCGCCACGTTGGTCGGGATGGATTTGATGCCGTAGAGCTTGAAAATCTCGCCGTCCGCATCGTGTACCACGGGGAAGGTGGCGTTCACTTCCTGTGCGAGCATGCCCGCCACCCCCTTCGATGGATCCTGGGAGATGCTGATGATCCGCAGGCCTCGCTCACGGTAGCGGTCGTCCGCAGATTTGAGGTGAGGATACTCCTCACCGCACGCCACTCAATAGGCGGAGAAGAAATTGAGCAAGACGGCGTAATTGCCTTTGAAGTCCGCCAGGCGAATTGTCTGGCCGTCCACTGTCATTCCCGTGAAGTCCGGGGCGGGCCCACTCGCTCGCGGACCGGGGCTGACCGCGTAGGTGGTCACGAACGCTGCCACCAGTGCCAGAAGCACTCCCGCCAGCACCCAGCTGCGTCTATTCCCCATGCATCGCTCCCGGCCGGCAGGCGCGCCGGCCATCATAATTCATACCGAATTGCGCCACCGGTTGTCATCTGTGATTGCGGCAGGGGAGCGCCGTCCCAGACGGGAACGGCCCCCGGTGGTGCGAAACAGGAAGGACAGAACGACGCAACCACGAAACAACAGACCGGCGAAACGATGGAATGATCAGAGGTGGGGTATGGATTGCCCGAAAGCGGGCAACCCTGATAAACCAGCCGTCTGCTCTGTGCCTTGTTTCTCCTTTGTTCGTTTCCCCGCCTCCTCCTTAGAATTAACGTCGTTTCCTGATCTCCTTGTTCCTTCGCTGTCCTGGCACCGTTGATAAAGGAAGCATTCGATGGCCACCGAACTCGCTCTGCACATCGAGTCCACTCCCATGTGCGATACGCACGAGCATCAGTGGAAGGAGCAGGAGTGGATCGAGCGCGGCCCCGACATCCTGGGTGATCTGTTCGGCCACTACGTCCCGGCGGACCTGATTGTGGCGGGGGCGGCTCCGGAGGCAGTCCAGAGGCTGGTCGACCCCGGCGCGGGAGACATTGCCGCGCGCTTCAACCCGATCCGTGCCGCCTGGGAGGCGATCCAGTGTACCGGCTATGGCGAAGCAGTGCGGCTGAAAGCGCAGCGCCTCTACGGCCTGGACGAACTCACCCTGGACGGCCTGGCGATGGCCCAGGAGCGGCTCAACGCGTTCCGGCGGCCAGGAGAACGCCTGCGCTTGCTGCGCCAGGTGGCCAATCTGGATCACATACAGACGGACGACTTCTGCTGGCCTTGCCTTCCCGACCCTTCCGGCCCCGATTTCTTCCTCTACGACCTGTCCTGGTGGGAGTTCTGCTCCGGCAACCTGAACCTGCCTGCCCTGGCGGAAGAGACCGGCATCACCGTTGCCCACCTGGGTCACCTGCGGGACGCGATGGCCTGCCTGTTCGAGCGCTACGCCCCCTGCGCCATCGCCGTGAAGGCGCAGCACGCCTACAGCCGCACTCTCCGCTGGCGCGAACGGTCCGACCATGAGGCCGCCCTCGCTCTGGATCGCGTCCTCGCCGATCCGCAGTCGGTGGACGAGGAGACTCGCCTCACCCTGGGCGACTGGTGCTGGGCGCGCGGTGTGGAGCTGGCCACCGAGCACAACCTGCCGTTCAAGCTCCACACTGGCTACTACGCGGGAACGGGGCACATGCCGGTGGACCGTATCCCCGCCGGCAACCTGTGCGACTTGCTGACTCGCTACCCGGAGGCGCGCTTTGTGCTTATGCACATCGCCTATCCCTACAATGACGAGCTGGTTGCCCTTGCCAAGCGCTACCCCAACGTGTGGGTGGATCTCTGCTGGGCGTGGTCCATCGATCCCTACTCCTCGGCGGACTTCGTGCGGCGGTTCCTGCACGCCGTGCCCGCCAACAAGCTGTTCGGTTTCGGCGGAGACACCCGCCCCCCCACCAGCGCCGTCGCCTACGCCTGGCAGGCGCGCCGCTGGCTCACCCGCGCCCTGGAGGCGGAAGTCGCTGCGGGAGACATGACGGAGAAGCAGGCGATGCGGGTGGCCACGCGGCTACTGCGCGGCAATCAGTACGCTTGTTTTGACATAGAGGGCACCCGCGCGGCGATCAAGCAGCGGATGGAGGGGTGAGGGGGTCGGCAGGAGGGAGCGGCGATCCATGCTCACGCCACCCGCGCCAGCGCCACCGTCCGCGCCACGCAGTCGATCTCCAGGCGGTAGTGCCGCAGCAGGCGGGTGCCGATCAGAATTTCGTCCCCGGGCGTGAAAGTGGCAACTACCTTAACGATCCGGCCATCGAAGGGGAACTCGACGAGATAGTGGTCCTCTTCTACGCTCTGGCCGCCGGCCAGGA
>JACQGL010000264.1 GCA_016199525.1 Armatimonadota bacterium
CTGTTACTCCAGGCCCCAGCCATTCGAGTAAGAGTAAGCCATATGGCCCGCACGGGAAGCAGGCCCCGAAAGCTTTCGGGGCAGGCAGCAAAGACGTCGCCTCTGCGCACGGACAGACCGGAAAGTTTCCACCCCTACCTACAGCAGGGCTGCTGCACGGGGATCATTCACAAGAAGCCCAGCGCGGTTGCGCCGCTGTTGACGAACTGGTGCGTCTCCCCCACGGGCACGTAGACGGCGTCCCCCGCGCGGAACGGGCGCGCCCCCGTGGGCGAGCGCAGCTCCCCCTCGCCTGCCAGGATGTACACCTCGTGCTCCCAGGGATGGTCGTGCATCGGGGTGTGGCCGCCCGGTTCCAGATCGAACCGCCGCATGGCGAAGTGGGGAGCGCCGTCGCGCTCTGTTACCAGCTCGCGGATGAACACGCCCACCGCGCCCTCCATCTCCACGCGGCGCGCCGGGATTTTGTCGGCAGGGATCACTTTCATGTTAGGCCTCCTGGTCTATGAGCTATCATGAATCGAGGTAGAGGTGTGTCAGCCAGCATAACATTTTCAGGATTGCTTGCACGGGAAATGCCCTGTGGGTATCTATCATTCCAGAGAGCTCCGGTAAGCGAACGTGCCGTGCATCCAATCGGTTGTGTCCTTGATTGGTGCCTCCCGCAGTGATACAACCTGGCTTTAGCTGTGTTAGGAAGCCATCTGGCGAGGGCGGCAATCCACGCAGTAGACTATCCTCAATATCACTTATGTCCCACCCTCACCGCAAGATCGAGCCCCTGGCCACCAACCGTGTAGCACGGCTGCTCTGGCTACGGCTAACCCAGCGCCGTGCCCGCACGCCTCGGCAGGGCTCGACAGGACGGCCAATCTCCGTTTATCAGCTTCAGCGAGCGGGCACATAGATCTGAAGCACCTCCAGCCGGTCGGGCGGTGACACGAATGGCAATGAGCCGGACGTCCAGGATGTCGATGGACGTGAGAGGCAATGGCAACTGAGATAGCAGCGGTAGAGCGAGCGCTCGCTGGGGCGGCTACGGACGAAGTAACCAAGGCCAGCCGGCGGGTGGGCATCAACGCGGTCTGGTTGATTGGCCAGCCTCTGCTTATCAATGCCCTCAGCATCCCGGTCCTCGCCTACGCCACGCGCACCCTTGGCGAGGTGAACTACGGGCGGTTCGTGCTGGGATCTTCCGCCGCGATCCTGATGGCGGGCCTGTGCAGTCTGGGAACACGCACCGTGGCGGTGCGGGCGATGGCGGCGGATCGCGCCGGAGCGGCCCGCTATCTGGGGCAGCTGCTGGTGGTGCGCGCTCTCGCCGGTGGTCTAGGCGTCCTGGCGGCGGTACTATTGGTGCAGCTGCCTGGCACCGAATTCTCGCCTGCCGCGCGCGCCGTCCTCTACGCGGCGCTGGCCTGGCAATTTCTGTGGACGATCAGCGCTACCGTGGGCGATTACTTCCAGGCCCACGAGAAGATGCACCTGCTGGCCAAGAGCCAGCTCTATGCCGGCGTGCTGGTGAACGTGTTCACCGTACTGTTCCTGGCCTGGGGTTGGGGCCTGCTGGGTTACTGCGCCGCTTACCTCCTGGGCGGTGTGGTCTGCCTGATAACCACTTTGTGGTACCTCCGGCAGCTGGCCTGGCCGGTGCTGGGGTTCTCCTGGCACTTTGCGCGCGAGCTGCTGGTTGCCGCGGCGCCGTTTATGCTGGCCGTGGTCGTCGACGCGATCGGCAGTCGTGCCGATATCTTTGCCGTAACCCGATTCACAGGCGAGGCAGGGGCGGGAATCTACGGCGCTGCGATGGTGCTCATCACCCGAGTGATGATCATTCCGGAAGGAATAGCCGCCTCGCTCTTCCCGGCGCTCTCCGCCGTTGCCAGCGCGCGAAAGGATCTCGCGGTGATCCTGCTTCGCCGTTACACCCTCGGGATGCTCCTGATCACCGTGCCGCTGGGGATCTTCACCAGCATCCTGGCCCCGGCTATCGTGCGCATTCTCTATGGCGGCCGCTTTGATGCCTCCATCGGGGTACTGCAAGTGGGCATCTGGATGGTACCGCTTCTGGGAGTGAGCTATGTGTGCGGCGCAGCCCTGAACGCAGCCCACCTGGAGCGCATCACCGTCAGAACCAGCATCTATGGGAATGTCGCGTGTCTGCTGTCCCTGTTGGTTCTCACGCCCGGGCTGGGTCTGCCGGGCGCGGTGATCTCCGTGATTCTCCGCGAAGCGGTCACGGCGGCCATCCGCGTTGTCGCCACACCCATGCACTTCCCGGGGTGCTTTGACCTGTCCCAGCTGTCACGTGCCGCACTGGTGCTGGTGTTCGTTTCGGGCCTGGCGTCCCTCGCCGCGCGTGCGCCCTGGGGCGGGGAGATCTTCTGGGTGCTGTTGGTGGCGCTGGGTGTTTACCCGTTCCTGCTCTGGCGATATCGGCTGCTGCACCCGCGGCAGATGCTCTCCCTCCTCCGTCCTCTGAAATCCAGCGTATGAGGGGCCTGGCGAGATTGTTCCCCCGGGCCTCCGGTGGCAACCAGGAAGCATTGCTCGCGCTGCTAATGAACGGCGAGCATCCGATCGAGCGCCACGTGGGCCCAGTGCCGGATCTCGGGCGGCACCGTCACCTGGTTCACCACGCGGCCGGCCACCAGATTGTCCAGCGCCCAGCGCAGGTAGGCGGGATGAATGCGGTACATCGTGGAGCACGGGCAGACCACGGGGTCCAGGCAGAAGATCAGCTTGTCGGGATGCTGCTTTGCCAGACGGTTAACGAGGTTGATCTCCGTCCCCACCGCCCATTTCGTGCCCGAAGGAGCGGCGCCGATCACTTTGACAATGTGCTCGGTGGAGCCCACGTCGTCGGCAGCCTGCACCACGTCCAGAGTGCACTCGGGGTGGACGATAACGTTGACATCGGGGTAGTGCGCGCGCGCCTGCCGGATCTGCTCCAGGGTGAACCGGCCGTGGACGGAACAGTGTCCCTTCCAGAGGATGATCTTGGCCCGCCGCAGCGCATCCCCGGCGCAGTCGGGGCCGCCGCCCTGCTCAAAGGGATCCCAGAGCACCATCTCCTCCAGAGGGATGCCCATGCGCGCCCCTGTATTGCGGCCCAGGTGCTGGTCGGGGAAGAAAAGCACCTTGGGCGCCTGGGTGAAGGCCCAGCGGAGCGCGGCGGGGGCGTTGGAAGAGGTACAGACGGTACCACCCCGCTCGCCCACGAACGCCTTCAGATTGGCCGCCGAGTTCATATAGGTGATCGGCAGAATCTTCTCGTCCAACAGCCCGGTGAGCTGATCCCAGCAATCCCGCACCTGGTAGATATCCGCCATGTCCGCCATGGAGCAGCCGGCGGTCATGTTCGGGAGGATCACCCGCTGGTGGTTAGCGCTGAGGATATCCGCACTCTCGGCCATGAAGTGCACGCCGCAGAAGAGGATGAAATCCGCCTCGGAGCGAGCCGCGGCCAGTTGGGAGAGCTTGAAGGAATCCCCGGTGTAATCCGCCCACCGGATGATCTCGTCCCGCTGATAGTGATGGCCCAGGATAACCAGCCGATCGCGCAGCGCCGCCCGCGCGACGCCAATGGCGGCCTGGGTTTCCTCAGCGGAAGCCTGGAAGTAGAAGTCCGGCAGAGGCTCTTGGACCGGCGTCCGGTGCGCCTGGCGAGCCAGAGCCCCCAGCGTAAGCGTGGCCATACTAACCTCCCCGCAGGAGACGCGGGATATCAATCTAACGAACGCGTTTGGAAACAAGTTTCGGACGGCGTACGGATGGCCGTGGTTAACAGCAGACCGTCCCCGGCCGATCCTCATACATAATCTCACGAGTAGGTTGCCTTATTGTACACTAATCCTGCCGTCCCGAAACGCGGCCAGAGCACACAAGCGGCCCCGGTCGTAGCACGGCTCTCCTCCGCGCTCGCCTGCGGAGCAAGGGGCGATCCGGCCATATAATAGAGAGACAAGGGGCAGTCGCCGGTACGGGCCAGCAACGGCGGCTCAGCCGCCGCCACGGGAAGCGCAGGGGGGATTTCCACGCAAATTGACAGCATGTCGCGCCCGTGGTAGACTAGCACCGATCGGAGGTCAGTAAGAAATGGCGAACGCGAGTGCGGACGCCCTGCGAGACTGTTACTCGCGCCTCCAGGAATTTATTGCCCCCTACGCGGGGCGGGTGGAATACGGCAATCTCCGCTGTCGCGTGTCCGATTGGGAGAACCCCGATCACGGTCTCGTGACCAACGTGGCTCTTGTCTACGAGACGCCGGGCGGCTCCACCGATCAGATCAACCTCTCCTTCCACCACGCTGCGGGCACATTTACCATCCTGGACGACGATCTTACCGAGATCTGCACGGATTGCGTGGACACCGTGCTGAGTAAGGTGATGCCTCGTATCAGGGAGATCCCCGCCAAGCGACGGCGCCATCTGGAAGAGGAGGTGCGGCGGCAGCTCGATAATGGTGTCAGCCGCAAGGCACTCGTGGCCCACCTTACCCGCGTTCTTCAGTCTGAGTTCAAGGGAGGCACGATTACCCACCTGGAGCTGCGAGACGCGATGACGTTCGCGGTGCGCTATGCCAACCAACGCCCGCCCGGCGACGGGGATGGTGCCAGCATACCCGTCGTCCCTGCCTGAGTCATGGGAGCGAGTCTGCCAGTACGCCTGCGCCTCCCCGTCCAGGGGAGGCGCCTGCTATGTGGCGGAAGGGGGATGAGAGTGTGCGCACTGTCGTAGCGCGCCGTGGGTGGGCGCTGGCGGTAGCCGCGCTGGTGGTTCTCCTGGTGGAGGGCTTTCCACCGTCCGTCGCGGCCCCGAGGGCAACGCGTCCGGCCAGGGCGGATTACTTCCCGCTCCGCAAAGGCAACACCTGGAACTACGTGTCCGCCGCCGCCCACGCCGCTCTTCCTCCCCAGGAGTTCTCCACCACCATTGACGCCGTTCGGCGTTCGACCACCACAGGCACGGCCTGGTATCAGCTCACGAACTACCAGGGTGGGGATCACTGGGTGCGCAAAACGGGAAAAGGGCGGATCCTGGAGCGGCCAGACCACCTCTGGTACCAGTTCGAGGCGGCGCCCGGGACGTCGTGGAAAATGTCCATCCGCGAGGGGTTTCCCGGCTCGGACGGCGCCACGCTCACCCTTGCCTCAAGGAGCGAGACGGTGCGCGTGCCCGCGGGCGTGTTTGAGAACTGCATTCGGATCGACTACGCGCACCAGGTGGTAGATGCGGGGATCATTGCCGAGTGGTTCGCGCCTGGAATTGGCCTCGTCCAGCGCGAGGAAGCCCGAATCTTTGGCCCCCTGGTGACCAGGCTCAAGAGTGCAGTAGTAAACGGGCGGCAGTTCCCGGTCGAGAATCGCGGACGATAGGGATCCGCGGGCGCGAAAGAGTCGGTCGGCAAAGGACGGCGGGCCAGCCTTACCCCCTTATATCGGCGGCGGAACGCCAGAGACTGGTCGCCATTCCACCCCTCATCTGCCTGTCTCCTGCCCCGGGCGCGCCCGCGCTTCATCATCGGAGCGGGGAACATCCTCGTGCGGCGCTCGCAAGGATTCTTGACTGATCCCCGCCTCCGCGACGAAATCCGCGGCCTCCGTCCTGGTCGTGCCTTCTGGCTCAACCAACCGCTTACCGTAAAGTGCCTTCCAGCTCGTTAAGGAAAGCGAGCTGGTGCACGATCTGAATGTCCCGCTTCTGGATCAATTCCTCAGCGCTACGGGACCACCAATCGTAAAACCCCTGGCCGCTCTTGACGCCGAGGTGGCCCTGTCTCACGCTGTGGGTCAGGTATGCGGACGGGCCGTGGTTGTCAGCCAGATCAGCAAGCAGATATTGATGGATCTTCTCGATAAGATCGAGCCCGACCAGGTCCATATTCTCCAGGGGACCAACCGCGGGCATTCTGAGTCCAAAGGTCAATCTCGCGACCAGATCAACATCCTCTGGAGTGGCGATGCCCTTCTCAACCAGATTGATCGCCTCGCGCCACAGGGCATGGAGCAGCCGATTGCCGATGAAGCCCGGCACATCCCGATTCACCCTCACCGGCGTCTTGCCGATGGATTTCACGAGCTCACACACCCGGTCGATGATGGGGTCGGGGGTGTCCTGGCCACGGATCACCTCCACCAGAGGCATCAGGTGGGGTGGGTTCCAGAAGTGGGTACCGGCGAGCAGGTGACCGCAGCCGCTGCGCCGACCCATCTCGGAGATGCTTAGGCCGCTCGTGGTGGTGATGAACAGGGCGCCGCGGTTTCTGCAACGGGGAAACCGTTTGAACAAATCGACCTTTTGCGCCATATCCTCGGCGATGCAGTCCAGCACGACATCCGCTTGCTCGTCGATGGAGCTTGGACTAGCCTGCGGTTGGATACTTCCCCCTTCGTGGGGTGCGGGGCCAATGTGCTGGTCCAACCACGACTCCAACGCGCTTACGGTAGGCTTCAGTGCGGCCAGTTGTTCCTCACTGTGGTCCCAGACCAGAACCTGATATCCCGACCGCTTAAAGCAGACGGCCGCGGCAGCGCCCATCTGGCCGACGCCGCAGATTCCCACGTGGCGAATGGGCTGCATAGCCTGCTCAATTCTTTGCGCGTTTCGGTGGGGCGGCGGATACGCCTTCTAAACCACCGCTGACTCTGAGCACCTCACCGGTGATCCAGCAAGCCGCCGGGCTGCAGAGAAAAGCAACGCCACGCGCGATGTCGACCGGCTCTCCCCATCGCCCCAGGGGGATGGAGCCGCGGATGCGCTCAATCATCTGGTCCTCGGTGATGTTCAACCTCTGGCAGCGCTGTGCCATAACCTTCTTGTTGAACTCCGTGTAAACCGGGCCCGGGCTCACAGCGTTAACTCGCACGCCGTACGCCGCCAGCTCCAGCGCCAGTGTCCGGGTCAGACTGATTACGCCTGCCTTGGCCACGTTGTACGCTGCCACCAGTGGGCCTGGATTCTGACCGTTGATCGATGCAATGTTAACAATGCACCCCGATTCCTGGCGTTCCATGATCTGCCCGGCGGCGCGGCAACAGTAAAACGTGCCCGTGAGAGTAATGTTCAGCACCCGCGCCCACTCCTGATCACTCAACTCGACAATAGGAGCTACGGTTTGACCGACACCGGCGTTGTTTACCAGGATGTCCAATCGTCCGTGCTCGCTGACCATCCTCTCAAAGAACGCGGTCACCCCGGCAGCGTCGGCGATATCCAGGTAGGTCGCCTGCGCCTTCAAGCCTTGCTGCCGCAAACGGTTAGCCGATGTCCGTGCGGTTTCAAGTTGGAGGTCGGCGATCATCACTTCAGCGCCGTCGCAGGCGAGCTGGTCGGCAATTGCCAGACCCAGGCCCTGGGCCGCTCCGGTTACCACGGCAATTAAGCCGTCAAGGCGATGTGGAGAAGCCGCATTACCACTCATGTACGTACCTCCTCGACAAACTGGGCGGAGCCGCAAAAGCTATGAACCTGCTGCTGTGCGAAGCGATCTATCGAGCGTCAACGTCGGTGTATCGCCTGGTTGCCTCGACGTTTGAAGTCAAACTCGATCAGGCTAACTCTCCGTCAGCAGTGCAGAGGACATAGATAAAGCTGCGGATGATCTATCCGTTAGCCAATTTACTTCTCAATAGGCTAATCATCACGTATATGATTTGCTATCTTTTATAGGCCCACGGGACCTGGGACCACAGGCCGCCGTCGACATAGAGTGTTTGCCCGGTTATGAAACCCGCCTTATCCCCGGCAAGGAAGACCACGGCATTGGTCACATCTTCCACAGAACCGATCCGGCCAACAGGCGTCAGGGCCCCCCAGGCGCCTGCATAATTTGGATCTTCTAACTTAGTTCTTTCAATCTCGATAGTACCAGGCGCCACACTGTTGACCGTGATGCCAAATCGACCCAGCTCGACGGCAGCAACCACTGTAAAGGTCTGAATACCACCTTTGGAGGCGCAGTAGTCGATCAGATTGGGGAAAGGGGCCTTATTAGCTCCCGACCCAATGTTAATGATACGCCCACCGGTGTCTTTCATCAGGCGCGCTGCCTGCTGAGTGCAGAGAAATGTTCCCTTCAGGTTAGTGCGAATGGTACGATCCCAATCTGATTCCTTGAGATCGAGAAGAGAGGCCCAGGTTTGCACGCCCGCATTATTAACGAGCAGATCGAGCCCTCCTGCCTGTTGATGAAAGTACCTGAACATGGCTTGAACCTGCTCGGCATCACCCACATCTGCGTGCAGAACCCAACACCGCTGGCCTTTGGCGCGAATAATCTCTGCTGTAGCTTCCGCACCCGCCTGGTTCTCGTAGTAATTGAGGCCAACATCCCAGCCGTCTTCGGCAAGCCCCAAGGCAATCCCGCGCCCGACGCCCTGGCTTGCCCCGGTAACCAGCGCAATCCTGGAGTGTTGTTTCATGATCCGACCTCGTTTCTCCAGTACTTATCAGGTCGCCATCGATAGGTTGCCGTATCGCCTTGAAGGTTCCTACGAAAAAGGGGTTGAAAAAAGCGAGGCGTGCCCCCCACGTGAGACACTGATCGGCAGATAACGTCCGCTGCGAAGAGATCCTCGAACTTACCGGGTCGTCGGTAGCCAAGCGATGAATACCGCCGGTTCTGGTTATAGATCTTTTCGATGAAGCTGTACGGGCTTCCACTTGCTCGTAGGTCTGGTAATCTTGCAGATACACCTCCTCGCGCTGGAGCGTGAAGAAGCAGCTCTCCGCCTGGGCATTCTCCCGCGGTGTCTCCTGGCCATCGTGCAGCAGAGCAGCGGACGGCCCATTTAGCTGAGCCGGGCGATCAGCCTGCTGGACGCTGAACGGAAGCGGCACTGGTTCCTCTGCAACGCCACCGGAAGCCGCTGGGGGCGCTCGTGGGAAGAGGTCCGGCGCTTCCGCTCGCAGCCGACCCCTGTCTGAACATCTTCGGCGCGTGCCTGGTGCATGACGAGTACTGCCGCGCGTCCTGCGTGGCGCTGCCGAATACCGATCCCACGTACACACAGACCCTGCTGTCGGCATATCTCCATGGAACGTTGGGCGGAGCGACCGCCGGTGAAGGGAGCAACTCCGGCGGCGCGGCGTCTTCCTTATCTACAGCGAGAACGCCAGACAATCCGGTTGCCCTATCCCCAGCGGCGCACTCGACGGGATGCCCACGTAGCAGCCAATCGTACTTAACTTGATTGGTAGAGCGGCCCGCTCCCCCGGCCGAACGGCGCCGCGTACTGACGACTATAGCCTCCTGGGAGGCTGCGGAAAACGGCACGGCCGTGGAAAGGTTTGCCTATCACGGAAAAAGCGTTGCGTGCGAGCGGTTTATGGATTTGCCGTCGAGGAGCACGCTGCCGCTGGAGCTCGCGCTCAGCGGAACGGTGCCCTTGAATTGCTTGGCCGGCACGGCTTCGGCCTCCTGGCTGGTATTCCGTTCCCCATCCTCTCTCAAGCCAGAGGGGCAGCCCGGAAAGCGAATTGCTAGAGCAACCTGAAGCAGATCGGGGGCGCCGTGCAGATGGATCATCACAACCGTGACGAAACCCTCCCCAATTCCGGCTCCAACGGCGACTCCGGAGACCTCGGAGGAAGCCTGTAGCCAGACGTGAGGCAGCGCTGCGGACAGCGCCTCCAGACGCGCCCGAGCCATTCTCACCTTACTCCTGCAAGTGGCTGAATCAGCAGCTGCGACTACAATTGGCAGTACATCCCCGCTCCAGGCCCCAACCACCCGCACAGCGATTGGAACAGGTTCGGCAACCCGGGGGTTCTCTGGCGTTTCGGGCGCGGCCCGTGTCTCTCTCGGCTTCGTGATGGATCACCACGCGCTGGCAGACGAGATCAAGCGGTGATCCTACAGCACTCAGCCAGGCGATGTACGAACAACGACGGGATGGGGTGGCCTCATGTTCGCCATCGCGAATAGGCGAACGTACTTCGCAGCGACGGTCACGTAAAGAGGATATGCCCCGTCATCGCACAGGTCGCTAACCGTCTACTTATCGAGTCGAGGACCACTACTACGCAAAGAGAGCGCATAGTGATAACAACCACCATTAGGGGGATCTGTAAGCGATGAAAGTGCTGATCACTGGCGGAGCCGGCTTTGTGGGCCGCCATCTCACCGGGGCGCTTATCGAAAAGGGGGACGCTGTTTGCGTCCTGGATGCCCTCGTATCGCAAGTGCATGGCCAGGGAGGGCGGGCCGCCGATCTGCATCCAGCCGCCGAGTTCATCCGCGGGGACGTACGCGATATCCACCAAGTTCGCCAGGCGCTGGAAGGCGTGGATGCCGTGTTCCATCTAGCGGCGCAAATGGGTGTCGACCAGTCTATGGACGAGATCTACCGCTTTGTTGATGGTAACACGCTGGGCACGGCGGTCCTACTTCAGGGCATCCTGGAGCGCCGGAACCAGATCCGGAAGCTGGTCGTGGCGTCCTCTATGACGCTCTATGGCGAAGGCTGCGGCCTCTGCGCGCGGCACGGGGTGGTCGATCCTGGCCCGCGTTCACCCTCTCAACTCGAACAGCGTGACTGGGAAACCCGCTGTCCCCATTGCGGGGACAACCTTGCTCCGGCTCCCACACCCGAAACCAAGCTGCCCGCTCCCACCTCCGTCTATGCCGTGTCGAAGCGAGATCAGGAAGAGCTTTGCCTTTCGGTTGGACGCGCCTATGGTATCCCCACAGTGGCCCTGCGCTACTTCAACATTTACGGCCCGGGGCAGGCGCTTGGCAACCCGTACACCGGCGTCCTCTCCATCTTCTGCAACCACATTCTGAATGGCCAACCAGCACTGATCTACGAGGACGGCCGCCAGAGCCGGGACTTCGTGCACGTCAAAGACGTGGTTCAAGCTAACATTCTGGCACTGGAAGCGGATGAGGCGAACTATCAGGTCTTCAACGTCAGTTCCCGAGAGTTATGGACTGTGGGGGAAATCGCGCGGATGGTGGCGGAAGAGTTGAATGCAAAAGAGATGCTCGCCATCCCCGGCCTGTTCCGCGCCGGTGACATCCGCCACTGTCACGCAGATGTCACCCGCATCTGCACCCGGCTCGGATACCAACCGCGCGTCGGCCTGCGGCAAGGCCTACCGGACGTGGTGCGCTGGGCCCAGAAGCAGGAAACGCCAGTGGATACTTCGCACCCAGCGAAGGCTGGCGACCTGCCCCGGGCAGCACGCGAGTTGGCCGCTTACGACCTGGCTAGATAGCTGGCGCGGTGCCTGGAGATTCCTCCTTCGTCTGGGGCACAATCAGCCTCGTGCAGCATTCCTGGGCGTGGTGGGCAAAGCGCCGCCAGGCTGGGGCGGTCCCGACGCAGTCGGGGTTTCGCAAGCGTTCGGCCACGGGACATCAGGAGGCCGCAGGCCAATCAGGCAATGGGTCAACGGCTTTGTCGCTTGCTCATTGACCGTGAGTGTTACGCCTCCCGCAGGGCGCGTACAGGATCCACAGCCAGGGCACGATGGACAGGCCAGGCGGCGCCCAGGAGCGCCATCGCCAGGCCGCAGCCCAGCGCCAGAAGCACAGTTCCTGCCGCCAGCGGCATGGGCCGCCCGAAGACCCCGTGTGAGATGAAGTCTCCCAGGCCCCAGCCCAGAATCGCGCCCAGAACGCTGCCCAGGAGTCCGAGGAGGAACGCTTCTCCCAGGTAGAGACCGGCAATCTGCCACCGCTCCGCGCCCAGAGCCTGGAGCAGACCGATCTCACGCCGCCGCTCCAGGAGGGCGGTGGCGGCGGCGCTAAACATTCCCAGGCCGGCGGCGAACAGCGCCGCGATCGCCGCCGCCGCCATCAGGCCCGAGATGCGCTGCAGTACGCGCCCTTCCGTCTCTGTGGCCCGGCGGACGGGGACCGCCACCACCCCGTCTATGGATTCCTGGAGATGGAGGGCGATGGCGCTGACATACGGGGTGCAGTACCAGCGGTCGTAATCCTTCGACGATAGCTTAGTAGGGTCCAGCCCCATCTTCTCCACGATCAGGCTCTCCGGCGTGGTGATCGCGCTTACCAGCACCTGCTTCACGCGGCCGCGATGGCCCGTGAGCGCCTGCACCACGGGTAGCGGCGCCAGAGCCTGATCGTCCTCCGGCCCGCCGGCGTTGAGGATGCCGGTGATCCGTAGACGGTCGCGGCGGCCCCGGTAGGCGACCTCGACTGCTGCTCCGATCCGCAGGCGCAGGCGCTCTGCCAGTCGGCGACCGAGCGCCAGTTCGCGGGTTCCATCCGCCGGCCACCGTCCCTCAACCGTCCAGCCTCGCTGTACCGCGGGCAGAGAAGCGCGCGCCTCTCCACCATCCTGGAGCCGGAGTGGGTGGTCGAACCAGGTGCCAACCACCACGGCGGGGGTGCCGTTCAGCGCCACCTGCGCGGGGAGCAACGGGGCGAAGGCGTCGATCTGGTGGCGCCAGAAATTCTCCTTGATGGCAGGCAGATCTGCTTCGCGGATAAAGCCGCCTTCCGATAGGCCGCGATAATCCACGCCGTTGATCTCCAACGGCAGGGTATCCTCCCGGGGCAGTATGCGGATGTTGGCGCCGATGGCGCGCAGCTCGCGGCTCATCTGATCGCCCACGCCTACCGCCGCGCCACCCAGGGCAGTAGCCACCGTCGTCCCCAGCGTCAGCGCCGTGAGCGCCAGCACGTGGCGGCGCGGCGAGCGGCGGAATGAGGCGAATAGCAGGTGGAGAAACATCCTCGGCGCCCCGGTATTCGGATCTTCAGGCGTTCGGAAGGCTCGACCGGGGGCCAGATCCCAACGCTTTCCCCGCTCCCTACGGCCCGATCCCCTCGAAGCGATCCAGGGCGGCGCGGAAGCCGCTAGTCAACGCTTCGACCTCACCTCCCAGCATGAAGAACCGTGCCCCCTGCGCGAACCGGCGCCGTATCGCCTCCGGAGTGCTAGCCAACGTTCCCCACCACTTGCCGCGGGCAGCGCAGGCTGCCGCAACCCGTTCGATGGCCGCTTCGATCAGCGAGTGGCCAGTCTGGCCCAGGATATTGTAGCTCTGGGAGAGATCGACGGGTCCCACGAACACGCCATCCATCCCCTCGATGGCCGCAATCGTCTCAATCTCCTCTACTACCTCGCGCCGCTCGATCATCAGCGCGCAGAAGGTTTCCTGCTGCGCGTTCTCCACGTATTCGGGCAGAGAAATGCGGCCGTAATGCGTATCGACGCTGCCGCCTATGCCCCGCCAGCCCAGAGGAGCGAAGCGGGCCATGCGGGTGAACTCCCGCGCTTCTGCCACGGAGGTGATTTGGGGGACCAGTACTCCCGCCGCGCCCGCCTCCAGCGGGCGGATGATATCCGTATAACCGCGGCGCGGCACGCGAACCATCGCGTCCATCCCGTGGGCGCGGGCGGCGAGGATCGCCTGGGACATCTGCTCCCAGGTGAAATCGGAGTGCTCCATCTCAATCCAGACGCCGTCGAAGCCGGCCAGGGCCATCATCTCCACAATCTTCCAGTGCGGCACAGTCCAGAGTGAAGCCAGGCGGGCGGGCCGACCTTCTCGGATACGGGCAAGAATGCGACTGGTAGCCATAGGTCTCTCCAGGAGGAATTGCACGCGCGCGGCAGCCGGTCTATCGCCCTGTTCGACAGCGAGGATGAGATGCCCTGGGTTTCTTGCGTCGGCTTCCTGATCCTACTCTATCTCTGTTTCAGCCGGTCATACACAGGGTGGATGTCCCCCCGCAGAGCGGCGGTCAGGGAGGGCGGTGAGCAGGGCGGCTAACGCGGCTGCGCCAGCGCTTCGTGGGAGAGGTGGGCCTCGTGGGCGGCGTCTATCCCGCCGCGGTCGGGATGGGGGGCAGGAGGCTCCCCGCGGGCCAGCTTCGCTTGTACCCGATTACCTGCCGGTTGAACCGGGGCAGGAGGACGAGTCAACATGGGAGTGTCGTGGATGTACGGGAGAAGAGTGAATGGAGAGATGACGAAAGGGTGCGTAGGAGACAGGTGAGCGAGCGCCCGGCTTGCCGCCCTGCCATTCTCCCACTCTTCCATTCCCCCCGTGGGGCCGGTGTTTCAGCGACGATGGATAGCCAACCATGAAATGGGCGGAAGCGCGGTTGCCGGTGGCGACTGAGGTCGCCGAGGCGGTAGCGGCGGCGTTTCTTGAAGCAGGGTCTGCGGGGACGGCTACCCTTCCCGGAGACGCAGTGGGACAGGTGGCGGTGGTCGGCTACTTCCCTGTAGATGACGGGCTGGACGCGCGGCTGGTGGATCTGCGCCGCCGCCTGCGCCATCTGCGAGCGGCAGGGATCGCCGTGCCGACTTCGTCGGGGCTGTCGCTGCGGCCCTTGGCCGATGAAGCCTGGGCCACAGCATGGCGGGCCTACTTCCGTCCGCAGCGGGTGGGCGAGCGGATCCTCGTAGTGCCCGGCTGGGAGCAACCCGAGCCCCGCGCGGGGGACGTGGTGGTCCGCATCGATCCCGGCCAGGCATTTGGCACGGGATCTCATCCCACCACGCGGCTGTGCCTGGCGGCGCTGGAGAACCACCTCCGCGCGGGTGACCGCGTGCTCGATTGGGGCACCGGGTCCGGCATCCTGGCAATCGCGGCAACGCTTCTGGGAGCACGAGAGGTGCTGGCGGTGGATGTGGACCCCATCGCCGTGGAGGCCGCCCGTGCCAATGTCCAGGCCAACGACGTGGCGGACCGGGTGGTGGTGGTGCACGGCGACCTGGTCGCCGTCCCCACGGCGGGCGGACCCTTCGACCTGGCGGTAGCGAACATCGTCGCCGAGGTGATTGCCGGAGGCGCGGCCCAGCTGGCGGAGCGAGTGCGCCCGGACGGACGGCTCATTACCGGCGGCGTGGTGGCGGCACCCCGAAAGCTTTCCGGACTGGTCGAGGGCGCCCTCGCGGGGGCGGGGTTCGTGCCGCTGGAGGTCACACGGGAGGAAGAGTGGGTTACCACTGTCTACCGGTCACGACGCAGTCGGGACGCCGCCGGATGAGCAGTGAGGATCTGATGCAGCGCTACCGGTTCTATTTGCCCGAGCTGCCTTTCCAGGATGAGGAGCTGGTAGTCACTGGCGACATCGCCCGGCAGCTGTTTCGCGTCCTGCGGCGGCGGCCTGGCGATCCGGTAGGGCTGTTCTGTGGTGACGGCCGCGAGCACGACTGCCGACTGCTTTCCGTGGGTGTGAGCGAGGCGCGCCTGCATCGCGAGGGGGTGCGCGAGCCGGCAGTCGAACTGCCGGGCCGGCTGGAAGTGGCCCTGAGCCTGCTGAAGGCGGACCGGCTGGAATGGGCGGCGCAGAAGCTCACCGAGGTGGGCGTGACGCGGCTGGTCCTGCTGCGCGCGGCGCGGACGGTGGCGCTGGGTGAGAGCGGGACGCGCCTGGGGCGCCTTCGCCGCGTGATGGTGGAGGCGGCGGAGCAGAGCGGACGCGTGCGCGTGCCAGAGCTGGCGGGCCCCCTGGGAGTGGATGAGGTGGTCGCCGAGTTCGGGGCGGAGCCGACGGCGTACATCGCTTGTGAGGACGCATCGCTGCCCCTGGCGCGGGCCCTGGCGTCCCGACGCAGTCGGGAGCGGATTGTGGTGCTGGTAGGCCCCGAAGGCGGCTTCACGCCCGCGGAAGTGGCGCACACCCTCGCTTGTGGGGTGCGACCGGTGTCGCTGGGCGGGCGCACCCTCCGCGCGGAGACCGCCGCCGTCACCGCCGCCGTGCTAGCCGCTTCGACGCTGGAAGGAGGCGGCTAACCCCCGTCTACGGTGCACGAAACGAAAGTGAACGTGTACACCCCCAGGCCGGGTCCCTGCGCCACCAGTTTCAGCTCCCGGTGGCCGAAGGCGGCGTTCTTCACCAGGTTGTACATCCGCGCGCGGTCCACCACCACGTAGCTGCGGCCATCCGCAGTGTAGCGGATGGCCTCCCCCCGGTCAGCGCGGGCCACCGGCTTCCCGTCCTGCAGCACCCACACGCGCACGGGGCGCTCCAGCTCGGGCCGCACCACGATGTTCACCTCCAGCGCGTGGTAGGCGGTGGCGATCCAGTCGCGCGGCCCGTCGGCCCGGCGCACGCTCATCACCGCCTGGGGCAGGTTCCTCCACGCGCCATTCAGGTAGAATGTGCCGTCCTGGTGCCTGCCCGGATCGCGGTAGGTGACCGTCCGGCCCGGCTGATAGCCCTCCGGATTGCCCAACGTCCCCTCCGGGCCGCCCCGCTCGTAGCCCAGGTAGAGTTCGGGCGTTGCGGGGTAGCAGCGCGCTCCCGGCCGGTCGGTTCCCCGCACCGGCTCCAGGATGGGCGGCAGCTCCACCCGCGGGTTGATCTCCCACAGCAGCGACTGGATCTGCGCCTCCGTCTCGCTGTAGGCCCCCTCGCCGAAGTGGACGTGGCGGATCCTCCCCTGCCCATCAATGAGGTACTTCGCGGGCCAGAAGCGGTTGCCGTAGGCGTTCCACACTTGGTAGTCGCTGTCCAGCGCCAGGGGCCAGGTGAGGCCGAAGTCCGCGGCGGCTTTCGCCACGTTGGCCCGTAGCCGCGCGAACCGGAACTCCGGGGTGTGCACGCCGATCAGCACCAGGCCCTTGTCCCGGTAGCGTTCCTGCCACGCCTTCAGGTAGGGGAAGGTGCGGATGCAGTTGACGCAGGTGTACTCCCAGAAGTCGATGAGCACCACCTTGCCGCGCAGGTCGCGCATCCGGAGCGGGCGGGAGTTCAGCCACTCGAGCCCGTCGGGGAATTCGGGGACGGGATCCGGTGTGAACGCGTGCGCCCGGCGGGGAGGCGGCTCCGCGGACGAGGCGGTGCGCGGATCGGGGTGCTGAAGCGGGCCGGCGGCGCGGGGAAAGAGAAGAAAAGCCATCAGGGCCAGGGTGCCGAGCGCCCCGGCGCTCGCGACCACCGTGTGCGATGCTATCTTCATACTGCAGCCTGCAGCAGGCCGGCCCCATCGCGCGGCGCAGCCAGCTTCCCCGGCAGCAACCGGGGATAGACGGCAGCGGGAGCGGCGGGCGTGGGAGGTTCACCCGGCTGGATCGCTGCCGCCGATGGGCCAGGTTCTGCGGCATTATAGCATCCGGCGGCGACCGGCGCCCGCGACGGGCCTTCCCTCCCCTGCCGCGAACCGGTCCCGCGATGTACAATACACGGGTTGTGGCGCTGTAGAGCAAGAGAGCGGACCCATGCAGGTACTTGAGACACCCCCTCCCGGGGCGGTGGTGCTGCTCAACGGCAAAGACCTGAGCAACTGGATGAAGCGCAACGGCGAGCCTGCGGCCGGGAAGGTCGAGGATGGCGTCATCATCGTCACCCCGGGCGCGGCGACATCATGACCAGGGAGAAGTTCACCGATTTCCAGCTCCACCGGGAGTTCCGCGTGCCGCACACGCCCGAGACCAGAGGCCAGGCGAAAGGGAACAGCGGCGTCTATCTCCAGAGTCGCTATGAGACCCAGGTGCTGGACTCCTACGGCTTCGCGATCCCGGGTAAGGGCGACTGCGGCGCGATCTACGACCAGTTCGCCCCGCTGGTGAACGCCTGCAAGCCCGCGATGGAGTGGCAGACCTACGACGTGGTCTGCCGCGCGGCGGGACGAGGCAGGCCGCGTGGTGGAGCTCGTGCGGATCACGGTACTGCAGAACGGCAGAGCGATCCACAACAACGTGCAGCTGCCCGGCGTTACCGGGGGCGCCATCGACCGGAACGAAGGCGCGCCCGGCCCCCTGCTGCTGCAGGACCACGGCAACCTGGTGCAGTACCGTAACCTCTGGATCCTGCCTCTGCCCCTGAGAGGCTCGGATCGCTACGAGCCTGCGTAGACGCTTATGCCCGACGAACGTATCCCGATCCTACTGGACACCGATATCGGCTCGGACATCGACGACGCCGTGTGTCTGGCCTATCTGCTCTGCCAGCCGCGCTGCCAGCTGCTGGGCATCACCACAGTGACCGGCGAACCGGATCGCCGCGCTATGCTGGCGGATGCCATCTGCCGCGCCGCCGGCCGGCCCGACGTGCCCATCCACGCAGGCGCCGCACAGCCGTTGTTGGCGCCCGTCCGCCAGCCGCACGCGCCCCAGGCCAGCATCCTGGATCGCTGGTCGCACCGGCAGAAGTTTCCGCCGAACACGGCGGTCGATTTCCTGCGCGGGGCGATCCGCCACCAGCCGGGGGAGGTCATCCTGCTCTCCCTCGGGCCATTCACCAACGTGGGGCTACTGTTCGCGCTTGATCCGGAAATCCCCTCGCTGCTGCGCGGCTACGTGAGCATGGGCGGCGTGTTCACGCGGCGGATCGCCGGCGCACCGTTGCGGGAGTGGAACGTCCTCAATGATCCCCACGCCGCCGCCATTGCCTATCGGACGAAGGCGCCGCACCACCTCTCCGTGGGGCTGGACGTCACCCTCCGGTGCCGCCTGCCTGCCGATGAATGCCGCCGGCGCTTCCAGGGCGGGCCGCTGGACGTGGTCGGCAGCGCGGCGGAGGTCTGGTTCCAGGGGCGCTCCCAAGTCACGTTCCACGATCCGCTCGCTGGTGTGCTGATCTTCCATCCGGAAATCTGCCAGTATGAAGACGGTCTGGTGGACGTGGAACTGATGAACGAGAA
The DNA here is from genome assembly GCA_016199525.1 of Armatimonadota bacterium. Lineage (GTDB taxonomy): Bacteria > Armatimonadota > SYMT01 > SYMT01 > JACQGL01 > JACQGL01. The sequence goes on from JACQGL010000264.1 coordinate 18,576, forward strand.
TGACCTGGGGATGACCCGCTGGCACCCGGCGCCGGAGGAGAAGCCACATCGGGTGGCCGTGGACGTGAACCCCGAGGCGTTCTTCGCGGAGTACTTCTCGGTGTTCGGGAGGTAATCCAGAAGTCCAGGCGGATCAATCCACGGCTACCACGGCATGAAACCCGCCTTCGCGGGTTGGGCCCCTGAAATCCCCAAGGGGGACTTCGTGCAGTGGTGGCCTGCGCCCTCAGCCGCCTGGGACCGTAGAAAGGAACGTTTGAGCGGATTCCCGCACGACGCTTTGTATGGCCGCTTGAGGCGCGTCACCAGCCTTCCCCCTTCCCCGCCCGCTTCTCTTGCTCCGCGGCGAGGTTGAAGCTGCTCGTTTTCGCAGGTAAAATGGACTGCGGAGGCAAAGCGGGTGAACCCACAGATATGGAGGCCTGACCGCAGGCAGGTCGGCCCGGATGCTGGAGGGGGAGCCAACCCTATCGTCACGTTCGTGCCGGTGACCGTGCCGTTCCCAGGCGTTGAGCCGACCTTCCAGACATTCCGGAAACTGCTTGCGGGGCTAAGCAGAACCGACACTCTCATCTGGTGCGCGCGTCTGAATGCCGCCCTGTC
>JACQGL010000266.1 GCA_016199525.1 Armatimonadota bacterium
CGTGGGAAGCCGACCGCGACCGCCGCGCCGCCAAGATGGCGTGGCGCTTCACGACGGCGGATGCACGAATCAAGCTCAAGCACCTTTATCCAACACTTCAATCATGACAGACTACTAGCCCTCCAGGATCAGGCGCTCCGGGTCCTGGATCAGCTCCTTCACCCGGACCAGGAACTGCACCGCCTCCCGTCCATCGACGATCCGGTGGTCGTAGCTAAGTGCCACGTACATCATGGAGCGGATAACTATCTCGCCCTGCACGACCACCGGCCGGTCTTCAATCTTGTGCATGCCCAGGATGCCTACCTGTGGCGGGTTGAGGATGGGCGTGGAAAGCAGCGATCCGAACACCCCCCCGTTGGTAATCGTGAACGTGCCGCCCCGCAGGTCTTCCAGAGTCAGGGCACGGTTCCGAACCTTCTGCACGAAGTGGTCGATGGCTTGTTCAATCTGCGCCAAGGTCAGGCGGTCTGCATCCCGCAGTACGGGAACCACCAGCCCTTCCGGGTCGGCGATGGCGATGCCGATATCGTAGTAGTGCTTCAGAACCAGTTCTTCGCCTTGAAGCTCGGCGTTCAATTGCGGGAACGCCTTCAGCGCCGCCACCGCGGCCTTGACGAAGAAGGACGTGTAACCCAGGCTCACCCCGTATCGCTCGCGGAACGATTCGCGGTGTCGCTGCCGCAACGCCACAACGGCGCTCATGTCCACCTCGTTGAAGGTAGTCAGCATCGCCGCCGTCCGCTGTGCCTCCACCAGCCGACGAGCGATCGTCAGCCGGCGGCGGGACAGCCGCTGACGAGTCTCTCGTCGCTCCACCGGCGGCGCGGGCGTGGGAGGAGGCGCTACGGGTGGGGTGGGGGCCTCCGGCACCAGAGGAGGCGCTGCCATCCGCTTGGCGTAGGCCAGCACGTCCTCCTTCGTCACCCGCCCCCCCGGGCCACTGGGGGCCACGCGGCTTAGGTCCACTCCCATTTCCTCCGCCAGCCGCTGGGCCAGGGGCGAGACGCGCGCTTCTTCTCGCTCTGCCGGGGCGGCAGTCGCGGCTACCGCAGCGGGCGCGGCCGCAGGCGCTGCTAGAGCCTCGACGCGCGGCGCCGGCGCCGCTTCCGGTACCGCGGCGACGATTCCCAAGACGTCACCGGGCCGCACCGTCGCCCCTTCCTGGCTCAGGATGCGCTGCAGGATGCCAGTGTCATCGGCGGGCACCTCGACGTTTACCTTCTCTGTCTCCAGCTCCACCAGCGTCTCCCCCACGGTCACCGGCTCTCCTTCTCGCTTCCGCCAGCGGCCTACCGTGGCCTCCAGCACCGATTCGCCAAGTTCTGGGACGCGGATCTCAGTCGGCATGCTGCACCTCCGGCGCGGGGAGTTCACGCTCTGCGGCGCCGAGACGCACTGCCGCCTCTATGAGGCGTGTCTGCTCCCGCACGTGCCACTCGTGCGCGCCCTCCGCCGGGCTGGCGCGCCGCGGCCGTCCGATGTAGAGCAGCGGCAGACGTCCCATTAACAGATTGCGGAGGTGGGGCGCCACGAATGTCCAGGCGCCCATGTTGCGAGGCTCTTCCTGCAGCCACACCACCTCTTCCAGGTTCGGATAGCCGCCCATCACGCGGGCTACCTCCGCCGCCGGGAAGGGATACAGTTCCTCCACCCTTGCCGCCGCCACCTTGCCGCCCTCCCCGCTTGCGGCCTGCTCCCGCACGGCTACCAGATCGAAGTAGACCTTCCCGCTGCACAGGATGAGCCGGCGAATTGCACCCGGTTCCCGACTTGCCACCGGGTCATCAATCACCGGTTGAAAGTGGCCCTGGCTGAACGCCTCCTGCGGAGAAGCGGCGAGCGGGTGGCGTAGCAGACTCTTGGGGGTGAGGAGTACCAACGGGCGAGGATCTAGGCTGAGGAGACGCGCCTGCCGGCGCAGGATGTGGAAGTACTGCGCCGAGGTAGTGCAGTTGGCGATCCGCAGGTTGTCCTCCGCCGCTAGTTGGAGGAACCGCTCCAGGCGGGCGCTGGAATGGTCTGGCCCCTGCCCTTCATAACCGTGCGGCAGGAGCAGAACGAGCGCGGAGTACAGCCCCCACTTGGAGCGGGCGGAAACGATGAACTCGTCGATAATCGCTTGGGGGATGTTGATGAAGTCTCCGTACTGGGCTTCCCACACCACCACCGCCTCCGACGCCTGCACGCTGTAGCCGAACTCAAAGCCCAGCGTAGACTGTTCGGACAGAGGGCTATCCCACACTTCAAAGGACGCACGGGCAGATGGGAGTGCCTGGAGGGGGCAATAAGTGCGGCCGGTCTCCACGTCGTGCAGCACTGCGTGCCGCTGGCTGAACGCGCCACGGGCCGTATCCTGCCCCGTCAGGCGGATCGCCGTCCCGTCGGCCAGGATCGAGGCGAAGGCCAGGGCTTCGGCGTGCGCCCACTCGATCCGGCTCTCCTCTCCCTCGCCTGCCGCCGTGAACGGCACTCTGCGGCGGGCGAAGGGGCGCTGCAGCTTAGGGTGCAGGTGGAAGTCCGCTGGTACCCGGTAGAGCGCTTCATTCAACGCTGCCAGCGAGGCCGCGGGCACCGCCGTCTCCACAGCGGCCGCCGCTCCAGGATGGCCCAGGCCGCTCGCATCGCTTTCTGCTTCCCGGGCGGCGGCGATGGCCCCGTCTTCGACTTCCGGCAGCTGCGCCTGCAACGACCGGCGGATCGCGTGCAGGCGCTCGATGGCCTGCTGGAGCGTGTTCTGGACTTCCTCCGCCGTGACCAGGCCACGTTCCACCATCTTCTGCGCCCACAGCTCCCGGATCGTCGGGTGTTGGGTAATACGTGCGTACATCAGGGGCTGGGTAAAGGTGGGCTCATCCCCCTCGTTATGGCCCCACCGGCGATAACCGATCAGATCGATCAGCACATCTTTGCGGAAGCGCTGGCGATAGGCATGGGCTAGCCGGGCCGCCGCCAGGCAGGCCTCAGGGTCGTCCGCATTCACGTGGATGATCGGGATCTCAAACCCCTTTGCCAGGTCGCTGGCATACAGGGTGGAGCGGCCCAGGAAGGGGGGCGTGGTGAACCCGATCTGGTTGTTGGCGATCAGGTGGATCGTCCCGCCGGTGCGGTAGCCAGGCAGGCGGGAGAGGTTAAGCGTTTCGGCTACGATCCCCTGGCCTGGGAAGGAGGCATCTCCGTGGAGCAGCACGGCCAGGGAGGCGAGCTCATCCTGCCGGGCTGGCCCTGGCGCGTCGCGGCGCTCATTGCAGGCGCGCGTCATCCCCTCCGCCACCGGGTTTACCCATTCCAGGTGGCTGGGGTTGGGCGCCAGGTAGACCAGCATCTCCACCTGGCGACCGCCGCGATAGGCCTTGCGCGCCCCCAGGTGGTACTTTACGTCGCCGCTCCACCCTTCATCGCTGCTCCCACTGGGAGAGATGTTGGGGCGACGGTAGTGTCCCATGAACTCGGCGATGATCTGTTCGTAAGGTTTGCCGAGCGTATGCGCCAGCACGTTCAGCCGGCCGCGGTGAGCCATACCTAGGAACAGGCAGCGCGCGTCCGCCTCTGCGGCTGCCCCAACAATCTCATCCAGCATCGGCACCAGCATCCCCAGCCCTTCCAGGGAAAAGCGGGTCTGCGCGGGAAAGGCATGGCGCAAGAAGCGCTCGAAGGCGCCCACTTCCGTCAGCCGTTCCAGCAGCTTGAGTTCATCGATCGGGTCTTTTGGAGGACGAAACTGCCCGGACTCCACTGCGGCGCGCAGCCAGTGGCGCTCTTCGGCGTTGGAGACATGCTCGAATTCGTAGCCGGTAGTGCCCAGGTAGACCTCGCGCAGGACGCGGATGGCCGCCAGGGCGTTGCCAGCCGTGTCCGCCACCGGGCCCCCGATGACAAAGGCCGGAAGCGCCGCCAGAGCCTCCTCCTGGATGCCGTGTGTCTCCGGCAGCAGCGCTACGTCGCCAGGGGGCTCGCTGCCGAGCGGATCCAGGCGCGCCGCCCGGTGGCCGTAGGCGCGGATGGCCGTGGCCAGGGCTACAGTGCCCGCCACCAGGGCCGCGCTCACCGCCGGGGCTGCCGGCGCCTCTTCCCTGACGGCCGGGGGCGCGCCCCAACGGTCAAAGAACTGCCGCGTCTCCGGACTGACGGACTCGGGTTCCGCCTGGTAGCGCTCGTACAGGTCCAGCAGATAGGCGGTGTTCAGGCCGGAGAACTCCCGCCAGATTGCATCCTTGTCTCCATCCATAGCCGTGCCCAATCGCTAGTTCGTTCAGGGTGCGGTAATCAGGAGCCAGGCCGCCAGCGCCGTGCCCACTATCGCAGCACCATAGCACAGCACGGCCAACCACGCGCCGAATCGGGAGAGGCCCAGGTCCGCGAGGGTGAAACGGAAGCGGTGCGCCCAGTGGAACAGCGGCAGGGAAATCAGGACAAACAGATACACGCGCGTGAACGGGGAGGCCAGCCAGGCGTGCATCCGATCGTAGTCCGCTGCCGGCGTCGGTCCCCCTAGTGGCCCCACGATCCCCTCCAGCAGGACGTGAATGGGCACCAGGAAGGCGGCAACCACTCCCCCCGCGGCAAACAGGCTCCACCAGAACGGCTCCGAGCGGCTGGCGTGTGCCATCTCCCTCTCCCTCTTAGCCGAGCAACCACCAGGCCACCAGCGCGGAAACGATCGCCCAGGCTGTCAGAGCGCCTCCCGCGACCGCCTTCTCCGACATGCTCCTCCCGGCGACGTGCACTCGGGCAATCTTCGGCGTGAGGAGAAACCAGGTGGTGCTGTGGAGTAACGCGAACGCCAGGATCAGCACGTGCAGCGCGATGGACAGCGGCGTGCGGTGCCAGGCCTGGAAGGCGGCGTAGGCGGCGGGTCCGCTGGCGAACGCCCCGAGCCGTGCCAGGTAGAGCGCCAGGAACGCGGCGATAAACACGCTGCTGAGTTCCCGAAGCATGAACTGCACCCAGGCGGGGTGCCGGAGCCACCACCACGTGGGTGACATGACGGGTCGGTAGGTGCGCGTGGCGTTCGGTGGCGAGTTGACGGTCATCGGTTCCCCCAGGGCCAGACGACGGATTTGAGCCAGTCCAGCGCGGCGCTTACCTTCTCCTGCTGGATGGCGCCCGCCGGATCCACCTTTTTGGGACAGACCACAGAGCACTGACCCACGAAGGTGCACTCCCAGATCCCTTCTTCGCTGTACACCTCCGCCTGGCGAGCGGCACGGCCCTGGTCACGGCTGTCCAGATTGTAACGGTGCGCCAGGGCGAGTGCTGCCGGCCCGATGAACTCCGGATGAAGGCCGTACACGGGGCACGCGGCGTAGCACAGCATGCAGTTGATGCAGAGGCTGAACTGGTGGTAGCGCTCCATTTCCCCCGGGGTTTGTCGGTATTCGCCCCCCGTGAGGGGCGTTTCGTCCTGCCGAACAAGCCAGGGCTGCACGCGCGGCAACTTCTCCATAAAGTCCGTGATGTCCACCACCAGGTCCCGGATGATCGGGAAGTTCGCCAGCGGCTCCACGCGGATGGGGCCGGGCGCGTACTCGCGCAGGAACGTCGCGCAGGTGAGCCTGGGTGTCCCATTGACGTTCATCCCGCAACTGCCACAGATCCCCATCCGGCAAGACCAGCGGTAGCTGAGGGTGCCATCCTGGGTGTCCTTGATGTAATTGAGCGCGTCCAGCACCACCCAATCCTCGTGCAGGGGCACGGTGTAGGTCTGGAACCGCGGTACCGGGTCGTGATCGGGGTGGAAACGGGTCACTACCAGTTGGATGGTTTCCTGCGGCACGAGAAGCACCTCAATACTTACGTTCTTCGGGCGGCCAGCGGGTAATCGCCACGTCCCGATATCCCACGCGCGGTCCCTCCCTGCTCCAGAACGCCAGGCTGTGCTTCAGAAACCGGACGTCGTCGCGCTGGGGGAAATCGCGGCGCGTGTGCGATCCGCGTGATTCCTCGCGGGCCAGCGCCGCGATGGCAATCGCCTCCGCAACGTCGATCATGAACTCCAGCTCCAGGGCCGCCGTCCACTCCGTATTGAAGATCCGGCTCCGATCATCCAGAGTCACGCGGGCGAGACGACCACGCAGGTCGTGGATCTTGCCGAGCACCTCCCGAAGTCCCTCCCCGGTACGGAAGACGCCGACGCCTCGTTCCATCCCGTGCCGCAGATCATCTCGCAGCGCGGCCAGGCGCTCCGTGCCCTCCGCGCGCGTGAGCCAGGCAGCCACGCGGCGCTCCTCATCCGCGGCCCGCCCAGCGATGACTTCCGCGCGAGGGGCAGGGGCATCCGCCGCCCCGTGCGCGGCGGCACGGCCCGCTCGCGCTCCGAATACCAGGCATTCGCTCAGGCTGTTCGAGCCCAATCGGTTCGCACCGTTGATGCTCACGCAGGCCACTTCGCCCGCCGCATACAGGCCGGTGATCGATGTCTTCCCCTCCGTATCTGTGTCCACTCCCCCCATGCTATAGTGGACTACCGGGCGCACGGGAATGGGTTCCCGTACAGGATCGATGCCGAGGTATTCCTGCGTGAGTTCTCGCACGAAGGGTAACCGCTCGTTGATGAGGCGCTCGCCCAGATGGCGCAGGTCCAGCTGCACGTAGGCTCCGTAGGGTCCCTGGAAGGCCCGGCCTTCCTCCATCTCCGTGATAATCGCGCGGGAGAGCAGGTCGCGCGGGCCCAGTTCCATGCGGCTGGGTACATAACGCTGCAGAAAGCGCTCCTCCTGGGCGTTCAGCAGGTAACCCCCCTCGCCGCGGGATGCCTCGGTGATCAGGATGCCGGTGCCCGGCAGGCCGGTGGGGTGGTACTGGATGAACTCCATATCCTTCAGCGCCGCCCCGATCCGGTAGGCCAACGCCATCCCGTCACCCGTCTTGATCATCCCGTTGGTGGTGAACGCGAACACGCGCCCGCACCCGCCGGTAGCCAGGATGACGGCTCGGGCCAGGAGGGGCAGGAATTGTCCCGAGCGGACATCCAGCGCCGTCACACCCAGGATACGGCCGTCATCCACGAGCAGTGCCGTGACGAACCACTCGTCGTAACGGCGGATGTTCGAGTAACGTAGCGAAGTCTGGAAAAGCGTGTGCAGCAGGTGAAAGCCGGTCTTGTCCGCTGCATAGACCGTCCGCTTGACGCTCATTCCGCCGAAGGCGCGCACCGCGATGCCGCCGTCGGGGTCACGGCTCCACGGGCAACCCCAGTGCTCTAACTGAAGAATCTCCTCTGGAGCGGCGCGGACAAACAGCTCGACAGCATCCTGATCGGTGAGGAAGTCTGAACCTTTGACCGTGTCGTAAGCATGGGAGTCGAATGTGTCATCGGAGCGCAATACCCCCGCTGTGCCACCTTCCGCGGAGACGGTGTGGCTGCGCATCGGGTAGACCTTGGAGACGAGCGCCACGGAGATGTCCGGCCGTGCCTCTGCCGCGGCGATTGCCGCTCGCAGGCCGGCGGCCCCGCCGCCAATGATCAGGATGTCATGCACCGGATATTCCACGCTGCCGCTCCGTGATCCGGTATGCGTGCCAGGGCGCTGCCGATGTGAGCCTTTCCTCCTCCCTCCTTCCCACGCTCACACCCAACCAAAACACAGATCGGGCGCTCCTCCGCCAGCGGGCAGCACGTGCCCGGCGATCACCAGTCAGGGAGTAAGGCAAGTCGTCGGGCGGATCGGACGGGTGCCCTGTGGGCCCAGGGCGCGCCCGATCGCGAGGCGGCGGCAGCGGATCGCGCGCCTTCGCCCATCGGATGGCGCATCGTCGGATGGCTGGCTTTCGGCCCGGTGGGGAACTAAGGCATGGATCGGCCGGCCCGCCGACTGGTATCTCAACGAGTGGGGAGTCGCGATGACGAAGTCAGAACAGCTGGCGGCATTTGTGGTGCACGCCTCCTACGAGGACCTATCGAGTGAGGCGCGGGAGCAGCTCAAAATCCGCATTCTCGATTCTCTCGGCTGCGCGATCGGTGCCCTGGACGGCGAGCCGATTCGCCTCCTCCGGGAACACCTTGATGACTTCGGGGGCGCGGCGCGCTGCACGCTCATCGGCGGCGGACGCTCGGCTCCCGACCGGGCAGCTCTCTACAACAGCGCCCTCGTTCGCTACCTCGATTTCAACGATAGCTACCTCGCCAAAGGTGAAACCTGCCATCCCAGCGATAACCTGGGGGCCGTGCTCGCGGCGGCGGAGTACGCGCAGGGGAGTGGCCGCGACCTGCTTGTCGCTCTGGCGGTGGCCTATCAGGTCCAGTGCCGTCTAAGCGACGTGGCGCCGGTGCGGGCGAAAGGTTTCGACCACACTACTCAGGGGTCCTACGCCGTGGCCGCGGGCGTTTCGAAGGCGCTGGCGCTGGATCGGGAGAGAACGGCAAACGCCATCGGCATTTGCGGCACGGCCTTTAATGCTTTGCGCGTCACCCGCACTGGCGCTCTTTCTCACTGGAAAGGTCTGGCGTACCCGAATACCGCTTTCAGCGGCACGCATGGCACGTTCCTGGCAATGCGCGGCATCACCGGTCCGAAAGAGGTCTTCGAGGGCAACAAGGGTTTCATGGAGAGCATCGCGGGGCAGTTTACCCTCGACTGGTCCAAAGAAGACCTGGAGCGCGTCCGGAAGACCATCCTCAAGAAGTACAACGCCGAGATCCATTCCCAATCGGCCATCGAAGGAGCGCTGGAACTCAAACGAGAGCACGGCTTCGCCGCTCGCGATGTTGAGAGCGTCGAAATTGACATCTTTGACGTGGCGTACCACATCATCGGGGGCGGCGAAGAAGGCGACAAGACGGTAGTGCGTACCAAGGAAGAGGCCGATCATAGCCTGCCCTATATGGTTGCCGTGGCGTTGCTGGACGACCAGGTGATGCCTGAACAGTATGAACCGGAGCGAATCTTGCGTGCGGACGTGCAGTCGCTGCTCCGGAAAGTGAGTGTTCGGCCTGGCGAGGAGTATAGCCGGCGCTTTCCTGATGAGCACGCCTGCCGGATCACTATCCGATTGAGTGACGGACGCGTGGTTACCAGAGAAATGAACGCCTACGAGGGCTTTCACACCCGTCCGATGGATTGGGACAGTGTGGCGCGGAAGTTTCATCGCCTTGCCGAGGCGCACGCGGATGCGGCGCTGCGTCAGGAAATCGCCCAGGCGGTGGCACGCCTGGAAGACCTTACCGTTGCCGAATTGGTGGGGCTGCTCGCCAGGGTGCGGACCACCGGCGGATAGCCCTTGCCCAGAGAGTGGAGCGGAGCGATGACCAGCCATCAAGAGCAAGATCCCGGCCCGACGGACCGCGAGCGGGCCTTCGCTTTCCTGCCCCTGAACGAGCGCGAGACCAAGCCCCGCACGCGGGGTCTGACGGAAATCCGCGGCCCCTATTACACGCCGATGGGCAAACGCTACCTTGCGGACATCCTGGAGACGATGGGGCAGTATGTGGATATTCTCAAGTTTGCAGGAGGATCGTTCTCCCTGATGCCCCGCCAGGCGGTCCGGGAGCTGATCGACCTCTGCCATACGCACCAGGTGATGGTTTCTACGGGGGGGTTTATCGAGCACGTGCTGACGCGTGGCAAGGAGGCGGTAGACCAATACATCGACGAGTGCCAGCGCCTGGGATTCGACATCATTGAAGTTTCCAGTGGCTTTATCAGCGTGCCACCGGAGGATCTGGTGCGCCTGACCGAGCGCATCCAGAAGGCGGGCCTGAAGGCCAAGCCGGAAGTCGGCATCCAGTTTGGCGCGGGCGGCGGCACGGCTGCGGAGGAGCTGGCCGCGGAGGGCACCAGCGATCCCGATTGGGCGATACTGCAGGCCAAGCGGCATCTCGATGCCGGAGCCTCGCTGATCATGATCGAATCTGAGGGCATCACCGAAAACGTCCGTGCCTGGCGCACCGATGTCATCGCTCGCTTCGTCCGCGAGCTGGGCGTGGAGAAGGTGATGTTCGAGGCGGCTGACCCGGAAGTGTTTGCCTGGTACATCAAGAACTATGGGCCGGAAGTCAACCTCTTTGTAGATCACAGCCAGATTGTGCAACTGGAGGCGCTGCGAGCCGGCATCTGGGGCACCAAGGGGCTGTGGGGCCGCGTGTTGACCTACAAGCCATAGCGTCGGCCTTCTCTGAGGAAGCGGCGCGCCGGTGTGCGACTCTCCCCAGGCGGGTGCCTGTCTGCAGGGCAAGGCCGTGTTTACCCGGAGCGGCCCCGCGGGCGCTACGTGCAGGCGCCCCTCGCTTCGGGCTCGACTCGAAGCCCGTGGAGAAGGATGTCGGTTACGTGCGCGATGACCTGGTGGCGGCTGAATTGCTTCTTGTGGAAAATTTGCCATAAGGCAAACGAGCACGTAAGACCGATCAGGGAGCGAGCGGCCATTGCCGGATCTACAGCGCAAAACTCGCCTGCGGTCTGGGCCTCGGCCAGGAACGTTTCCAGCTTGTCCAGGTCCTCCTCGTGTTTCTCCAGCAGGCCTGTTTTCTCTTGCTCGCCATCCGTCACGCATCGGTGGAAGATCCGCAACCGGTCGCTGCGGTCCCAAAGCAGATTCACAAACCGATCGATGAACCCGCGCAGGCGATCCGTGTAGGAACCCGGCGCGGACAGCGCCGCGTCGATCATGCGCCGGACTTCGGCGTGGCTATCCTCGATGAGGCTTTCATAGAGGCCGCGCTTGTCCCTGAAGTAATAGTAAAGGAGCGCCTTGTTCGCGCCCGCCGCCTCGGCGATGTCGTGTACTGAAGTGGCCGCGTAACCACGTTCTGCGAACAGCTTCTCGGCAGATCGCAGGATGCGCGTGCGCGTGTCGATCCCCTGTTCCTTCTCTACTGTCTGTGACATGGGCCAGTCTCCCTGTTGGTTGAGCGGCGCGCCGCGGATGGCCGCACACGCGCCACTGCTTGCTATTCCGCCAATCCTACGTTCAGCGGTGAAGCGCGGTTGCCTCCCTGTTGCCGGCCTCTACCGTTGGCAGAGCAGGCCGGTGCCGGAGCCCGTCAGGCGCGCTTACCCGGTCGCATCCTACCCACCGCTACCTGCCGACGGGACCCTCCATCCCGAGCGCCTTGGGGATGGATCCCAGGGCACCTCGCAGACTCCCCCATAGCTTGCCCGTGGCAAGGTCATCGAACAGCGAGTAGGCCACAGGCGTCGCCAGCAGCGTCAGCAGGAGCGACAGCGTCTGCCCGCCGATGATCACAAACCCGATGGTGCGGTTCGTCGCCGCGCCGGTGCCGCTGGACCACACCAGCGGCATCATGCCCGCCACAAAGGCGATGGTGGTCATTAGGATCGGGCGCAGGCGGTCCCGGTTGGCCTGGATAATCGCCTCGTAGCGCGGCATTCCCTGCGCGCGCAGCCCGTTGGTGTGATCAATCTGCAAGATGCTATTCTTCTTGACGATCCCGAAGAGCACCAGCAGGCCTAGCGCGCTGACCACATTGAGCGACTGCCTGGTGATCAGGATGGAGAACAATGCGAACGGCAGGGTGAGCGGCAGCGCCAGCAGGATGATGATCGGGTAGAGCCAGGATTCGAACTGCGCCGCCAGAATCAAGTACATAAACACAACGGAGAGAAAGAACGCCATCACGAAGCTGGCAGCGGCCTTGCCGAGTTCGCGGCTGCGCCCCACGGGGCGGGCAGTATAGCCAGGTTTCATGCCGAGGCGCTGCATATCGCCATCCAGCTGCGCGAGGATAGCCACTTCCGAAGCGCCCGGCGTGGTGTTCGCCGTCAGGGTTACCTGGCGCTGGCGGGCCAGCCGGTTGATGGCCGCAGGGCCGGAGCCCTCGGTGAAGCGCACTACCTCTTCCAGCGCCACGCTTCCCAGCATCGAGCTCGGCACCGTAATGCTCCGGATCCCCTCTTCATTGGTCCGGTAGGGTCGCAGCGCCCGCACCCACACTTCGTACTGCTCGCTCGCCTCTTCGTAGGTAGAAACTTGCTGCCCGCCCACCATAAAGCGCAGCGCGCTTGCCACATCCGCCACCTGCACGCCCAAGTCCGCGGCCCGCGCGCGGTCCACAGTGACCGAGAGCTCCGGCTTCCCTAACACCAGGGTGGTGTCCGCGTCCACGACCCCCGGGATGGCTTTCAGCTTCGCCAGCGCTTTCTGAGAGTACTCCGTCAGCTCTTCGATCCGTGGCCCGGCGAGCACGTACTGGATGACGGCGTTGGACGCTCCGCCACCCGACATGTGGGCGACCGGCTGCACGGCCATCCGCAGGCCCTGCCCCTGGAACTGCGGCAGGATCCGTTCGCGAACGTCAATCATTATCTCTTCCTGCGACCGCCGGCGCTCGCTGACCTCCGCCAGGCGCACGTACACGCTGCCCAGGTTCTGAGTGTGCCGGTCGTCGGCGCCCACGGTGACCAGCGTGTAGCGGACACCGCTCAGTCCACGCATCTGGTCCGCGACCCGGTTGAGAATCTTCTCTGTGGCCTGCAAGCTGGTCCCTTCCGGCGCCCGGACCGTGATCTCGAACTGCGACTCGTCGTCCTGTGGCATAAAGTTCTTGGGAACGGCGGCGAACAGGGGCCCCATACTCAGCAGCGCCATGCCGCAGAGCCCCACCACCGCCCAGCGATGCCCCATCGCCAGCCGGAGTAGCCGCGTGTATCCCGCATCGATCGGCCGGTAGAAAGCCGACATCCGCGAGCTGGGTCTGTGCTCGCGGAGCGCCTCCCCACTCCGCTTTCCATCCAGAGGCACTTCGGCCACCGCCTTCGATTTGAGCCAGCGGGCGCAGAGCGACGGGGTGAGCGTGAAGCTGACCAGCAGCGACACGGCGATGGCGAATGCCATGGTGAGGCCAAACGAGTTCATGAACCGGCCCACGATGCCGCTCATGAACGCCACCGGCACAAACACCGCCAGCAGGGACAGGGTGGTGGCCATAACCGCCAGGCCGATCTCCCGTGTCGCCCCGATCGCCGCCTCGAAGGGCGGCATGGCCTTTTCTTCTACAAAGCGATAGATGTTCTCCAGCACTACGATCGCATCGTCAATCACAATGCCCACGCACAGGGTGAGCGCCAGCAGGGTCAGGATGTTGAGGGTGTACCCCATAGCGCTCATCAGTGTGAACGTGGCGACGATAGACGTGGGGATCGCCACGGCGGCGATCAGCGTGGAGCGGAGGTTACCCAGAAAGAGCAGCACCACCAGAGCGGCCAGGAAGCCGCCCAGGATCAGGTGTTCCTGCACGGTGTGGGTGGATGCCTCGATGTAGGTGGAGTCGTCGCGCACGACCTCCATGCGGTAACCGGCGGGCAGGCGTGTCTCGATCTCCTTCAGACGCTCCTTCACCGCGTGGACTACGGCCACAACGTTGGTGCCGCTCTGCCGGCGCACGTAGAGGATCACCGTGGGCTTCCCGTCCACGTTGGCGATGCTCTCCGCCCTCTCCGCGCCATCTTCCACAAAGCCCACGTCCTCCAGCGTGACAGGATGTCCCTCCCGGTTCGCCAGGACGATATGATTGAACTCCTCGACCCTCGGTACCCGCCCCCGGGTGCGCAGCGTCAGCTCGCGTGCGCCCTGTTCGACGTCTCCTCCCGGGATCTGGATGTTCTGCGCCTGAACGGCTCGTGTGACATCCACGACGGTGAGGCCGTAGGCCCGCAGCTTGTCCGGATCCAGCCAGATGTTCACCTGCCGCTCGCGTCCCCCCACCAGGAACACCTGCCCGACGCCGTTCACGGACTCGATCTGCCGTCGCAGCGTCTTATCTGCGAACTCGGTGATATCCCGCAGCGGTCGGGCGGCAGAGAGTGAGATGGCCAGCACGGGGGCGGACTCCGGGTCCAGCTTCATCACCGTGGGCAGATCAATGCCCTCCGGGAGCTCCGGCAGGATGAGGTCCACCTTGTCTCGGACTTCCTGCGCCGCCACATCGACGGGCTTCTCCAGGACGAAGGCGATGAACACCTGGGAGACGCCTTCCGCGCTCACAGAGCGCAGCTCATCGATGCCACTGACGGTGTTCACCGCCTCTTCGATCTTGTCGGTGATCTCCGTTTCGATCTCTTCCGGCGCGGCCCCGGGCATCACCGTGGTCACCGTGATCATGGGGAAGTCGACCTTCGGGAGCCGGTCCACGCCCAGCTGGGTATAGGAGGCGCCGCCCAGCACCACCAGGGCCAGGATGAGGACGCTGGCGAACACGGGCCGGCGCACGCAGAGCTCCGCGAGCTTTTGCATGGCCTATCGGCTCCTTCCCGTCTTGAGCGTCACCGGCTGCCCATCGGTGAGCTGCTCCGCCCCCGCGACGATCACCGGGTCGCCTTCCTGCAGACCCTCAAGCACTTCCAGACGCTCGCCGGTGGTGCCACCCAGGCGAACGGGCCGCCACTCCGCCCTGCCGCCCTGGTAGAGAAAGACCGCCGTTTGGCCTTCGTCCGAGACGAGCGCGGCGCGGGAGATGGAGAGCACCGCCGCGCGCGATTCCCCGGCGAGCACGGCGCGCGCGAACCCCCCCACGACTACAGTTGTCGCCTTCGGCCTGGGGATGGAAATGCGCAGGCGCACGGCGCGCGTGTTCCCTTCGGCAACCGGGATGACCTCACGGAGTGTCCCGGGGAGGGTTTTGCCGGGCAGCGCGTCCAGAGTGATCCTGGCATGCTGGCCTTCCCGCAGGTAGGGAAGGCTGTTCTCCGGAGCGGTGGCCTCAAAGTAGAGGGCGTCCGAGGCGACCAGCGTCATCAACTGGCTTTTCGTCTGGGAAACGGATTCACCCACGTGCGTCTGCCGCTGGGAGACCACCCCGTTGACGGGACTGTGTACCCGTGTCTGGGAGATCAGCTGGTTGTAGTAGCGGACATCGGCGCGAGCCTGGTTCACCGCGGCGCGGGCCGTACGGATTTCGTCCTCGTTCACCTGCCGCTGCGCAAGCGCCGCGCGGGCGGCGTCCAGCGCGGCTTCCGCCTGCCGCACCTGCGCCTCAGCGGCTTCCACGTCTTCGTTGCTGATCTGACGACGGGCGCGGTTCGCCTCGGCATCCTCCAGCGCCGCCTCCGCCTGCCGCACCGCTTCTTCCGCGACGCGAATTTCCTCGGTGCGCGGGCCTTCCACCACCAGGTCGAGCTGCTGCTTCGCCGTGTTCAGCTCCGCCAGGGCTACCTCGTGGTTCTGACGGGCATTATCCACTTCTTCCTGGGCAATGGCGCCCTCACGGCGCAGCTGCTCCCGACGATCCAGGATGGCCTTCGCGTGGTTCACCTGGACCTGAGCACGCTTCACGGCCAGTTCGGCAGAGGCCCTCTCCTGGCGGCGGGCGCCATCCTGAAGCACCTTGAGCCGCTCTCTGGCCGCCTGTAGCGCCGCCTGTGCGCTGGCGACCCGGGTATCCACCTCGGTATCCGCAATCTTGGCCAGCGCCTTCGCCTGTGAAAATCGCGTGCGTGCCGCTACCAGCGCCTGTTCGGCGCGGCGGTAATCGGTCTCGGCGGCGGTGTTCCTGATGCCCCGCACAGTGCTCGCCTGCGCCAGGCGTGCTTCTGCCGCGTGAACGGCTGCCAGTGTCCGGTCCCGCTGTGCCGTGAGTTCCCCGTCGTCGATCTCCACCAGCAGCTGGCCGCGCCTGACGCGGTCCCCCTCGTTTACATGCACCCGTTTCACCAGCCCCGTCGCTTTGGTGGAGATGGCTACCACCTCGTTCGATTTCAGGGTACCGGTCACGCGTATCGGCTGGTTCATCGTCTCGCAAGAGACGGTTTCGACAGTTACCTCGATTGGCTTCGCCACCTCCGTCTCGTCTTGGCGTGGGCGCGCCTGTGAGTCGCTCGCGCGCCCACGTGCTCCGTTTATCAGCAGGAATGACAGGAACGCGGCGCCCATGGCCACCGCTGGCAACAGGGCCGCCAGGCGCATACGGCGCCTCTGCCTGGAGGCCACCGGGGACGTGGTTTCCACAGGCATCCTTTCACCTCGCGCTTCGCAAGCAGTGGTCGATGGCTAGGTGAATCGCACCCGCTGCTAGCCACCACGATTTTAACCAAACGGTTAATCAACGAACTGTATCCGGTAGATCTCCCATCTGTCAACCTGCAGATTGCGCCGTGTGGCATCCGCCCGTACAACCAGAGAGGGTCTCGGGAGAAGCAGGCAGTCCGGCCGGCGACAGGTTGTGTGCCAGCATCCCTATCACCAGGCTAGCGCACGGACGCGTGTTCGCACGATTAGGGAGGACACGCCGAGGGCGCCGTCGCGCTGCCAGTCGTTTGGGGAACGGAACCCGCACTTCGCTCCTACGCGGCGCGGTGGCCCGATCGTAGAGATTCCCTCGGTGCCGCAGGTGAGATGGCGGATCGCCTGCGAGGATGGGACGGAAGCTCGTGTGCCGTTCGTGAATAAGGTAGGGGATGCGCCGCGCGGCAGATATGTCGGCTGCCAAGCGGATCCCGGCGCGCTGGGAGTGGGACCTATCCGGCAGGGCGGCCGGCGCCTGCAGGGTAAGATCGAAACTTAGATGCGTGCAGAGGGACCTGAATCTGGATCACAGCACTCGGTGGGTAATGGTACCGCGACCGCGAAAGAGCGCCACCCGTCACCGGCGCCGCGCCCCTGATGGTCGCGCTGGTGTTGCGATGCCACCGCGCTCAAGGTTAAGCCATCCCCGTACGGGTCAGTAATCGGGAAAGCGCCTGCTCCTCGTCTTCTCATGTCTTCGGTCGTATTTCCTCTTTCGGATCGCTTCAGGCAAAAAACGGTTCCCCCGGCTTCGCGTACAGGCGCGCTACCTCTTCGTTCAGCTGGACGCCCAGCCCGGGCCCATCCGGCACGCGCAGCCGCCCGTGGCGCAACAGCGGCTTCTCCATTCCCAGGAGCACGTCCTCCCAGAACGGCACGTCCTGCCCGTGGAACTCCAGCACCGCGAAGTTAGGGATTGCTGCGCACAGGTGCGCCGCGGCCACCGTACCAAAGGCGCTGGCGATGCAGTGGGGGGCCATAGCGATGTCGTACATATCCGCCAGGTCCGCCAGGCGGCGCGCCTCCAGCAACCCGCCGACCTTCTGGATATCCGGCGCGAGGTAATGGACCGCCTGCGCTTCGATCAGGGTGCGGAAGCCGTGGCGCAGGAACAGGTTCTCGCCCGTGCAGAGCGGTACGGAGGTTGCCTGCCGCAAGGTGACAAAGGAGAGCGGGTTGAAGGGTGGGACCGGGTCCTCGATCCAGAAGAGCTGGTAGGGCTCCAGCGCGCGGGCAATGCGGATCACATCGGGCAGCCGGTAGCGCCAGTGGCAATCGACGGCGAGTTCCACGGCGGGTCCCACTGCCTCTCTTACGGCTGCCACGCGTGCGGCCACGGCGGCGATCTCCGTGCTGGAGAGCGGTCGATGGCTTTCCTCGCCGGGGGTCTCTTCCACGTCAATATCGAACTTCAGGGCATCGAATCCGCGCGCGACGGCCTGGCGGGCGTGGCGTGCGTAAGCCTCGGGGGAGAGGGTATCCCCTTCGGGCGCCGCCACGGCCGCGGCACGGCGATACCATTCGGGCTGGCGCGATTCGAGGGCAGGCCCGTAGCTTTCCAGTCCCACGCCCGCGTGGCAGTCTGCGTAAACGCGGATCTCGTCGCGGAACTTGCCGCCCAGCAGCTGCCAGACAGGCACGCCGAGCGCCTGGCCGACTAGGTCCCACAGCGCCGTTTCCATGCCCGTAATGGCGTTGTAGACGATGCCGCTCACCGAGCCCGCTCCCGAGGCAGCCCGCTGCAGCCTGCGCCAGAGCCGATCTACGTGGCGCGGGTCCTGGCCCAGGATCACTCCGGCGAGGTCGCGCACCATGGCCGTGAGGCCGGGCGCAAAGAATGCTTCCCCTGTGCCTGCCAGGCCGTTATCCGCTTCCACGCGAATGAACGTCCAGTCGTAATTCGCCTGCACGACGGCGGTGCGGACGGCGGTGATTCTCATCGACGTGTCCTTTCTAAGCACTTCGGCCCCGTCCCGACGAAGTCGGGATCGAGGGCTGCTCGCTTCTTACCTTTACCCCTGCTCTTACTCGGCTGGTTTGGGTCAGGGAGCAAAAGTTAGGAGGTAAGAGGATAGGAGTAGGAGACAAGAGGCTGGGCAACAAGCACGCTACCAGAGCATTCAAGGAATGGCAGCACTATCAGCCAGGCGGCCGCCTGAACCGCCTGAGCACGATTGGTTAGCGCAGCTCTTCCGGGATCGGGAGCGGCGGTAGGGCGGGGCTGGGGGCGTTGGCAGGCGCGTTGCCTGCCTTTGGGGGCGAGGCTGCGCGTGCCACCTGGCGACGGAGGCGCGCCAGCTCCTCGCGCAAGGAGGCTACCTCCTCCCGTAGGGTGTCCCGCTCCCGCGTGAGGGCGGCTACCTCTGCCCGCATGCTGCGCGACACGCGCTCTTGTACCTCCAGCCGTTCCTCCATCTGCGCCACCTGCAGCCGCATATCGTAAAGCGATCCGTCCGCCTGGGGGACGAGCATCGGCGGCCGTCGGAGCACCGACCCGCGTGCGGAGGAGGGCGTGCGGCGTAACCACAGGCCGGCGGCCGCAGCGCCAATGCCCATAATCAGCACAATGGTAGTGATGATGATCGCACGTGCCATAACGAATGAGCGCGTCCCGGCGTAATCGGGGCAGAGAGACTGACGTGACCGCCGAACCTCTTCTGGATGCGAGGCCGTTGGCATTATCATATTATTATCGCAGGGAGGAGCCTTTGCATGCCAGCGACGCGACGGATGGAGGCGGAAGATCTGCTGCGTATCCAACTCGTCTTCGATCCACAGATCTCTGCGGACGGAGAGCGGATCGTCTACGCGGTGCGGCACGTGGATGCCGAGAAGAACAAGTATGTCTCGCAACTCTGGGTGGTCCCCGGCGGGGGCGGCGAGCCCCGCCTGTTCACCGCGGGCGATCACAACGATACCGGCGCCCGCTGGTCTCCGGATGGCCGGTGGATCGCGTTCGTATCAGACCGGGGTGAGACATCGCAGATCTGGCTGATTCCCGCGGACGGCGGAGAGGCTCGCCCCCTGACGCAGCTGGAGGAGGGCGCGGTCGGCGATCTCCGGTGGTCTCCGGATGGGTCCCGCATCGCGTTCGTTTACCGGCCGAAGCCCGAGCGGGATCGCAAAGCCGTCCGCGAGGGGCGCGAACAGAAGCACCGGAGCTCTCCCCCGCGCGAGGTGAACCGGCTGCGCTATCGAGAGGAAGGGGTCGGCTACTCTGGTGACGAGCACTGGCATCTGTGGGTGGTATCCGTGCCCGATGGGGCACTCACCCAGGTTACGGACGGTAACTGCGACGAGAGCGACCCTGTCTGGTCTCCTGATGGTACGCGCCTGGCTTTCCTCGCCAACCGCCAGCCGGATCCGGATATCGAGCCGAACCGCGTGGACCTGTTCACCATTCCCGCTACGGGCGGGGAGATGATGCGCGTGGCCGCACCCGCAGGGCCGAAAGACCTGCTCAGCTGGTCCCCCGACGGCGAGTGGTTGGCCTACGTGGGCCACACGCGGCCGGAAGAGCGCTGGGGAGTCACCGACGCGGGCCTGTGGGTGGTGTCCGCTAGGGGCGGCGAAGCCCGTAACCTCGCCGCAGGTCTCGATCGTCCGGTAGGCAATCTGACCCTCTCCGATACCTACTCCTTCGGGGCGGGGTCGGTGGCGCCGGTGTGGTCGGGTGACAGCCGTCATCTCTATTGCCTGGTGAGCGACCGCGGGGCGGTGCGTCTGTACTGTGCGGCGGTAGACGGCAGCGAGCTGCTTCCCCTCACCGATGGCGAGACGCACGTCGCCTGCCTGTCACTGGACCGAGAAGGCAGGCGCCTGGCGGCAGTTCTGGCCTCTCCCACCGCGATTGGAGATGTCTACGTCGCGCACACGAATGCGATGCCGCTGGCGTTCGCGCGCCGGACAGAGGTGAACCGGGCGTTGCTCGCCGAGGTACGGGTAGCGGCGCCAGAGCCGTTCTCCGCTCCCGGAGAGGCGGGCGAAGTGCGTGGCTGGCTGCTGCGGCCACCGGATTTCATAGAGGGCCCTCGCTATCCTCTGATCCTTTACGTTCATGGGGGCCCGCACTGCCAGTACGGCCTGGCGTTCATGCACGAGTTCCAGCTGCTGGCGGCACGGGGCTATGTGGTCCTTTACACCAATCCGCGCGGCAGCAAGGGCTACGGCGAGGCGCACACTGCCGCTATCCGCGGCTCCTGGGGGGAAGCGGACTTCCGCGATCTCATGGCAGCCGTAGATCAGGCCATCACCCTCCCGTTCGTGGATCCGGATCGGCTGGGTGTGGCGGGCGGCAGTTACGGCGGCTATATGACGAACTGGATCGTGGGCCACACGAATCGCTTCCGGGCGGCGTGCACCCAGCGGAGTGTGGTCAACCTGCACAGCATAGCGGGCACGTGCGACTTCACGTTTGGGGACCGGGAGTACTTCGATGCCAACGCCTGGGACACGCCCCAGGATTACCTGGCGCACTCGCCGCTCACCTACGCCGCCCACGTGCAGACGCCGCTACTTATCCTCCACAGCGAGGGGGACCTGCGCTGCCCCATCGAGCAGGCGGACCAGTGGTTCACCGCCCTGTATCGCCTGGGGAAGACGGTGCGCTACATCCGCTTCCCGCCGGAGGCGAACCACGGCGTGTCCCGAAACGGCCCCCCAGATCTGCGGCTGGCAAGGCTGGGCTGCATCCTGGAGTGGTTTGAGAAGCACCTGCAGCCGGGGCGGGAGGGATAGCGCTACTTCAGCAAGCGCGGCAAGGGTCAGGAATGAATGCAATGGATACGAACACCTGCAGAACGGCTGAAACCGCCCCCGCTGGCCCCTGGTACCGGCGCCTGCCGCGTCCGGCGCTGTGGGCGCTGGTGCTGGGTGGGCTGATCAGCCTGGCGGCGCTCGCGACGACGGCACTGCTGGCGCTGGGGATTCTGGTGGCGATCAACGCCAGCCTGCCGCCCCAGCGTGTGGGAATGCGGGTGACGCCGAAAGGGGCGCTGGTAGTGAACCGCCCCGCCGCCCTGCGGATTGTGGTTACGAACCGCCGTGCGGACTCGATCACGGTGGAGGCACTGCAGCTTTCTCCCTCTCTGGTGTCGGGGATGACTGTGGAGCGTGTGGAGCCGCCGCCGCGCGATGTGGAAAGCGTCACGGATCTCGCACCGCCTGCCGTCCCCGGGGCCAGAGTGGTGGCCCGCCAGGTCCCCGCCTACCAGTACGACCGCGCTCTCCGTCCCGGGGAGTCATTCACCCTGACGGTGCGCGTCATCCCGCGCCAACCCGGCGACTACCGGGGGCCGATCACCGTCCGCGCCGTGGGCGGGATGATCGAGCGGGAGCTGAGCGTGCACGTGGAACCCGCTGCAGGCACGAGTAGCCGTGAGAAGCGGGGTACAGGGCAAGAACGGAGGTGAGGGGTACTAGGGCTGCCCTGGGGGATCAGTCGCCGCGCTCAGACCGTCTCTTTTCGGGTCAGCACCTCCTTTGCCTCTCTAAGATCGATCTTTGCTTTATGCCCGTGCTTCTCAATGAGATGCAGCAGATTGGAGCCGTTCAAGAGCGTCAGCGGCTTCCCTCGGGCGAATTCGTATGCGTCCGCACCGTAGTCCGCCGTCGTAACGAGTATCCCTTTCGTCGCACCCTCGTTCAACACTGTTCCGTAGAGATCTCTCACCGCTGAAACATCCACAACGTTCGTGTATCGCTTCGCTTGGATGATAATCTTGCCACCCCTTATGGGGTCCGGGTCGAATGCGACCGCGTCAACGCCCCTGTCTCGTGACGCCCTAGTCACCTTAACTTCGCCACCCGTCGATGTGAACTCCTGTTCGAAGACCTCCCTGATCAGATGCTCAAAGTCCTCCCAGTCCATAGCTGCGAGGTTAACAGTTTCATCCAGGCCTTCCGCTACCTCCCGGCTTGAGACAAACCGTCGATCTGCCTTATCGAACGTAGCAACAGATGCTACCGCTGTCAACATGTGCAGAGCAGCGCTACCCACGCCCTTCAGGGCTTTAAAGCATGATTTGGGGTTTACTTTCCGCAAGTCTATGTGCGAAAATTCCACTTTACCGCACTGCACAGACAGAATGCAGGCATTTTTCTCTAGGCCTGTTGCGGGATCAGTTGATCGGACCCAACCATTAAAGACAGCACCTTCCAGCGCGTCTACTACGTCCGCCTCGAATAACTCGTGTATCGTACGAAGACAAACTTGGTATAGCAATGAATCATACCTGTCATTTGCTTCAGATGCAGAGGCCTTGACCTTAACGAACTTATCTTGAGATTGGATATACTTGATCTCTTTATCTGTAGGGATTTGGCCCGGGGCTGGTAAAGCATATTCAACAACGAGAAGCTTGCTATTAGGGTTATAGTCCATCTCGAACTCTTGAGGGAAGAAGTCTGGGTAGTGCGAATTAGAAAGCACTAGGCTGCAGTAATCAACGATCGCCTCAGGGTGCTTTGCCTCGTATTGTCTGCGCCTTGTGTCAATGGCATCGTTCCGCTGTTGCTGCTCCTTCAAGAACGCTTGTCTTGATCTTTCCCATTCTGCTAGCGCTCTCTTGTACTCCTCGTGGCGACGGCGGTTCTCTCGTTGGATCTCTTCAACTTTCCTCTGCCACTGCTCACGATCGTGCCGAAACCGTTCCTTTGTCTCTGCCACTCGTCTCTCCCGCTTGCTGGCTATCAGCCTCTCAATAAGTGTGAACTGTGCCCGATATCGTGCATCACCTGGCTTAGGTTCTTGAGGCAGCTCTAGAAGCGGCGGAGGTGAAGGTCGTGCTGTCGGGAAAGGCTTATAATCTTTCAAGGTCTGCCAATCAATGCGATCATCAACACTGAGGGTGCGCAGTAGAGTCTCATCTAGCTCACGTAGAATAGACTGGGCTTCTCTGGTTTGCTCTGTGGCAATGGCTTTCTTTGCCTCTCTCTCCAACGCAGCAGTATCCCTTTGGCGTTTCTGCTCCTCTGCAGCCAGCCGCTTCTTCCACATTTCATCCCAGGCTCTCAACTGATACTGCGCCAGCTGTTCTACCACAGCTCGGTCGCTGCTCCGAATGACACGATACTTATGCAAGCCATCGTGTCTGACTTCGATATGGTAGGAGTTTTGAGACGCCATGATGATGGCCCCTCACAGATGCTCTGTTGGCAGCCGAGCTCTTCCCAAAGAGAGAGCCTGGCCGCGGTGACCTCCGAAGCGCTTTTTCGCAGGGTAACTGCAAGAATCCTACCGGCATCAGTCAATTCCAACACAAGCCTACACCCGACGGATGAGGGCTTAGTAGCACGAGCCGTCTGACTGCAGTCCCGCATCCTTCTCCCTCGCACGCCTCATCCCTTCAACCCCGTGACTGCGATGCCCTCAACAAACGAGCGCTGCCCCACCAGGAACAGGGCGATGGGCGGCAGGCTCGCCAGGGCGGCGCCTGCCATAATGAGGGTCCAGTCGCGGTAGTACAGGCTCTGGAATTCCGCCAGCACCAGCTGCAGCGGGAACTTCTCCGCGGAGTGCAGGTAGATCAGCGGCCCCAGGAACTCGTTCCAGCCGCCCAGGAACCCCAGCAGCGCCAGCGTGATCACGGGCGGCTTCGCCAGGGGGAGCATCACCAGCCGGAACGCCTGCCAGGGGTTGCACCCGTCCACGCGGGCGGCATCCTCCAGCTCCGAAGGCAGGGAGCGGAAGTGCTGGCGCATCAGGAAGATGGCGTAGGCGCCGCCGAACAGCCCGGGCACGATGAGCGGTCGGAAGCTGTCCACCCAGCGCAGCTCGCGGAAGAGAATGAACAACGGCACCAGGGTCACCGCGCCGGGGATCATCAGCGTGGCGAGCAGCAGCCCGAACAACGCCTCCCGCCCCGGGAACCGCAGCCGCGCGAAGGCATAGCCTGCCAGCGCGCTGGCCAACAGCCCCACCCCCAGCGGCGGCACGATCAGTATCAACGTGTTCAGCACCGCGCGCCCGAAAGGGACCACCCGCATCACGCGCGCGTAGTTCTCCCACTGCGGCGCGGGCGGCCACCAGTGCGGCGGCCAGTCGTACACTTCGGCGGGACGCTGAAGGCTGGTAGAGACCATCCACCAGAACGGCAGGGCGGTGGCCGCCGCTCCCAGGGCCAGTGCCAGGAACAGCGCCGCCCGGCCAAGAGCCGCCGCCCGAACGCCCCGCTGCCGCACGGATCGTTCCCGGTTACGCATCGGCGTAACAAACCCACCGCCTGCCCAGGCGAAACTGCGCCACCGTGGCCGCGGCGATGATCCCTCCCAGCACCCAGGCGATGGCGCAGGCGTAGCCCATCCGGTTGAGCATGAACGCCTGCTGCCAGAGGTAGTACATCACCGTCACCGTGGCGTTATCCGGCCCGCCGTGGGTCATCAGGTAGATCTGCCCGAACATCTGCAGCGTGCCAATCACCGACATAACGGCGATGAAGAAGGTGGTGGGCGTGAGCAGCGGCCAGACCACGTGGCGGAACCGCTGCCACGGGCCGGCCCCATCCAGGGTGGCCGCCTCCAGCAGGGAGCGCGGTACCGCCTGTAGCGCCGCCAGGTAGAGCAGCAGCGAGATTCCCACCCCGCCCCAGATGCCCATCAGAATCAGTGCGGGATAGACCCAGAACCGGTCCTGAAGCCACGCGGGCCCGGGCAGCCCCACCGATTGGAGCAGCGCATTGGCCAGCCCGAACTCGGGATTGTAGAGCCACATCCAGAGCAGCGATACCGCCACCACCGAGGTGACCGTGGGGAGGAAGTAGCAGGCGCGGAACAGCACCGTCCCGCGCACGCCCTGGTTGAGCGCCACCGCCAGGGCAAGGGAGAGCGCCATCCCCGCCGGGATCCCCAGCAGGAAGATCGCCGTGTTGCGCAGCGCCGCGCGGAAGGTATCGTCCAGGAAGAGCTGCCGGTAGTTCTGCGCGCCGATCCAGCGCGGCGTGCCCAGCAGCGGGTAGTCGTGCAGGCTTAGCACGCCGGAGGCGACCAGTGGCCCGACCAGAAACAGGGCCAGCCCCACGAAGGGCATCAGGATGAAGGCATAGCCCCATCGCGCCTCCGCCCGCGCCAGCCGCCCCGTGGTGGTCCGCGGCATGTCCATCTTCACCGGCCTGCCTCCAGCAGCCGCCACCCTCGATCCAGGGCCGCCTGCACCTCCGGCACAATGGCATGCAGGCGCTCTGCCGCTCGCACCTCGCCCCGGTAGACAGGTGCCAGCCGCTGGTGAAGCAGCGTCCACCATTCGTTGTCTGGCGTGCGCGTGGAAGGGTTGGGCTGCTGATAGAGCGCCGCCTCCGCGAACACCTCCGCGTGGGCGGGCCGTTGCGCGCGCTGGAGGAAGACGTCCGTCCACGCCAGCGGGCGCTGGTTGGGGATCTGAAAGCCCATGCGTGCCTGCGCTGCCTGACCCTCCGGCCCGGCGAGGAACTCGATAAGCTGCCAGGCGGCCTCGGGGTGGCGGCACTCCGGCGCCATCGCCAGCCCTACGGAGCCGGACCAGCCTGCCGGGCGGCGGGTGCGATCGCTCACGGGGATGGGCGCCACATCCCAGTTGAACGGCGCCTGCCGGAACAGTGGCACCATCCACCGTCCCCCGATGAAACAGGCCAGGCGCCCGGTGAGGAACATCGCATCCACCGGCAGCGCCTCGCGCTGCCTCTCCTGCGGGGCGACACGGTGCACCGCCTGGAGATCCGCCGTCCATTGGAGGGCTTCCAGAGCCAGGGGATCGGCCGCCATCGTGAAGCGGCGCGCATCGGCGCTGAGAAACTCCCCGCCGTGGGACCAGACCGCCGCCTCCAGCGGGAAGCCGTATACACCCCAGAGATCTGTCCGCCCGTCGTGGTTTTCATCGCGCGTCAGCCGTTGCCACAGCGCCAAAGCCTGGGACCAGGTGAGCGGCGTGCGGGGGCTGGGTGGGGGTTCATGCAGCCGCTGGAAGAGATCCTGGTTAATGAACATTGCCTGGGGACCGATGTCCTTGGGCAGGGCGTGGAGATCCCCGTGGCCGTAGCGCCGGCCATCGTAGC
>JACQGL010000038.1 GCA_016199525.1 Armatimonadota bacterium
CCCCGCCCCCTGACCGTTCCCTGATTACCGCCGCCAGCCCACGTTCGGCATCCCAGGGATACTCGGCAGGCGCGGGATCCGCTTTCCGTCGCCGCTATCGCCACCGCCGCCCAACAGTCCACAATACAGGCACAACTTGCCGCTGTAATGTCAGCGTTTCCCCATCATCCTGGCTTCTGCAGCACCTGGAACACCGATGATACAATGCGGCGGGGATCTTCCTGATGCAGATAATCCTGCTCCTCGCCATACTGGCCCTGTGCGTGCTCCTGCTACTGCGATCCGTACGACCGAAGACGGAACGGCTGTCGCAGCCGCTTCTTCCCCCGGAGGAGCTCGTGCTCGCCCTCCCCGTCTCCCCTACCCAGGCGTTCGCGCGGTGCGAGGCAGCGCTCGCGGAGGCAGGGGCTGAGGTGCGCTACGCCGACGCAGAGCGCGGCTTATTGACCGCCGCCTGCACATTGGGCGGCCCCCGAGACCGGCTTGCCCTGATCCTGCACGTCTACCCCACGGCGGACGGGAGTGAGGTAGAGCTGGACTTCAAGACGGCGAGCTACTCGCGGGGCCACGACGCGCGGGCGGCGGCGCAGGTACTCGCCCTGCGAGAGCGCATCCTGCGGACCGATGATGAGGAGCGCTGATCCTCTACTCCTTACCACGCTCCACGCCGAGATAGCTCTCGAAGACCTCCCGGATGGCGGCGCGAACCACGCACAGGCGCTCCCGAAGCGCGTCTGCCCCTTGCAGGCCCACAGCGCGAGCCAGGCAGTTCAGGTCTCGTAAATCGGTGGGAAGCAGATCCGCGCTGGCGGTCAGGTCGCGGAGAGTAAGGCGCTGGCGGAGGGCCACCAGGAAGGAGTAGCCATCCCGGAGCACCGTGTGCTCCTTCTCAGTTAGCAGGCCGTGCGCCCGCAGGGCCGCCAGTGCCAGGAAGGTGTTGGCCACTTGCACCGGCGGATTCGCGCTGCCGTGGCGCAGCTGGAGCCACTGAACGACGAACTCTACATCCGAGAGCCCGCCTGGCCCCAGCTTAAGGTGGCGATCCCGCTCTTCAGGGCGACAGCGCTCTCGTTCCATCCGCCGCTTGAGGCGGGCGATGCTCCGCCGCCATTCCTCCGACGGTTCGGACGGGTAGATGAGGGGCGCCAGGTCGGCGAGCAGCTCCCAGGCCAGGGCGGCGTCCCCGGCGATGCCGCGCGCTTTGATCCAGGCCTGCTTCTCCCACGTCTCCGCACGCTCGCGGAAGTAGTCGCGGCACGTATCCACGTGCGTGATGAACGCTCCCCGTTTCCCTTCCGGCCGCAGGCGGAGGTCAATTGCGAACAGGGCACCTTCGCGCGTAGTCGCCTGGATGATCTCGTGAAACCGCTGAGCGAGGGCTTCATATTGCCGATAGGCAGGTCCGCCGGTCGCCGGCCGGCAGATGTAGACGAGGTCCAAATCCGAAGCGTAGTGCAGTTCCCGGCCGCCCAGCCGTCCCAGGGCGAGGACGGCGAAACCGGAAGCCTCCCCGGCCACCCTGTGTCCCTCCCGGCGAGCCCCATCCACGGCCAGTTCGAGCGCTCCCTGGAGACATGCCTCGGCGACATCCGACCACTCGGCCAGGATCTGCTCGGGCGCCGGCTCGCAGAGCAGATCGTGCGCCACGACGCGGACCAGCTCGCGGCGCTTGAAGCGGCGCAGCGCGTCTGTTCTGTGGGCGTCCCCGTGGACCGTAGCCAGGCGCTGACGCAGCGCCGCGACCAGCGTGCCTGGAGTCGTCGTGGTATCCACCGCCTCAGCGCTGCTCTCGGCCAGCGCCGCTTCCAGCAGCTCCGGTTGACGGGTCATTACCGCGCTCAACCCGGGCGCCCCACCCAGGATACGGCACAGCGCCGCCAGCGGCCCCGGGCGCTCCAGATACGACCGGTAGAAGGTCCGGTGCAGCCCCTTCACATCTGCCAGACGCTGGAACCCTGCCAGAGCGGCATCGGGATCCGGACTTGCCGCGCAGGCCTCGATCAGTGTGGGGGACAGCTCGGCGAATGCACGACGTGTAGACGCAGTATGGGAGTCCGACGGCCCGAACGCCAGCCACCGGAGCATAGCGGCGGCGTCTTCGGGATTGTGGAAGCCCCGGTCGGCCAGAATCTGGGCCACTCGTTCTGCCGCCGCGGGGGCGTCCAGCGCCAGGATCAGGCCCGGCAGGCGATCCGCGCCGTCCTCTCCCGGGAACCCTAGCCGGGCGTAAATCGCGTCTGCGACCGCTCGCACCGCCGCAGCCTGTTTCCGATAGTCCGCCAGCAGCACTGCCGCCGTGGGGTAGCCCATACTGCGGGCCAGCCGGTACTGTTCCCCCTCCGAAGCAGGCAGAAGCCTCACCGGCAGGTCTTCGGACAGCTGGAGCCGATGCTCGAGAGTGCGGAAGAAGTCGTAGCCGGCGTGCAGCGTGCGCGCCTCCTCGGGGGCCAGGAGGTCCGCTTCGGCAAGCCGCCCGAGCGCTTCCCAGGTGTTTGCGGCGCGCAGTTCCGGCCGCTCCCCGCCGAAGAGCAACTGGAGGAGCTGAACGGTGAACTCGATGTCGCGGATGGTGCCGCGCCCCTCCTTAACGTTCATCTCGATCTCGCCCGCGGCTTCCAACCGGCGCTCGACGGCCAGGCGCATATCCCGCACCTCCTCGCGCACGGTGGGGCTCTGCCCGCGGGCGAACGCCACTGCTTGCGCCAGGGCCACGAAGCGGCTGCCTACCGTTGGGTCTCCGGCCA
Organism: Armatimonadota bacterium; assembly: GCA_016199525.1. GTDB lineage: Bacteria > Armatimonadota > SYMT01 > SYMT01 > JACQGL01 > JACQGL01. The sequence continues at coordinate 2,745 of JACQGL010000038.1, forward strand.
CAAACCGGGCCTTCAGCAGGGCCTGCCGTTCCCACGTTTCCACCCAGCGGTCGAAATAGGCCCGAAAGGAGTCCAGCGAGCGCACCAGGGAGCCAAAGCGCCCCTCGGGGCGCAGTCGCATATCCACCCGAAAGACATGCCCCTCACCTGTCTGCTCGGTGAGAATGGCGATGAACAGCTCCCCCCAGCGCTGTGCAGCGCGCAGAGCCCGCTCATCACCCGGCTCCGGCCCGTCGGCGACTAGAAGCAGGTCCACGTCGGAGCTGTAGTTCAGTTCACAGCCTCCAAGCTTGCCCATGGCGATCACGGCAATGCGAGGAGGAGGCACGGGGGAGGGATAGCGGAGCGGGAACTCCTCGTGGGCGAGACGGCCGGCAGCCCCCAGGAGCGCATCCGCCAGCTCGGAGAACTCGCGGGTCGCTTCGCGAGGGGTCGTTCGTCCGGTTAGCTCGCGCCAGGCAATGCGAAGCGTCTCCCGGTGGCGCGCGCGGCGCAGCGCATCCCGGCGCGACGACGCCTGGCGCAACGGGCGCAGCGCGGACTCCACCGCCCTCTCGAAAGTCTTTGGGACCAGCCAGGGGCGCGCGCCCTCGTCCTCCAGCAGCACGGCGTAGAGCCCCGGCTCGCGCACCAGCGTTCCGGTGAAGTAGACGCCTAGCGACAGGAGGTGAAGCAGATCCGCCAGCAGGCGGGGATGCTGCTTCAGGGCTGCCAGCGTGGAGGCGGGCGTGGGCAGGTGGGAGGACCAGAACTCGAGGTGGCGCAGTCCCGCTTCCGGATCGGGACACTGGGCCAGGGCAGGAAGCAGGACGTCCAGGAAGGCGGCTCCGGTATGGGGGTCGCCTGCCCGCGTGCCGACCACCCGCAAGAGGGCCGCTGTCTGCGCGTCTTCGGGCAGCCCGAACAGCGCCAGACCAGCGGCTGCCCCCGGAGCGCTGATTTGCAGCGCCAGGGTATCCACCGGCATAGATATCCTCATCGTGCCGTCCGGCCACGCTTGCCGGGTTGCAGGACGGGCCGCTGCCTTATTTCGAAACGACGCTGTTACGGACGGGTGGCAGCACGCCCTATGGCCAACCTGCTCCCTTAGCGCCTCGGTGCGGTTACCCCGTCTTCGCGTCCGCACGGATTATAGGGAGCGGGAGGGGGTTGGGTCAACGCGGACCGCATCGAGGGCCGGGTGGAGGCGTCCCTCGATGGCAGCGAGAGATAAGGAGCACCCGAAACCAGGAGTAACCCGAGTGCCGCGCTTCTGCTTCTGCTTGTGCCGAGCGGTCCCGCGGGGGCGGGAGGTTTACTTAACCGATGAAAATGGGTATACTTAACCGCCGTTAAGAACCGGTGTAAACTCATGTTAACAACAAGTATGAACGACGGCGATCTGCAGGAACGGAAAACACCAACCCCACCGGCGATCGGCACCGCTGTTCAAGATTATCTGAAAATCATCTACAAACTGCGCGACGAGGACGGCCTGGTCAGTCCCTCGCTCGTCGCCGAACGACTGGGCGTTTCTCCGGCGGCGGTTACCAAGATGACCAAGCGGCTGGCAGAGATGAACCTGGTGCGCTCTGGCAGAAACCAGAGGCTCGGATTGACTCCCTCCGGCGAGAAGATCGCGCTGGAGATCGTTCGCCACCATCGTCTCCTGGAGCTGTATCTGAAGGAGGCGCTGGGCTACTCGTGGGACCAGGTGGACGCCGAGGCCGAGCGGCTGGAGCACGCTATATCCGAGGAGTTCGAGGAGCGCATCGACCAGATGTTGGGCCATCCTACGCGCGATCCGCACGGAGATCCCATCCCCACCAAAGAAGGCACGATCCTGGAAGAGACGCACGAACGGCTGACGACGCTGGAACCCGGACAATCCGGCGTGGTGCGCCGCGTGCGGGATACGGACCCGGAGATGCTGCGCTACATGGCCAGTCTGGGGCTCTATCCGGATGCCTCCGTAGAGATGCTGGACAAGGCCCCCTACGGAGGTCCTCTGCGGGTGCGCATCGGGGAGATGGAACACGCCATCGGACGAGAGCTGGCGGACAGCGTATTTGTGGCGAGGGCCACCGCGGATCATGGCAAAGGTCCGTAGCCTCTGCTTGCCGCCGTGGATGTGGATAGAGTAAGCGCGCGACGGGGCGGGTTTGTGTGTCGGGAAACGGCCGCTGGGTAGTCAGCGGCGATGGACAGTCG
>JACQGL010000001.1 GCA_016199525.1 Armatimonadota bacterium
CGCCCTGGAGGGGCGGCGGAAGATCCGTCGGGCCCAGCCTTACGCAAAACGCTGACGCGCACCCCCGTAAGCGTTCCCCCATCCTTTGTGTAAGAAATAAGGGGATGGGAGGATTGGTGGGGATGGGGCAATAGGGATTTGGAAGAGCCCGCGACTCCCGGGGATCGATTCGCCTCCAGAGGCGCAGCTGGCCGGGTAGCCTGGGCCACGTTTACTCGCATCACGGCAAATTACGGGTAGAAGAGAGGACAGAGACAGGGCATCTCCTCATCCCTCCTCCTTAACACAGGGATCTGGGGGCTGTGAGCAACGGAACCGTATTCCATGGTCAACGATTGCATCTTTTGCAAGATAGCGGCGGGGAGCATCCCGGCACGGCTCGCTTATCAGGATGACCAGCTGGTGGCGTTCTACGATTTGAATCCCCAGGCGCCTACACACATCCTGGTCATCCCGCGCCGCCATCTGCCCGGTCTTGCCGAGGCGGAGCCCGGGGATCAGGCGCTACTCGGGCATCTGCTGCTGGTGACACGGCGGATTGCGGAGCAGGAAGGAATTGCCGCGTCCGGCTTCCGGGTGGTCATTAACACCCACGCCGACGCAGGGCAGAGTGTGCCGCACCTGCACGCGCACATTCTGGGGGGCCGGCGCCTCGGGTGGCCGCCCGGGTAAGTTTGGGATTTGTGGGTAAGATCCTGACGCAGTCGGGATCACCGTGGCCAGGGCGATGCTGCCGCCGTCTGGGCCGCGGTGGCGAGCCACCCTCGCCCGCTGCTACCTGCTCCGGGGAAGCACAATAAGGCGCGGGTTGACGCATGGCGCCGTGCGCCCTTATAATCAGGCGAGCTTCTGCACTGCGCCGCCATGCCCTCCAGAGTTTCCCTCATCAATCTGGGCTGCCCTAAGAACCTGGTGGATGCCGAAGTCATGCTGGGCCACATGTGGGCCCGCGGCTTCGAACTCACGGGGGATATTTCCCGTGCGGACGTGGTGGTTGTTAACACCTGCGGCTTCCTGCAAGCGAGCGTCCAGGAGTCGGTTGAGACGCTTCAGGCAGTCTCTCGCCTGAAACGTGAGGGGCACTGCCAGGCGGTCATCGCCGTCGGGTGCATGGCCCAGCGCTTCCGCGCTGAGGCCGCCGATGCCTTGCCGCAGGTGGATGGCTTCCTCGGCGTTGGTCAGGGCCACGAGCTGCCCGCGCTCCTGGATCGGGTGCTGAAGGGTGCTCGCGAACTGGCGGTGCGCGGCCCTGCCGCTGGTTTCGAAGGCTACCGCCTTCGGTGCCGCGCTACTCCGTCGTGGACCGCTTACGTCAAGGTCTCCGAAGGGTGCGACCGGCACTGCGCCTTCTGCACCATTCCCGCCATCCGCGGTCCGATGGAGTGCCGTCCGATCCCCGCCGTGGTGCGCGAAGTGGAAACCCTCGTCGCCAACGGCGTGCGCGAGGTCATCCTTATCGGACAGGATCCCACTCGCTACGGCGTGGACCTTGGCATCGGCCATCAACTACCGCAGCTGCTCGAGCGGCTGAATGAGATCCGGCACCTGCGCTGGATCCGGCTGATGTACCTGTTCCCGGATCGCCACGTGTGGCCCATCCTGAAAGCAATGGCGGCTCTCCCGCGCGTCTGCAAATACGTGGATATGCCGTTCCAGCACGTCTCGGCGGCCGTGCTCCGCGGCATGAACCGCCCCGGCGATGGGCAGGAGTTCTTGCGGCTATTAGAGAAGCTCCGCTCGGCCTGCCCCGAGGTATTTGTGCGCAGCACTTTCATTGTCGGGTTCCCCGGGGAGACGGACGCCCGCTACCGCGAGCTGGAGGACTTCCTGCGCGCGGCGCGGCTCGAATGGGTGGGTGCTTTCCAGTACTCCCGTGAACAAGAAACCCCTGCCGCCTCCCGCCGCCAGGTGCCCCGTCGGGTGAAGGCAGAGCGCTACCATCGCCTGATGGCCCTGCAGCAGGAGATCACCGCCGAGGCACTCGCGCGCCGGGTGGGCTCCCGCGCCGAAGCGGTGATCGAACGTCTGGAACCGAAAGGAGCGGTCGGGCGGATCTATGGTCAGGCTCCTGAGATAGACGGGGAGACCTACCTCCACCTGGCGCGGGTGCCTGATGTGCAACCGGGCGACTTCATCGAAGTGGAGATTACGGGCGTGGAGGTATACGACCTGCGAGCGCGCGTCCTGCGCCGGATCCATCGGCCCCCGTCCCCGGCCGCCGACCTGCTACAAATCGCCGTGTAGAGACACCGGAGCCCGATAAGCACGGGTTCCCAACCTTGCGTGGAACGATGAGCATCAACATCCCTGTTCAAGCAACGGAAGTGGTGGAGCGGACTGCCGAGGAACGCCAGCGCCAGCAGGCGCTGGACTGGCTTCGCTCCCTGGCGCTCGGGGTGGTCATCTCCGCCCCGGAACCCCTGCGCACTGCGGACGTGGGGCGCGAAGTGGCGGAGCAGCTCGGGCTGATCCTGGACGAGGAGGAAAGTGGCGCACTCGCGTCGCTGATGCGCTTGGTAATGGATAGTGAGGCCACGTTCGCGCACGCTAACCGCCTGTGGGACCTGGCCGTGCGGGCGGGCCGCGCGGAGGTGGATACCCGCCGCCCCATCGAGCGCGCGATGGAGGATTTCATCAACCAGCTGGGACACCCCGCTACCCCCACGGACGTGGGGACCTTCATCGCTGCCGTTTACGGCCGGGACCCCGAGTACTACGCGGCCATGATCCGCCGGATGGCGCCCACGCACCCACGCTTTTTCCAGGTTCCCGGGGGCCGGGTGGCCGTTACTTCCTGGCTGCTGGCGCTCACTTCGGATGACCCGGAAGAGGTGGTGTGGGATAACTTTGAGGATCCCGCGCTTCTGGCCCCCGCGCTCGCGGCGGCGGAGGGGAATGTGGGCGGCGACAACCCCCTGGCCTATGCCCGCGCCCTCCTCGATGCCGCTCCGGAACCGCTCCCCAATGCCGCGCTCACTTATGTGGTCTGGCGACGCTTCCCCGATGTGGAACCGCAGGCATTGTTTAACGACCTGCTGATATCCGGGGAGGTGAGCCTCCTGCCCGGACCCTGCTGGCAGAGCCGCGCGCACCGGGAGCGGTTGCTGTCCACCATCCGCAAGATGGCGGCTCATCCCGAGCTGGCTGCCGACCTGCTGGCTACCGTCCTGCCTGCGGAAGAGGAAGAAGTCGTGCCGGTGGTGCAGGTGACCGCCGATGACCTCGACCAGGTGCACGACTACATGGAACGCTACCTCGAACGTTCGTTCCGCGTCACCGAGCTCTGCCAGGATGTGCTGGAAGCGTTTCCTGGCAGCCGCACCTTCGCCGCCATTCGGGAAAGTCTGGAGGCCCGCCTCCGCTCCGATCCGCGCTTCGTCTGGGTGGGTGGCGAGCGCCTTCGCCTCGACGGCACGCTGCCCAGTGACATTCAGACCCTGCCCGAGGGCCTGGCGTTCGATGAGCGCGTCTACACCGCTGAGGAGGGGGAGGAGATTGACAAGATCCTGCCCCCCGAACGCTGGAAGTTCAATCTGGATCAGCAGATCCTGCACCCGCTGATGCAGGACGTGGGCGACGACGACCTCCCTCCAGAGGCGGAACCGCCCGCGGAGCTGCGCGTCAGTCCGCCGCTCCATCACTACGTGGCGGGCACAATCTATGTGCCCAACGCCTGTCGGCGCTTCTTCCCCTTCGCACCCGATCTGGTGGAGCTGCACCTGCTTACCGCCAATAGCGGCCGGATAGAAGCCTGGCTTAACAACCGCCTGGGCCTCGTCTTCGGATTGAAGGAGTGGTACGACGCCAACCTTCCCTGGACGGGCGGTCTATTCCATGTCCTCCCGACTGCCCAGCCGGACGAATACCAGCTCCAGTACTCGGGGGAGCGTGAGCTGTTGCTGGATATCCCCATGGAGCGCCTCCAGGAGCTGCTGATACTGCGCGGCGAGGCGGAACTGGAGGGCCTGCCCCTTACGGAGATCGTCACCCGCATCCTGCGCCGCTACCCGGAGGGATTGCACTTCGTCACCCTCTTTGCGCAGGCAAACGTGGTCCGCCGCATCCGGCGCGTCACCCTGGCGAGCGTCCTGAGCGCCCAGCGCTACTTCACGCAGTTGCTGCCGGAGCCGGGGATCTGGCGCTTCGACGAGCGCCGCGCGGAGAAGGCCACGCGGCGTAAGGGACCCCGCCGCGCCCGCGCCGTCGAAGAGGAAGAAGAGGCGTGGGAGGAGGCCGAGTAGCCTTCCATCTGCCGCCCCTGGTACTGTTTGATGAACTCGAACGCGCCGCTACCCGGTCCGGTGCGCGTCCGCTTCGCGCCTAGCCCCACCGGCTATCCGCACGCGGGTAACCTCCGGACTGCGCTTTACAACTGGCTGTTTGCGCGTCACTGCGGGGGGCGGTTCATCCTCCGTATCGAGGATACGGATCGCGAGCGCACCCTCCCCGACGCGGAGCCATACCTCAAAGAAGCGCTCCGCTGGCTGGGCCTGGACTGGGATGAAGGCCCCGAGGTCGGTGGCCCGGCGGGACCGTATCGCCAGTCCGAGCGTCTGGATATCTACCATCGGCTGGCAGACGAGCTCATCGCCCGCGGGGCCGCCTACCGGTGCTACTGCCCCCGCGAACGCCTGGAAGCCGTGCGCGCGGCCCGCCGGGCGGCCAACCTCCACCCCTACGGCTACGATCGCCACTGCCGTGCGTGGAGCGAGGCCGAGCGCCAGGAACGGGCGGCAGCCGGTGCGCCCTTCGTGGTGCGTTTTGCCATTCCCCTTGCGGGAGAGACGGGTTGGGAAGATGCCATCCGCGGCTACATCACTTATAGCAACCGCGAGCTGGACGACCACGTCCTCCTCAAGTCCGACGGCTATCCTACCTACCAGTTCGCGAACGTAGTGGATGACCATCTGATGGGCATCACCCACGTCATCCGCGCGGAGGAGTGGGTCCCCTCCACCCCGCGCCATCTGCTGGAGTACCAGGCGTTTGGGTGGGAGCCGCCCGTATTCGCGCACCTTTCCCTGATTACTGAGCCGGGTGGCAAGAAGCTCAGCAAGCGCCTGGGCGCCCGCCCGATACTGGACTACCGCGAGGAGGGCTACCTGCCGGAGGCCCTCGTCAACTTCCTGGCGCTCCTCGGCTGGTCCCCTGGTGGCAACCGGGAGATTATGGCCCCTGCAGAACTCATCGAGCTGTTCAGCCTGGAAGGGATCGTTCCCCACCCCTCCACGTTTGATCTGGAGAAGCTGGATTGGATTAACGGCGTCTACATCCGGAAGCTGAGACCGGCGGACCTCCTGGAGCGCGCCCTGCCGTTCCTGCAGCGCGCGGGCCTGGTTCACACGCTACCCACGGAGTCGGAGCGCGAGCTGGCGGCGCGCTCCCTGCCTCTGGTTCAGGATCGACTGCGACGGCTGGGGGAGGCGCCGGAGCTGGCGGAGTTCTTTTTTCGCGATCCCCCGGAGTATGATCCCAGAGCGGTCCAGAAGTGGCTGGATCCCATCGAAGCGCGCGCCATCCTGGTGCGCACACGGGACGCCTTCCGGCGCCTGGACCAGTGGAACGAGGCCACTGTGGAGGAAGCGGTGCGGCGAGTAGCTGCGGAGCTGGAGATGAGGGCGGCAGACGTGATCCACCCTACTCGCGTGGCCGCCACCGGGCGGACAGAGGGTCCTGGCCTGTTTGAAACCCTGGCGGTCCTGGGCAAGGAGCGGACTCTGGCCCGTATAGAGGATGCCCTGCGCCGCTTCGTCCCCGGGGGATAGGATCGAAGAGCCGCCTGAGGAGCGCGGTATGCCCGTCATCGATTGCAACACACTGCTCGGCTTCTGGCCCGGCTCCGCAGCCAGAACACTCACACCCGAGGCACTGTTGGAAAGCATGCGCGCCCGTGGGGTAGGGCGCAGCCTGGTATGGCACACGGCGGCGGTTTGCTACTCCGCCAGCGTTGGCAATTCTCTGGCCGTGGAGGCCGCGCGGGCCCACCCCGAGCTGCTCCCCGTGGCCGTGATTGATCCCCGTGACTACCCCGGCTGCCAGGCGGAGATCACTACCCGGCTGGGGGAGGGCGTCCGCGTCTTTCGTTTCTGCCCCGCCGAGCACGGTTATCCGTTTTCTGCCCAGTACGCTCCCCTGGCCGTCGCCCTGGGGGCGCTCGATGAGGCGCGCCTGGTGTGTGTGCATCTGGGACTGGCAACGCCCCTGGGGGCCGATATCGCGCCGCTGCTGGTGCGACCGACGGTGTTCACCCTTCCCGCGTCTCGTCTGGGGGAGATCGTCGCTCTGGCGCAGCAGTCACCCGCCGTGCACGTGGAGGTCTCCGGTCTGCTCGTGGGCGGGGCAATCGAGGCTGCGGTGCAGCACCTGGGAGCGCCACGGGTGCTGTTCGGCTCGGCATCTCCCCTTATGGCCCTGGGAAGCGCCATTACCGCCGTTCAGTATGCGGAGATCAGCGACGCGGATCGGGCCGCCCTGCTGGAGGGAAACGCCGCGCGTCTGCTGGGATAGAAGGATCAGACCATGCCCGGGATCGATCTCGCCGCCGAGCTGGGGACACGTGGCTTCTCGCCTCCCACGCGGGACCGCCTGCTGTGTACGCTGCAGCGCGCTCGCCTCGATCTGATGGCCATCGCCTCCCAGCGCGCGCTGTGGGAGGATGTGGCCGCGGGCAACGCCGAGACTCACGCCGCTATTCAATGCCAGGCCGCGCTGCGGGGCTGGGTGGTCGTGACCCCCGTGCATCCCGATGCATCCGTGGCAGACCTCCGCCGCTACCTGGGTCAGGAGGCCTTCCTCGGTGCCTGGCTGCATCCCCGTGGGCCGAGTCAGCTGGCCAGCGATGGCACGCAGGAGATTCTGACCGCCTATCGCCGCTACACCCGGCCGCTGATGGTCACCGTTCCCGATGAGGCCGCCGTGCGTGACCTGGAAACGCTGGCAAAGCAGATGCCGCAGCTGAAGGTAATTGCCGCGGGCGCGGGCGGTGATGCCTGGCTCGCCAGTGTGGCCGCGGCCAAACGGGCGGTGAATGTGATGCTGGAGCCGTTTACCGGCGGCTGTCATCGCGGCAAGCTGGAGGCGATGGTGGAGGTGCTGGGCAGCCACCGGATCCTGTTTGCCACCGGTTTCCCCGCGTGGAACCCGGGTGCCGCCCTTGGCCTGCTCGCGGATGCGAAGATCTCGGATGCGGATAAGCAGGCCATCCTCACAGGCAACGCGCGCAAGATGTTCGGGTTGGGGCAGAACTCCACGGGGTAAGGCGCGCCGGGTTGCGGTGAGCTCCTCGCGCCGCGCGGCGCTGATAGCCACTTGCTGACCGTCCGCAACCGTTTGCTAAAGGGGGATCCCCCTGCTTCCGCACGCCGCTAGAATGCGCACCGCGCGGCGGCGCTGCGTGGGCGTGAGGCTGGCCACTGCCTCGCGGCGCTCTCGTCTGATAAGCAGGTTGCGCTGCCGATACCGCCGGGCCACATCGCCGCGCCTGCGCTCCACCTCGGACAGGACTACCAGGCCGGGCCGGCGCCCGAGCAGCCGGTTGAGCGCCTCCACCGCACGGGCGTGGTCAGCGGTGGCAGCCCGCAGGCGGTCGGCGTAGCGGCGCTCGGTGCTCTGGAGTCGGCGGATCTGGCCTGGCCGCAGGCGCAGGTCGTGGGCACGGGACAGCAGGCAGGTGGCGGCCAGCGGGGGCGCCTGTTTCGGATCCGGCTCGGGCGGGGGCGGGGGGCCCTCGC
>JACQGL010000033.1 GCA_016199525.1 Armatimonadota bacterium
ATCGCCGGCGGCCAGAGCCTTGGCCAGCTGGAGGTGGGCGGAAGGGGAAAGCGGGTTCAGCGGGAGGGCCTGTTGAAGCTCGCGTGTGGCTTCCTGGGGTCGGCCGCTAAACAGGAACACGGTGCCCAGCGCCTGGCGTGCCAGCGCCGAGTCTGGCATCAGTTCCACAGCGCGCCGGGCGCTCGTTTCCGCCTCGGCAATAGTGCCGCGCGCCAGCAGGACGCTGCTGAGATAGGCGTGGGCGGCGTAGGCGCCTGGCTGGCGCCGGATTGCCTCCCGCAGGGAGGTTTCCGCCGCCTGGAATTCGCCCTGGCGGAAGAGGGCCAGGCCGAGGTACGTGGGACCTTCGGGAGAGCGGGCGGCCAGCTCCGTCGCCCGCGCCAACAGGGGGCTCGCCTCCGCGGCGCGGCCCTGCGCCAGGAGTAACAGGCCCGATGCCAGCACCGCTTCCGGCGAGTCTGGCCTACTAGTGGCGAGGCTCTGGACGGCGGGCTCTGCCAGATCCGGCCGGCGCTGCGCCAGAGCAGTAAGAACAACCCCGAAGGGTGCCGCCCCGCCGGGATCCGGAGTGAAGAAGCGCGGCGGCTCTACCGGGAGCGCCAAGTTTTCCACCGTGCCTTCAAAGAGCACCACGCCGGACGCGTCCACGGCGATTGGGCGCGTGGGCGCCTGACCCGGTCGGGCGACGCTCTGCTGGTTGGCTCCCACCACCACACGGCCCTGATCGTTGTAGTACTCTACCGTCCCCTCGGCCACGGTGAGCGTGGTGGTACCCCCCTCCTCGACGACCAGTTCAAATCCGGTGCCTTCCGCCGCGGCCACCGCGCCGGGGGTGGATACCTCGGTGCGGCCCCGGCCCGTGAGCCAGATCACGGCACGGCCCGCCTCCACCTGCCAGGCGCCGGGGCGCCCGGCCCGTCCGAGGGTAACGGAGGAGTTGGGTCCTAGCGTAGCTCGCTTACCATCTACGGTAACCACACGGGCGCGGCCGTTTGGCCCGGTGCGCACGGTATCCCCCAGGCGCAGCTCCACGCCCCCCTGGTTCAGGGGACGGGCGGCGCCCTCGTGGACCAGGGAAACGCTGCCGGCCACCGTCTGGACGCGACCCACCACGCCGCCCTGCGCCCACACAACGGCAGCAGCGCCCAGCATCAGTCCGGTGAGGACAATCCGCAGGGCCGAACAGACGTGCCGGTGTTCCATAGCTTGCCCAGTTCCTCTTCTGATCGCCCGGTTCTCTTCCCCGCGAGCGATTTTATTCACGATTCGAGCCGGCGCCTGCTTCCTCCTGTGGCGCCGGCCCGGGGGAGTCCGGCGACTGACCATCCGCTGAAGCAGGCGGAATGTCCTCCGGTCTGGCCGGCGGCTCCGGAGACACCCCCTCCGGCACCTGTCTCTGGGGAGCGCGGAAGAAGTAGGCCTCCCTCCGGCGATCCCGGCGACGGAGAGACCAGCGGGACACCGTCTCCTGGGCGGTTGCCTCCGGAGCCAGCCCCTGAATACGATAGAGTTTCACCGCCTGACTGCGGCCCCTCACCGTCACCTCGCCCAGCGGCTCGAAGAGAAAACGGTCCCGGACCGGAGCCAGTGTGTCCTCGCTCACCACAATCGGGGCGTGATACTGCTTGGTCAGCGATTCGATACGAGACGCCAGGTTCACCGTGTCGCCAATCACCGTAGGCTCCAGGTGGCGGCGCGTATCCAGCATGCCGACGGCCATCGGCCCGGTGTTGATGCCCACGCCGATGTCGAAGGCGTGGCTTTGATCGGAGGGCCACTGGCTGCGGAAGCGGACGGCGTTCATCACCAGCTCGAGCGCGGCGCGGATCGCCCGCTCGGCATGATGCTCGCGGCGCTTCTCCTCGGAGAACCAGGCCACTACGCAGTCTCCAGGCGACTTGACGAAGTGCCCGTCATACCGGTCCAGAATGTCCTGCACCGTGGCGAAGTAGGCGTTGAGCAGAGACATGACGGCCGCCGGGTCCATGTACTCCGAGAAGGTGGAATAGCCGCGGATATCCGAGAACAGGACCGTGCCCTCCTCCACCTGGAAGCCGGTGGCCCGCTCGAGCCGGCGGGACATTCGTTCTGGAATCAGGCGAGCTACCATCCCCTGGCCCCACCGGCTGGCCAGCGCCAGCGCGGGAATCGCCGTGCCCGCGACGCCCGCTGCGGGGGTCACCACCAGTAGCCACACGTCCCGCTTCAGCATCTCGAACGACAGGATCCCGAGACCGACGATCTCCAGTCCCACCACCAGGAGAGCTGGCAAAACGGGTAGCTGGCGGATGGCGATGGCGGCCAGTAGCGCCGCGCCGAACATGAGCGTGAGGACGTACCTGGGCGGCGCGGGGACAATGGGCCGGTCCTGCAGGAGGGCCTGCACGGCGTTGGCGAGGACCTCGGTTCCGGGAAGGGCGCCCACTACGGTGCGATGCAGGTCTGTCGCCGGATCACCGAGGAGCACGATCTTGTTCGCGAAGCGTCGGCGGCCTTCATCAGGGGGACAGGTGAGGAGCCACGAAAGCCGCACGGGACGGAAGCGCCCCTTTTCCGGATCCGCGCCGCTGATGTAGTTGATGAGCAGGTGCTTCTGGTAGAACGCCTCGTCTATGGTGACCTGTCCCGAGGTAATCAGCTCCACCCCGTCCTGTGGCTCCGGAGCGGCGGAAGAGTGGGCGGCAGCAGCACGGCGCTCCGGGGTCGTGCGCCGGGAGAAGAGGCTCCCCAGCAGGCGGGGCATTGTGCCGTCCACCATCCGGTCCTTCCAGGGAGACATCTGCTCCTGTGGATGGCCGGTGAACACGCAGTAAGCGAGGTAGGGAAGGGAGAAGTAGTCCTTCAAATCGCCCTGGCGAGTGTGTGCCGTCTGGAGCAGCTCCACGGCGTACTCCTGGTCCCGGGGATCTACTTTCGGCGATCCGACCGTCAGGGCGTTCTCGGCTACCGCGGCGATGGGATCGCTCAGCTCCACATCGGAGGTTTTCGTGGGGTCCCGCGTGCGGTCCAGGGCGAGCGCCTCCATCCCCGCCGCCACCACCACGTTGCCCGCCTCGAACAGAGCATCCGCGAGGGCCTGCACCTCCTCCTGATCTCTCCGGGAGTAGGCCTTCTGCCGGAACCGGATATCCAGGACCACCGCGCGAGCGCCGAAGCGGTGCAGGCGCTGCACCGCGAGGGCGTAGCAGATACGCGGGATGGATGGGCAATCACAATCCCGCTCTCTGTAATCCATTAGCAACTTGTTACCGGGTGGGGTCTCGGGTGGGGAATAGGGAGCTTCTCGCTGTTCGTAGAGCGGGGTATCTGCCGCCACGAAGACGATGCGCGGATCGGGGGTCCGGGATGGGCGGTGGAGCAGCAGCCAGCCGAGCGTCTGCCGCTCCAGCGCTGCCAGGCCGCCCTCTACGCTGAGGGATTGCAGGGCCGCCAGCGCCCATGTAACGAGGCCGGCGAACAGGACGGGGGTCAGGATAGCCCCCGCCCACCAGCGCCTCCGATTTCGGAAGGGCGTCAGTTTCCGCACAGGTGCTACCAGAAAGAAGAGGAGAGCCCGCCGGACAGCCGGTTTGCCAAACCGCCGGCGGGCGCGCGCCTCTTGCTTACTTTCACCACTAGCGGTCTATCGGTAGTGGCGCTATCGACCCGGCGATCAGGAACTGCACGGTACGCTCGGACGAGAAACCCAGCTCATCAGCCACCCGGACGGTGACGCTATGCACTCCCGGGGTAAGTGGCGGCAGCGCCGCACTGCGCGCGTCCGCCGGGATGTTGGGCAGAGGTGTCTCGTCCAGCGTAACGATTACCTGCGCCTGGTTATGGGTGCAGTGCGGGTCGAAGAAAGACCAGCAGACGTGCGGGAGCGTGGCGCCGTCGTGCACCGCGGCGTGCACCCGCACGCGCGGCACCTGGGGCTGATGCCGCGCGCCCTGGTTAACGTCCGCGCCCGCGAAGAGATCGACGGTCTGATCGTTGAACAGCCGACCGAGGTCCGCCAGGTCTTTGTACATCTTCTCCACCGCTTGCGGCTCATTGAGCAACTGGTCCGGGATAGGAATGAAGCCCAGGCTGACGAAGGCGGCGTTTCTGAGCATGCCCAGGCCGTCCTGCAAGAAGAGAAGATCCGGCAGGTCGAACCGGTCCACGCTCTGCCGCGGGAAGCAGCGCTCGCCCGTGTCGCTCTGGGGCCGGTAGATCACCGGCAGCAGCAGCCCTTCCGGTAGCTTTTGAGGCGGCAGCACCAGGTTTGCGTAGTCTTCCAGGCCGATCAGGCCCGTCTCCGCGTTGAGCAGTGCGGTGAAGTACTCGCCGCGCGCCTCCTGGTCGGGATCCAGCCCCTCCTCGAACGGCCTCTCCACCCAGGCATCCAGGCGCAGGAGGTGGCCGGAAACATCCGCGGGCGGCTGCAGCCCGCTGGTCCGTCCCAGCAGGAGCGGTTGGATGCCCTCCGGAGGTGCAGGGCTGTAAAAGACGGGCGGGTTCTGCCCATAATACTGCATCTCCTGTCCCGTGCCCCAGCCCTGGAGGCGAAAGTCCGCCTGCGCCCGCTCGATGATGGGGGCCATCTCCTGCTGGAACGCCTCAATGGAGTCGAAGCCCAGGCCCGCCAGCTCCTGCCGCAGTTCCTCCCGTGGGTCCACGATATGAACGGGGCCCGTTTCGTCCGACAGGGGATCGTACTGCTCCCCGTTCTCGCTCCCCGGCTCGTCGCTCACCTCCAGGGACAGCGAGTGGGTGGCGGCATCCGGCAGGCGCAGCGCGGGGAGTTTGGAGGTCTGGAAGCCGGGGTCCGTGGGGTTCGGCTGGAAGACGTCGAATGTGTGCGGCTCGCCATCTACCCAGAAGGTAAACTTCAGGGGGTCCCCATCCGCGTCGCAGGCGGCGCCGGTGGCGTTGAGGAGGACGCCGGGATCCGCTTCTGTGCCGCACGCGGGCGTGGCAACCAGGGACTGCCGCTGGGTGTAGGTCTCCGCGGCGGGGGTGTCGGTCACCTCCTCGCAGGGGTTCTCGGTCCGGTGCCAGACGAGCGGGAACACCGCCGGCGGGACGTTGGTGGGATTGGTACTCTTCTGATCCTGGGCAGTTTGCGGCCCGGTGTCGGAGTTGGGGATCCCCACGCTGACCACTACCTGCACGCTGTAGATCTGGTGCCTGGCGTACGGCAGCTCGACTTTAAGGAGGGCTGGATCCTCCGACTGGTTTTCCTCGGTCACGTCCACGAGGTCCATCCCCACGGGGCCCACGAACCAGCTGTAGCTGACGTTGGGCCCCGGTGGGGGGTTGGTCTCGCTAGCGTCCGCCTCGATCAGGTCGGGTAGCGCCCGGCAGAGGTTGGCCGGATCCCGCCGACCCGTTGCCCTGACGTCCTTCAGTCTGGCTACCGGTCCGCCATTCTGCGCGTAGGCGAAGCCGCCACGGAGGCCTGACAAGGCAAGGAGCGCCAGTGCCGTAAGCCCCGTCAGGACGAACAACAGTCCGCAGAAGGACCGGTTTGCCCGATCGAAAGAGTGTTTCATCTCATCACCTCCCGGGATCCGGCAGCGCCGCTGCCTGGTCTGGGTTGCCAGCAGCACCGTACCTGGCCGGTATTAGAACCTCCCCGTCCTCAGGCTGGGAGGCGTCGGCTCGTAGCACCGCAGAGAACGGTTGTAGAGCGCCAGCAGGTGAGCCCAGTGCTGGCGGTCCCGCGGCCCGAACGTGCGCGGCTGGACGGTGGTTGGCTGCGGCGGCGCGGGCAGGCCGGCCGGGTCGGTTTGCATGCAGGCGCCGTAATCCAGCACGCCGGTGTAGAGCGCGACGGTTTCTTCCGAACCGATGGCCAGTTCCCGCATACGTGTTACGAAGAGCAGGTTATACGCCACCGGCTGCGGCAAGTGGACGGCCCCCAGAAGCATCTTGATCTGGTAAGTGACGGCAGCGCCCGGCGGCAGCGTTACACGGATCAGCCGCCGGTTTGCCGACTGAATCTGCAGCGTGGGGTCCACCAGGTTGCCGTTCTGGTCGCGTCCTGGGGTCATAGAGACGAGGTGGGCAGTCACCGGATTCGTCGGATCCGGGCTAGGTTCAGGAACCCGTCCGCCAGGAACTACGGCAGCCACGAAGTTCGTGGTATGCGTTTCGTCAGCACAGGAGCGGCCGGGCAGCAGATCTACCCAGCGTCCAGTACGACGGGGGGGGTTGCAGTTGTGGACCAGGCCGGTGGGAGGGGCGAGTTCGCCCCGGCTGCGCGGGTTGACGTGCGCGATTGCCAGCTGGCTCAGGGCGCGCTCCACCTGAATTTCCGCCGCGCGGGTGCGGCCACACGGTACCAGGCCCACGCCAAAGTCTGTATAGCTGAGGATCAAATTGGGCCGCCGCTCCGCCTGCGGATCCGGCACGTACTGGTCGTTTTCGAAGCGCAGCGGCTTCATGGTGTTGGCCATCGTGAGGCGGATAGATACCCAATCCCTGGGGGTTGGCGTCCTTGGGGGATCGTCGAAGCTGCTGGGGCCCCTGCGGCGGTAGAGGCTGGGACCGCCCACCGCGCCCAGACGTGTGCCGCTGGAGTACCAGGCCCAGTCGGAGACGGAGAGGCCCACCGCCGGGTCGACGGTGCTCACGGTACTGGTGCCGTACTCGTTCTTGTTGATGACCGTGGCGCCCGAGAAAGTGAACAGCGCGCGTGTGTTCGTGCTCGACGCGTAGGGGTACGGTGCGGAGCTGAAGCTGTTGTAGGCTTTCGTGGTGAACGCCGTAGTGGTGCTGGAGAGGCTAAGCGGCGCCAGACCGTAAATGCGCACGTACTGCCTGTTGGACGAGGCGATGGTGTTCTGCTTATCTTGCTTGGTCACCGTGCCGGCGTAGACAGGCAAGAGCGCAGCCAGGAGGATCCCGGCGAGCGGCAGGGCCATCCTCACGGAGCTGTGAGCCAGCGCTCGCGCATGCGGGCGCCTACCGCGGTTGCGTTTCATGGTTCTGTCTCCTCTCTCCGACCCGGTGCGGTAGCCGCAGGGCAGCACGCCGCGGGAACAGAACGGCCTTCCCTACACCTCCCTGGACGGATGTAAGGGTAGAGATCCTCGCGGTGCGACGAGTATAAGCGCGCATGCTGCGCCGTTCGACCGACGGCGTCCCCGAGAGGGTCGCGCGCCGGGAACGCCCCTGTACCGGTCGAGATTTATGACGACCGCGAACGTCTCCGACCCCGATCCGCTTTGCCCGCCGTGCAGACTCGAATCGGAGCAGGTTTCTGCAAGTACCAGATGTGCCGCGACTTTTCGTCCACCACGACAAACAGGGTGTGCGCGAGGAGAGCGATCGTTCGCGATGAAAACCGCTCCTTCCGCCCGAAGCGACGGTGCGCGCCCTTCTCGCACATCTTCTTATTGGTGCAGAGGGTCGTTTTGGCCGCCTGATGCTCGACACGTGAAGCACGAGGCTCTCTTTGGTCCTGACAACCTCTCATCGCCGGCGGGTGGGCCGCACAGAAAGCGCTGACCTGCTCCGTGATGAGTGATCAGAGGACTGGCCCATCCGGGCAGGTTATCCGGCCGACGTTTGACCGTCGAGCTGACGTTTAGCCCCCATGCGGTCGCCCGGCCGCTGCTCCGGCGCTCTCAAGCGATTATCAGATGCAGTAAACGAGACTTTTGTGTAGCACTTTGATTGCAGAATCCGCTATTCGTGGAGGGTTTTCCTCCTGCCCTTCGGGTGGGAATTACCCTGCCCCTGGCGCGCGGCGTTGGTCTGGAGGGAGTGCGAGGTCATTTCGCCGTCGAGCCTGCATCCTCTGCCTCGGAATCGGCACACCAGCGATTGCGTTCAGGCTACGGCCCGCCTCTGGCAGTAGCCTGACGACGGTGGCAGCCGGGGACCAGCGGCAGGCAAGCGGACACGATCACAACATGAGGCATGCCCGCTGACTCTTCGAGTGGAGCCAGCAGGCATGAGGCTTTGAATCGTCCATTGTTGTGCCTGAGAAGGGACGCTTTGGGCCTGCGATGCGGGGGAGAGCGTCCGGCCCTGACCTACTGGGCCAGAAAGAGGGTTTATGACCAGGCTCTGCTATCTGGGTGCCACGCCGCGTTTTTCGACCTGCCGCAGCAGTGCCTGGGCTTTCTCCACTGCTCCCAGACGCCGATAGGCCCGGGCCAGCGCGTAGGTCGCCGCATTATCTTGCGGGGCCTCTTCCAGGGCGCGTTGCAGCGGCGGAATGGCTTCTGATGGCCGCCCTTGTTCCAGCAGGAACTTGCCGAATTCCCGCCAGGCCGCGCCCGCCGTGCTGGCATCGGTGCGGGGGCATTCGACCGCCTGCCGAAATGCCGTCTCCGCCTGGGCGATCTCCGGCCCGGTCCTCGCCTGCCCAGCAAGCGCCATGGCGCGGGCTAACCGCGCGTTCGCGTCATCGGGCGCCAGGGAAAGCGCCCGATCGGCGGCGCGGAGTGCCTCATCGGGGCGGTCGTGGAACAGCCAGGCTTTTGCCAGTCCCACCCAGTAGCGCGGTTCCCCCGGAGCGAGGCGCGTGGCATGCTGCACGGCTTCCACAGCGCCCTTCGGCATGCCCAGCTTCCCCCGACAGTGCCCCAGCAGATGCCATGACTCCGCGCGGTTCGGGTAGCGGCGTACCGACTCGTCCAGGAGCTCCAGGGCCACTCCCGCATATCCCCGATCCATCTCCAGGATAGCCAACCCTTCCAGCAGCGGCGCAGTATGGTCTCCCAGTTCCCGCGCGCGGCGGAGCAGAATTCGGGCCTCCGCAGGATTGCCTGACGCCTGGGCTGCAAGCCCCGCTACACGAAGAAGTCGGGCGGCAGATGGATCCATCGCCGCGCCGGCGCCCGCCTGGTCGAGAGCCTCGCGGTAGCGGCCCTGACGCATGAGCGCTTCCGCGTAGTAATAGCGGGTCCGTGGGGACCCGGTATCTGCCTCCACCAGGCGTTCCAGTTGGGCCAACGACTGGCGCCCGATCCACCAGTCTTGAACGGAATCGCTGAACCACGCTACTTCGCCAAGTAATACCAGAATGGCGATGAGCGCGACAACGGCGACCACCGTCCGCCGTCGTCCCGGGAGCGCACCTGACGACCGTGCGCGCGGCGTCCGACTATCCTTCGCTTGAGGACGCTTCCTCATAGATGGTGACCCACCGATCAACCGCCGGGAAGGTCAGACGGCTCTGCCCTCCGCCGGGCCAGCGTACGATGAGCTGCTCGACCGAAGTGGCGGCACCCAGGCCGATGAGCAGACGAGGGTCGTTGGCAGCCATGTAGCTCCCCGCGGTATGGGCCTCAAACACCTGCACGTTCCCGCCGGCATGCACTTCTACCCGTGCGCCGAGGGCCATGCGGTTGGATTGCCGGCCCTCGAGTCTTACGCCCAACCAGTGGCCTCGATCTGCCACGTTACGCAGCAACAGGGGCCGTCCCTCCAGGTTGGTGACTATCGCATCGATGCCACCATCGTTATCCAGATCGGCGGTAGCCACGGCGCGGCCTACCAGGGACCCCCACGGCGCCTCGCCCACCGGTTCGAAGGTGTTGCCGGTGTGATGGAAGAGGCGCACAGGCTCGGCGTACGACTCTTCTGGGCGGCTCTCGTGCGCGTTTTCTTCTACGTGCCCGCTGGCGACCAGCAGGTCCACACGGCCGTCGTTATCGAAATCCAGAAAGCGCACGCCAAAGCTGACATCTCCACGCGTGGGGCCTGTGATACCCCAGCGCCAGCCGACGTCGTCGAACTGCTGGCCGGTGAGGTTGCGGTAGAGATTCTTATCCTCGGAGGCGAATGTGGTGACTACCAGATCGGGCTTCCGATCGCCATCCACATCGGCCCAATCCATGCCCATTCCGCCGTGCATAAGGCCCTGGCGGTCGTAAGCGGTGCCGCTGGTGGCACCGATCTCGGTAAACTTCCCCCCGCGGTTCAGAAAAAGATCGCCCGGCCGCTCGTCGTTCGCCACCGCCACATCGGTGCGACCGTCGCCGTCCGCGTCTTGAAAGGCCACACCCAGAGCAGCGCCGTGACCGCGCAGGGCCCACGCATCCGTGACGTCCTGAAAGCGTGTGCCGCGGAGATTACGGTACACACGGGGGCGCTGGGGAGGATAGACCTTTGGAGGGCAGACGCAGGTAACGTGCGGAAGATGGGTGCTACACCGCTGCTGCGACTGGGGGCCAAAATCGAGGTAGTAGCAGACCACCAGGTCCGCCCAACTGTCCCCATCCAGGTCTGCGAATCCGGCGCTGGTGCCCCATTCCGGGTACTTACCGCGGGCGGGAACAAGACCCGCCGCTCGGGTTACGTCTCGAAATGTGCCGTGCTGGTTGAGGTAGAGCGCGGCGCACCCGTAGCCGGCGAGGTACAGGTCGGGCCAGCCATCGTTGTTTACATCCGCTATCGCAGCTCCCGCCCAGCATCCGGGCTGGCGCAAACCCAGATCTACGCGCTGGAAGCGAAACCCGCCCAGATTGCGGTAGGCAACGACCTGATCCAGGCCGGTAAAAACCAGATCGGGCAGATCATCCCGATTGTAATCGATAATGGCCACGCCGTGGCCAATGGTATCGAGGATGTTCGTTTGCGTACCGCGGGCGCGATGAAGTTGGAATTCCACGCCGGAAGCGGCGGTCGCTTCCACGAGGGGCAGAGCGGTCCCGGCGGATGGGCCCTCTGCAGGCCGGGCGCTAGTGCAGCCGGTAAGCACCATTGCTGCCGCTGCCACTGATACCGCCCACAGAGGAAGACGCATCCATCGCTCTCCGCACTGCCGGCTCCGAAGCGCGCCGCGCCGCCGGAGATCACCTCTCCTAGACCCGGCGTTCTGCTGGCAGCGACTTTCAGAATCGCTAGTTCGCTTACCCATTAAGATGTTACGACATTACCATCCCGTTCGTTCCGCTGGTGTAGCCACGGCTCGTTCGCTCCGATCCAAGTGTGAAAACCGTCCCGCTCCACGGGATATCTGGCGTTACCGGCAACGAACCCGGCCTACCCGGATGGGGCGGATCGGGCGAGGGAGGCGAGGGGCTTGGGGGAGACCGCAAGAGTCCAGCGCTAGGCCCGGCTGCGGTCTACCGGGGTTCGGGTTCCATCGCGGTGTTCGCGCCCGCATGTCTCCGGACGGTTCAAGGCGTTGGGTTGCGGAGCGCTGATCGGGCAGCCCCGCTCTGGGCGGTCAACTGCGGGCGCAGGCCCTGGCCCTCCACCAGTGTGATCAACTGATTAACTGGCAGGTTCGAGAACGCCATGGCCGGCACGCTCTGGCTCAAGGTGGGGGACCCTCCACCACTGTGATCAGCTGATTAACCGGCAGGTTCGAGAACCGCTCCACCTTTCCCGCTGGCCAGCGTACTTCCAGATGTTCCACGCGGGGTGCATCGCCCAATCCAAAATGGAGCCGGGGCATATTCTGCACCAGGTAACTGCCCCCGGATCGCAGCCAATCCCGCTGCATGACGCCGCCGGCGGTGACGCGCACCTCAGCACCAAAGGCGTTGGGGTTGCTTTTCTTCTTCCCGATGAGCCGCACCTGAAGCCAGTTATGGGCGTTGCCGCCATCATTGCGGAGCAGCTCAGCGGGGCCGTTATTGTTGGTAACCAAGAGATCCAGATCCCCGTCGTTGTCGTAATCTCCGTAGGCGCATCCGCGGCTGACGCGCATGTAATCAAACGGGGCGCCACACTGGCGGCTCACATCCGAGAAAGTGCCATCCCGGTTGTTATGGTAAAGCTGGTTCCGCTGGGGGAAAGTGATGTTGGGGCGGCCTTTTTGAATGTCATCCAGTATGTGGCCGTTGGCCATGAACACATCTCGCCAGCCGTCGTTGTCATAGTCGAAGAAAACCAGACCGAATGTGAGGACCACATCGGGCCGGGAGGTAAAACCAGCCTCTTTAGCTCGATCCTCAAACGCCAGGGGGGATAGCTCGACAAAAAAGTAGTCGTCCTCCTCCGAGAAGGTACCGATCAAGAAAGCCAGCCTGCCATCGTTGCGGAAGTCTGCATAATCGATGCCCATGCCCGCGCGTGCGTGCCCTGATGCATCCACGGCCACACCGGCGGGCATAGAGATGTTTTCGAACGTGCCGTCGCCACGGTTGCGAAAGAGGTGGTTAGGCACCATATCGTTGGCGACGAACAGGTCGACCCAACCGTCGCGATCCACGTCACACGTGCAGACACCCAGCGCCTTTCCCTGTGCTACGCCGATCTTGGCTTTCTTGGTCACATCCTCAAACGTTCCGTCGCCACGATTGTGGTAGAGCACAGCTGGGAATGGATCGAAGAATTGCGGCAGGCCATAGCTCTGGCCGAACAACGGGTTCCGAAAGTAAGCATCGTCTTCGATTGTATATTTCACGTAATTACACACGAACAGATCGAGATATCCGTCGTTATCGTAGTCCAGCCAGGCCGTGCTGGTTCCCCACCCGCCCCGGTCATCTACACCGGCCTCTAGAGTTACGTCTTTAAACTTGCCAGTGCCTCCCTCGTTGTGGAATAGATGAGACGAACCAAGGACAGCGCTGACGAAAATATCATCGAAGCCATCGGCATCGTAGTCGCCGACGGCGCAGCCCATCCCGTACATCTCCACTTCTAACCCGGACCCCTCGGTAACGTTAGTAAAGGTGCCGTCCTTGTTGTTGCGAAAGAGGGCGGATAGGATGGGGCTCTCCGAACGGAATCCGGGCAACGGTGCGGAGTTTACAAGGAAGATATCCAGCCATCCGTCGTTATTGTAGTCGAGGAATGCCCCGCCAGAGCCGACGGTCTCCGGCATGAACTTATGGCCACTGCCGCCAAAGACATGACGAAAGTGGACGCCTGCCGCGTCCGCCACATCCACGAACTGAACGGGAGAGGGCGGCAAGGGCCGGTGGGCCTGGTAGAATAGCAGGCCCAGTACCGGCAGAACAACCAACAGTGGTAGAATCAGCCAGCGAAGGCGCCTGCGAGAGGTGTTTGCCAGCCGCCGACCGATGGCAAGGATTTGTGACACGGAACCCCTCGATCTGCCAGTTGTTGAACCGCACAGCCATAGCGAGCTGTTTCAGGCTGCTCCGACATCCCGCGCGTTGGGCCGCTTCTTGGGCCGGCGCAAGAACTACCCAAGTGGGCTTGAAGTTGCGTTTCTTCACGCGCCCGGAGATGTCCTCCTCTAGCGAGAACCGTGGAGCGTCCCCCCGCTCGGATGGCGGCACATCCCCAGGGTAATGCGCCCGAGCTGCCCCGGCGAACGTGGTCGACTGGCCCACCACGGGCAGGCGATTCAGATGACCAAGAGGGCGGCCGCCCTCTCCACAACATCTACGAGCGGGAGAGGGCGGCGCGTTCCGGTGGGCCCGGTACCGATAGAGCAACTAAC
>JACQGL010000032.1 GCA_016199525.1 Armatimonadota bacterium
AAGAGGTACTTCGCGCCAAAATCCAACCCTGGTTCCGTCTCGCCCCGCGGAGCACCGGCTCGCGGAGCCGTGCGTCACGGCAGCAATGAGCGGCGTGCAGAGCCTCACCCTGGACGTGCCCGATGGCGAAGCCTACGTTACCCGCACGCTTACGGAGGCGCGCCTCCGCCTGATCTGCCGCAAGTGGCCGGATCCGATGGTGTTGAACCGTCCCCACGACTGTCATCGCGACCACCGCTACACCGCGCCGACGGTGCCTGATACTACCTACGTGCCCACCGTGCCAATGCTCTCCCCTGACGCGCCGCACTTGGAGCGCACGCCGGTGTTCACTCGTTGGTGGGATCGGTTCAACAAAGGAGGCGCGTTCGAACCAAATGTAGTAGTTCCCAGCGACAGAGTGCTCGAAACCAAGGCAGCGCTCGCGATGGCGCGTGCTTCCCAGTTTTTCGAGTGGCTGCCGTTCTTAGCATGGGCCGCTGGACCGGGTGCGCGGGACGAAGGCAGAGGCGTTCCAGATCAGCGAGTACGGGCACCAACCCTCTCCGGAGGAGATCGTGGCGTGGTTCCCCTTCCCTGTCCCGAGCCCGCCCTGAGTGGCCTGACTCGGGCGCGCGTGGAGAGATATGCGAACCTTACTTGTTGCCGCCCGGGTAGCGCAGATCAGACCTCTACCGCTTGAGAATGCCCGGGCGAGGGAACGCCCTTCCTCCCATCTCCACCCTTTCCATCGGCAGGTCCGGTGTAACGGACAACACCTCCACGCCCTGCGCCCAGGCGAGCACGGTATCTTCGGACTTCACCCCCGGCAGGGTTGGGTTCCAGGCAAACGCCTGTGGCTCCGACACCCGTTCATCCGCCGCTGTCGTGGCACGGTAGTCACGGGCGGCATAGCCGGTGGGTCCGCCCTGATGGTGGCGACGCCACTCGTCGGAGAATCCAGCGGCAGCGTAAGCCTCAATCCCACATGCCAGGATGTCACCGACGCGCGTCCCCGGCTGCGTCGCCGCCAGGAACGCCGCATCGATGCGGGCCACCGCCCGATGGCGCGCCCGGAGCTCGTCCGGAGGCGGACCAAAGTGCAACAGCCGCGTGATGGAAACGTGCAGCCCTTGTCGCCGGCCCCCCGCAATCAGCATCGTGTAACGCTCGATCCGCCGCGCTGTAGGTAACGGATGCCGGTAAAGAGCGGCGCGTTCATCCGCCGCCACCAGCAGAACGGGAGCGGTGATGCCCAGGTCCCGCAGAGTCCCGGCTAGCATCCCCGCTGCCTGGTGCTCCGAGAGCCCAGGCCGAAGGTGGAAGCAGGTATGAGTGATGGCCACCCCGACGTCTCGTCCCAAGGCGCGGTAGCGCTCCACCTCGGGCGGCAGGAGCGGTGCGCGCACGGCCAGCCAGTCACGGCCCAGGGATTCGGCGCCGGGCAGGGGGATGTCCGCCGCCAGCCGTCCCCCACCGATGCTGGCCAGGCCGCCGGCAAACCTGCCCTCGTACCAGAGAGTGACGACACGCTCCCAGGGACCATCGGCTACCTGCTCCGCCGCCAGGCGTTCCGCCTCGATGTTGTCGCACAGGAGGAGGGCGCGTTCGTGGGTGAGCAGAATGGCGGCGATGCCGGTCTCACTGGCGGCGTTGATGTGGTTCTCGCCGCCGGCGGTGATCCAGGCGAAATTGCCATAGCCAGCCAGCAGCAGCGTATCCAGCTCGCGTGCGGCCATGTAGGCACGGGCGCGCTCGATCTTCGCGGTAATCTCCTCCTGGCGCGTCATAGATTCAGGTGGTAGCCCAGGATTCCTCCGCAGGCCCGGCGGCCGCCGTGAGGGATCGGCAGTATAACAGGCGGCGGATCCTGGAACGCTTCTTGAAGGTCGCGGCATCCTCACCGCCCACAACCGTTAGCACGCGCATGAGGGAATGCTGCCGCTCTCTTACGGCCTCCGTGCTGCTACTCGCGCTGGTCCCCGCATCCCGAAAGCTTTCGGGACCAGAGCGGCACCTCGCCCCGTACACACACGCACGCCTCTTCGCGGCGGCGGAAGCCATTTCCGCGCCCGCGCAGAGGCGTGTCCTTCTCCCGATGCGGGAGGGATCCTGGTTCTCGTTAGGGCGCCGTTGCTTGCTGGAGCGCTTGAGAAGCCTGCTGCACCAGCGCGCCGAACGCCGCCGCGTCGTTCACCGCCAGATCCGCGAGCGCCTTGCGATCCAGCTCTACGCCCGCCAGTGATAGGCCGTTAATAAACCGGCTGTAAGTAACATTGTTCAGCCGACAGGCGGCGTTGATGCGCGTGATCCACAGACGGCGGAAATCCCGCTTGCGCGTCCGGCGGTGGATATAGGCGTACTGCCCCGCGTGCATCACCGCCTCATGGGCTATCTTGAACCACTTGCTGCGGTTTCCCCAGTAGCCGCGGGCGGCCTTGAGGACCCGGCTGTGACGCTTGCGGGTCATCGTTCCGCGCTTTACGCGTGGCATTGCCTTTTACTCCCTAGGATCGGTCGGCAGGGGTGAGAGGTCCCCCGTTGGGGCTGCCCCTCAAAACGAGTTCGGCAGGAGCCGCCGCACGCGGCGCCGCTCCATTGGCTGCGCGACGGCGTTCTCCATTTGCATCCGGCGGACGCGGCCGCCCGTGTGCTTGTGCAGCATCAGGTGGTTTAGCCGCGAATGCTCGAAGAGTATCTTGCCGGTACCTGAGATCTTGAAGCGTTTCGCAGCGGTCTTACTGGTCTTGATCTTCGGCATAGGAATTGATTCGCCTCCACCTGCGCCGGGATGCGGTCTGGCAGCGGGCTGCGCCATCCCCCTGGCGGGCGCACTCCAGGTTTCCATTGTATCACAGGTGGCAGGCGCGGCAGGGAACTGCCCGCCGAGTATACCCGGTGGGCTGTGCGTTGTCAATACTGGCTTGCGAGACTGCCCGGCGGCCTGGCAGATGGCTGCCGGGCGCATCGTCACCCTGGGCGAGCAAGCGGGCCCCCGACAGGACTCTTATTTTTGCATGCAGGCGCTATCAGTATTAGTTACTGCTGTGTTGATGTGCCCAATGAGATCGTGTAACATAGCGCCGGATCGATCCAGGGCGGCGCTGCAGGCGGCTTCGCGGGCGGCCTCTTCCAGGTCGCCGAGGTAGGCCACGATCCGCTGCCGAGGTCCGCACTCCGTGCGGTGAGACTCGACGAGGGTCCAGTAGGCGTGGAGTTTACCGCCGCGCTGGCGGAAGTTGCGACGCAGGAACACGCGGACAGTCTACCACAGGGTGGCCGGCGGCTGCGTCTCCACTACACGACATTTACACGACATTTACACGACATTTCCGGCGACGGCTGTGCGTAGCGGCGGTCGTGCGTCGGTGCGATACGGAAGCATTCACGCACGCGAAAAAGTCTTGGAGACAAACGCGGCCGTGAACTGCGGAAGTTGGGCTAGAGGGGATGCGCAGCAACTACCTGGTGCGGAAGGTAACGCTCAGGGTGATAAAGTAGGCGCATGGAACGAGCGGTTGTGGAACCGGCCATCTGCGGCCGGTGTTTTCCTGAAAAAGGACCCCTCAACATCAGCCAGGTGGGCCTGCTGCTCACTCACCTATGAGCTCTGCCCGGCTGGCCCAGGGCGGCGGGTGGCCCAACCGTCGCCTTCCGCTGAGAACGCAGGTGACAACTTAAGGCCGGGATGCGTATGTCAAGAGGTGATTCGCACGTCGCCATTGAGCAAGTTGAGGTCACGGCTCGCCGTGCGACCTGGGGGCCGGTAGGCGCTACCCGCTATCTTGGCGTGGCTCAGAGGCCCAAAACGGCCCTTGCCGGGCCTGATTCCTGGGCTTGACATCGGCCCGGATTCTTTAAGTTGTGACCTTCGCGCTGAGGGGAATCAACGCGCACTGTCCTTCCCAAGGCCCCATGCTGCCCCGGAACCGGGCCTGGGGGAGGCAAAAGGAGGAAGTGGAAAATGCGAGAACACATCCGCATCGGGCTTGCCGTCGCGGCGCTGGCCCTCGCAATGGCGCTGCCTGGTCAGGCTCAGGAGCATCCGGGCACGCCAACGGGCCGTGAACATCCCGGTGGGGCGCCGGCAAAAAGTGTGACCGATGGCATCCAGTCCGCCGTCAATGCGTATGTCCACAAGCAGGTCGGCAAGGGCAAGACCTTCCCCTTGAAGGACCCGCAGATGAAGAGCACCTGGCAGCTCACGCTGAAGCGGTTCCATCCGGAAACCAAGATCAGCAACAATCTGTATTTCGTCTGCACCGACTTTGCCGCCAAGAACGGCAAGATGGTGGATGTGGATTTCTTCCTGACGCCCAGTTCGGGACAACACGGCTTCACTGTTCGGCGGGTGCTGATTCACAAGGTGGACGGGAAGCCCCGTTTCTCCTATCAGCAGGATGGCGATAAGTGGTATCGGGTCGGGGGGAAAAAGAAGGAGCTACTGAAGTAGGAGGTCGCCACGCCATCGCCGATGCATGGGAGATGGCGTTCGGAGCACAAACGCCAATAACGACACGGCGTGTGGTAGCGCATCCAGCGCCTGCTGGTCTATCCCGACGCCGTCGGGACGCGGGCGGGGGTGCTGCTCGCGGCCCTGGAAGATCTGTACGGCTGGACCGTGGAGCAGGAGAGCGGGCGCCGCTGGCTGCTGGATCGGCCCCGCCTCTCCCCGGCGCGTGACGCCCGCGACCTGCACCGGAAGGTGGCCGCGGCGCTCCCCCCGTCCCTGCGGCTGATGTTCAGGGCGCACCACCGACCGCCGGAGGGGTTCGTCAACTGGTGGTCGCGGCACCACCGGCGGTTGATGGGGGACGTCCACCGCGCCCGGAAGCCGGGCTGGACCCGCTTCCCCGTGGCCGAGATGTCTGCCAGCCTGCCCCGAAAGCTTTCGGGGCCTGCAGCGGCGTCTCGCCAACCTGGCGTTCATAAATTACACGCAGGGGACGCTGGAGCGCTACGCCGCGGATCCCGAGCCGTTCTGGGATCTGGTCGCGCCGGAGACGGGGATGTTCACGATGGAGGGCGGGAAGCCCCTGAAGG
>JACQGL010000036.1 GCA_016199525.1 Armatimonadota bacterium
GCCGCCGTCATCTTCAACCGTTTGCGTCGCAACATGCGTCTGGAGGTGGATGCCACCCTCCTCTATGCGCTGGGGCGGCAGCGATTCATCGACTTCGCGCGCGACAAGAAAGTGGATAGCCCGTACAATACGTACCGGTGTTACGGGCTGCCGCCAGGGCCGATCTGCAATCCGGGCCTGGACTCGATCCGTGCTGTACTTTCCCCGGCGCAGGTCGGCTATCTGTACTACGTGGCGCAGGCGAATGGTGTCCACGTGTTTGCGTACACCTACGCGGAGCACCGGGAGAACTGCCGCCGTGTGCGGGAGGGGCAGTCCTCGGGGTGATCGGGCCGCGGATGCGTGATCCTCTGGATGGTTAGCCGCAGCGGCTGGAGTTGAGGCGAGGCGTGCTGGAACGCTGGCTGCGACAGATTTGCCCCGATTGGGTGGCGAGGCGGCTTGCGGACGTGACGCCGGACTGGCTGCGCGCGCATGGCATCCGCGCCGTGCTTCTGGATCTGGATAACACCCTCGTGGCCTGGCACGAGATGTCCCCGCCGCCGGAAGTCCGGGAATGGCTGGCGGCACTGGCGGCGGCCCGCATGCGCACTTGCCTGACGTCGAACACGCACCGACCGCAGCGGCTGGCGGCGATTGCCGCGGCGCTGGAGCTGCCGTTCGAGCCCGGGTGCGCCAAACCACATCCGGCGGGTCTGCGTCGGGCCCTGCAGCGTATCGGCACCGCCCCTGCGGAGAGCGCCCTGGTGGGTGACCAGCTGTTCACCGACGTGCTGGGCGGCAACTGGTGTGGCGTCACCACGGTTCTGGTCACGCCGCTTTCCCACCGGGAGTTCGTGGGCACGCGCTGGATCAGCCGGCCGGCGGAGCGTCTGGTGCTGCGGGCGCTGGCTCGGAGAGGGTGGCTGTGGCCCGTGGTGCCGAGTGAAAATGGCTAACGCAAAGGCAAGGTGTTGATCGATGGGCGGCAAGGAGTTCGTTATCGAGCATGCGGACCTGAACGACACGGGGGATACGTTGCTGATCGAGTGGGGAGATGGCCACCGCAGCAGCTATCCGCTTCCCTACGTGCGGAGGCACTGCCCCTGCGCCACCTGCCGCACCCTGCGGGAGCAGGCGAGGGAAAACCCGCTGATGGTCCTGCCGCAGAACGTGACGCAGCCCAGCGCGGTGATGGTGGGTGTCGAGCCAGTAGGGCGGTACGGTATGCGCATTGCCTGGGAGGACGAGCACGATACCGGCATCTACACCTTCGAGTACCTGCGGGAGCTGTGCCCCTGCCCGGAGTGCGCCGCTGCACGGCAGACGAAGCCCGTAGAGGGGATGTGACCGCTTATTCCACCCACACGCTTCCGTGGTTCCGCGATAGCACGGCGCGGACTTCCTCCAGTAGCCGGGGGTGTGGCTCCACCCGCAGCCCGGCCAGCACGCGCTCCTCCCCCTGGCCCCGCATGATGTGGAACAGCAGCCGCGCGTTCCCCGGGTTGGCAGCGAACAGATTGCGAAGCACGTGCAGATCCCCGCGACGGGCATCGCTGAGGCGCACATGCACTGTGGGCGCAGCCTCGCCCGCCACCCGCTCCAGCGGCTTGATCTCCTCCGCCTGCACCTCCACCCGCGCGGGAGCGTCCTCATCTTCGGTCAGTCGATCCCGAACGCTGGCGCGCCCCCGTACCACGACGATCCCGTCCTTCCGGAGCGCGCCCTGGCTTGCTTCGAAAACGCTGGGGAACACCGTCACCGTAACCGTGCCCGTCAGGTCCTCCAGGGTCAGTTGCGCCATCCGCTTGCCGGTGGCGCGCGTGGTGCGGTAGACGATATCGGTGATGATGCCGCCCACGGTCACCTCCTGGCGATCGCGGCATTCGGGCAGCTCGGAGGCAGGAAGCAGGTTCGCGCGCCGGAGCGTCGCCGCGGCCTCGTTGAGCGGGTGGTCGGAGACATAGACGCCCAGCAGATCGCGCTCCAGAGCGAGCTGTTCCTTCCGGCTGAGCGGAGGCGCCGGCGGCAGCTCCACCGTCGCGGGGCCGATTTCCTCGGCGGCGGCCTCGAACAGCGACTCCTGGCCCAGGGTGCGGTCCCGCCGCATTGCAGCGGCGGCCTGCATCGCCGGCTCCAGCGCCGCGAGCAACTGGGCCCGGTGGCCCTCCAGGTTATCGAAGCACCCCACCTTGATCAGGCACTCCAGCGCCGTGCGCGAGATCTGCTGCCCCTCCGGTGAGCCATAAACGCGCCGCATAAACTCGGCAAAGGAGGCAAACGGGCCGCTGGCTTCCCGCTCGCGGATGATGATTTCCACCGCCTTCTCGCCCACGTTCTTGATCGCCGATAGGCCTACGCGGATTGCATCCGGCTGGCCGCCGCAGGCCCGCACGCTGAACTCCGCGCGGCTTTCGTTGATGTCCGGCGGCAGAATAGGGATGCGCATGCGTCGGCAATCCCCGATGTAGAGGGCGAGCTTGTCCTTCTTGTCCACGATCGACGAGAGGTTCGTCGCCATAAACTCGTAGGGGTAGTGGGCTTTCAGGTAGGCGGTATGGTAGGTCAGCACGGCGTAGGCGGCGCTGTGGTTGAGGCCGAAGCCGTAGCTGGCGAAGGCGGCCATCTGCTCGTAGATCTCGGCGGCGGTCGGCTCGGGAATGCCGCGCGGGCGGGCGCCCTCCAGGAACTTCGGGCGCAGCTCATCCATCACGGCGGCCACTTTCTTGCTCATCGCCTTCATCAGCGCCTCGGCCATCCCTGCCGTGAAGCCCGCCAGATCCATGGAGATCTGCATCACCTGTTCCTGGTAAAGCATGATCCCGTAGGTGCTCTTCAGGATCGGCTCCAGGGCGGGATCCAGGTAGGTAACGGGCTCCAGGCCGTGCTTGCGGCGACAGAACTTTTCCGTCATTCCCGAGCCTAGCGGCCCAGGACGGTAGAGGGCCACCAGGGCGATGATGTCCTCCAGGCAGTCAGGCTTCATCTGCCGCTCGAGCTTCTGCATCCCGGAGCTTTCCAGCTGGAACACGCCGATGGAATCCCCATTCTGCAGCAGTCGGTAGGTTTTGGGATCATCAAACGGCAGCTTCTCCAGATCGATCCCGACGCCGCGCGTTTCCTGGATCAGCCGGAGGCAGCGGTCCACCACCGTAAGGTTGCGCAGGCCGAGGAAATCCATCTTGAGGAGGCCGATCGCCTCCACGTGGTCCTTTTCGAACTGGACCATCACGCCGGAGTCGCCCACACGCTGCACGGGGGCGTAATTCGTCACCGGCTCTCTGGTGATCACCACCCCGGCGGCGTGGGTACTGGCGTGGCGGAAGAGGCCCTCGATGCTCCTGGCCGTCTCCACGACTTTGCGCGCTGTGGCGTCCTGCGCCACGAGGGCGGCCAGCTCGGGAATGGCGCGCAACGCCCCCTCGATGGTGGTACCGGGCAGCGTGGGGATCAGCTTGGCAACTCTGTCCACCTCTGGGATGGGGATGTCCAGCGCCCGCCCTGCGTCCCGTACGGCCGCCTTGGCGGCCAGGGTTCCAAAGGCGATAATCTGGGCCACGTGCTCCTCGCCGTACTTGCGGCGCACGTAGTCGATCACTTCGTCACGGCGGTCGTCCGCGAAGTCCAGGTCGATATCGGGCAGCGACTTACGCTCGCGCGTGAGGAACCGCTCGAAGATCAGGTGGTAGCGGAGCGGATCGATGACTGTCAACCCGAGCAGATAGGACACCAGACTGCCAGCCACCGAGCCACGCCCCTGGGCGGGAATGCCCACGCTGCGGGCGTAGCGGACGAAGTCCCACACAATCAGGAAGTAGGCGGCATAACCCTTGCTGGTGATGATCTCCAGCTCGTAGGCCAGCCGCCGTTCGATCTCCTCCGTGAAGCCACCGTATTTCTCCACCACCGCCTCGCGGCAGAGCTGTTCGAGGAAGGTCTCGTAGGTATGGCCAGGCGGTACCTCGAAGTGCGGCAGGTGGATCTGGCTGAAATCGAATCGGACGTCGCATTGCGCCGCGATCCGCAAGGTGTTCTCCACGGCCTCGGGCCAGGAGCGAAACCGCTGCTGCATCTCCTCGGGGGACGTCAGGTAAAACGCCGGGGCGCCGTAGCGCAGCCGCTTGGGATCGTTCATTGTAGTGCCGGTCTGGACGCAGAGCAGCACCTCGTGCGGGTCGGCGTCTTCCGGACGGAGGTAGTGCACGTCGTTGGTAGCCACCAGCGGCAGGCCCAGCTCGCGGGCGATGCGGACGAGTTCGTCGCGGATGGCGGCCTGGTCGGGCAGGCCGTGGTCCTGCAGTTCGATGTAGAAGTTATCGGCGCCGAAGATCTCCCGCAGCTCGGCCGCCCGGCGACGGGCTTCCTTTTTCTGTTGCTTGAGCAGATAGACAGAGATCTCGCCGCTGAGACAGGCGCTGGTGGCGATCAGGCCCTGCGAGTACTGGCCCAGGAGTTCCCGATCCACGCGCGGCCGGTAGTAGAAGCCCTCCGTGAAGCCGCGGCTCACCAGTTGCATCAGGTTCTGGTAGCCCGTCTGGTCCTTCGCCAGCAGCAGCAGATGGTAGTACTGGTTCTGTCGGGGCGTGCGGTCGAAGCGGGACGCGTGGGCGACGTACACCTCGCAGCCGATGATCGGCTTCACCCCGGCGTCGGTGGCCTGCTGGTAGAACTCGACCACGTTGTACATCACGCCGTGGTCCGTAATCGCCACCGCGGGCATCCCGAAGTCGCGCGCCGTCCGCACGAGATCCCGTACGCGGCACATGCCGTCCAGGAGGCTTCCTTCCGTATGGCAGTGGAGGTGGACGAAGGACATGGTGGCATCCGTGCCGCCCTACCGGGCGGCAAGTCAATTCATTCCGGACGAGTTGTCGGCTTTTGTCGGAATAGGATCGCTGGTCGTCGGGTGGACGGTCTTGGCGTCGCAGCATGTCCGAAGCTATCGTTACCCATCGGAGCGGAAATGCAAACGGGCGAGCGCCAACCGTGCTGAATGATAGTGTAGCACATCGCAGGCAGCACGGCAAAACAGCAGCCGAGCAATCCGCGGCATATGTCGGCACGCGCCGGTCCGCATCGCAGGACGGGAAGCCGCGGGTCGAGGCGGTGCGCCAGGGCCTCTGTCGCAGGATCGCCGCGGGCTCCTCCCAGAGGGAATCGGGGGTGGGTTCAGGGATACGCCTGGTTGACAGGATGGGACGCGATGTGGTATATGTCGATTACGACATCCGACACGACGCTTACGACACGACATCCGCTCCGACACCCATGCGCACCGCTCGCGCGGCGGCCTATACTCGGACACCGATCTTGCAGCGGTTTCTGGATCAGCTTTCCCAGAGCCCGCCCGCGCGCGTGAATACGGAATACGCTCAGGAACGGCTGCGGCTCAAGGGAGGCGATATCCGCGCCTTCCTGCAGGCGTGTCGGGTGCTGGGGCTGATCGACGGCGAGGGCCGCCTGACAGAGCGCGCGCGGCGCATGCGCGGCCTGGCGGAGCGCCCGCGCGCCCTGCGCGAGGCGCTGGAAGAGGCCTATCCCGACCTGATGCGCCTTTGGCGCCGGGGCGAGAACCGCACCCGCCCGGAGGTGGAGGACTACTTCAAACTCCAGTACGGCCTCTCCGCCTACACCGCCGGCCCGGCGGCCAAGCTGTTTCTGGACCTGATCCCGCTGTCCGACCTGATCACCGAAGCGTCGGAGAGCAACGGCGCCCAGTCCGCTGTAGAGTCCCGACCATCGTCAGTGCCGGCGGCCGTCGGGTCGGGATCGGAACGCCCCGCCGGCAGCGCTCCTCCGGAGGACGCCCGCCTCGCAGCCATGCAGGCCGTCCAGTCTGCGGTGCGCGTCAACATCGACGGCCAATGGGATGCCGAGCGGATCAACCTGGTCTTCGATCGTCTGGAGGGCCTGGTGCGCGGCATCCTGAGCGGCGGCGAGCGGTAGGCTGCCTCGCCAGCCAGGGATCACTATCGCCACGAGCGAGTCGTAACTCCGGCAAGCGCCTATTGCCGGCCTTGCAACCGGCTGGCGCTCTAAGCCATAATGAACGCGTGAGGCGCTCCCGCATAGATTACTGGATCGTCCATCTGTCGGTGCTTCTCCTGGCTTTCGCGCCCCCGGTCAGCGCGGGATGGCAGTGCGAGGGACGCCCCTGCGGGGTCACGCCGTGGCACTGCTGCTGCGACTCTCCGGGCGAAGCCCGAGAGGCGAGCTGCGCCGCGCTTACCGATACCGCTTCCGGCACGGCAGCATGCCTGGCGAGCTGCGGCTGCCTGCTGACTATCCGCGCAGTGGACAGCATGTGGCCCGTGGCATCAGGCCTCCCACTCCCTGTTTTCGACCTGGCGCTGCTTCCCCAATCGCCGGCGCGCCTGACTCCCCAGTCGCGGGAAGTCATGGCCCGTGTCATCGAGACGCGCGGCCCACTGCTGCCGCGTGTTGCCCCTGGCCCGGTCTCCTCGCGCGCTCCGCCGACCTCCTGATCCCGAGTGCATCACAACGAACGGGGAAGGGCCGGACAGTACGTTACGAACCCCGACTGCGTCTGCCGTCTTCGGCAGCCGACCTCCAGTGTCGATCTGCTGTCCCTTACCTTCCACCCTTTGCCTGCCATCTTTCGTCTTCCGTCCTTCGAATGACTTTACGAACCACTGCACTTGTGCTGCTTTGTCTGGCGCCGGAGGTTGCTTTGGGGCAACCTCAACCGGTCGGGGCGCCGCCGTTCACCGTGGAGGAGGCGGTGGCACTGGCGATCCGGCAGAACCCGCACCTCTCTGCCGCCGCTCGTGAGGTGGTGGCCGCGCGGGCGGGTGTCCGTGCCGCGCGAGCGCTCGCCAACCCCGCGCTGATCTTCGCCCCGGCGATCACGAGCGCCGGTGGCTCGGATGAGGAGCTGCTGTTCCAGCAACCCCTGGAGCTGAACGGGACACGCGCCGCCCGTACTGGCGTAGCGCGGGCCAATCTGCGCGTGGCGCAGGCCCAGGCTATCGTGGAGCTTCGCAACCTGGTCGCCGCCACCAAGACCGCTTACTACGAACTCGCCCGCGCCCAGGAGCAACGCTCCCTCGCCGTCGACCTGCTGCAAATCGCCGCGGAGATCGACCGGATCACCCGTCGCCAGGTGGAACTGGGAAGTCGCGCGGGGATCGAGCAGACGCAAACAGCGATTGAGGTTGCCCGCGCGCGGCAGCAGGTCGTCCTGGCAGAAAGTCAGGTGGCCAGCGCCCGTGCTGCTCTCAATCTCCTTCTGGGCCAGACCGGTCCCGACGCCGTCGGGATGGGCCTGCTGTCTCCCCTGACCTTTACGTCCGAGCCGGTGGATGAGGAAGCGGCGATCCGGCAGGCGCTGGCGGCGCGCGCGGAGATCGCCGGGGAGGAAGCGAGCCGCGACGCCTTCCGTCATGGGGCCCGCCTGGCGCGCGCGGAGGGCCGCCCCGATCTGGCGCCCCAGCTCCGAGCAGAGAGCGTTACCCGCGGGCTGAACAACGCCGGTCTCGGGATCGCCGTA
>JACQGL010000029.1 GCA_016199525.1 Armatimonadota bacterium
CCCGCCGGGGAAGAGCGCATCCCGTTGCGTGGCGTCCGCCGCGCCATTGCCGCGCATCTCCTCAAAGCCCACCAGCAGACCGCGCCCTGCACTTACGTGGAAGAGGCCGACTTTACCGAGCTGGTCCGCCTGCGGGAGAAGGTCCAGCCATTGGCGGAGCAGCGGGGCGTGCGTCTGACGTTCCTCCCGTTCGTGATTGCCGCCGCCTGCGCCGCCCTGAAAGAGCATCCCAGGCTGAACGCCGTAATGGATGAAGAAACGGGGGAGCTGGTGGTCAAGCGGGCCCATCACATCGGCATCGCTGCACAGACGGACCAGGGCCTGCTCGTCCCCGTCATCCGTGATGCGGATCAGCGGCACATCCTGGATCTGGCGGCAGAGACCCACCGGCTGGCGGAAGCGGCGCGCGCGGGAAAGCTAAGCCGCGAGGAGCTAAGCGGCGGCACCTTCTCCATCACCAGCCTGGGTCCGCTCGGGGGATTGCTCGCCACGCCGATCATCAACACCCCCCAGGTGGCGATCCTGGGCATGCACAAGATCGCCCCGCGGCCGGTGGCCCGCGATGGTCAGGTGGTCATCCGCCAGATGGCAAACCTTTCCCTCACCTTCGACCACCGCTACATCGATGGCGCGGTGGGAGCAGCGTTCGCCGCTACGTTGATCAAATACCTGGAGGACCCGGCGGTGCTCCTCTTCTCCCTGGCGGAGTTCCACCACCGGTGAGCGAATGGTTCTCTCACCCCCCCTACCGCCGCCGGCTGGGCGGGGATGAGCGAGGGGTTCGAGCGAGCGGCAGATAGGGGCATATACTAAGCCGATGAGGGGAACGCCCATGGCCCGTGAAACCGTCATCATCAGCGCGGCGCGCACGCCCATCGGCTCGTTCCAGGGTGGGCTGGCGCCGCTGAGTGCCCCGCAGCTGGGTAGCGTGGCCGTGCGGGCGGCGATCGAGCGGGCAGGGATCGACCCGGCGGCGATTGATGAGGTGCTGATGGGCAACGTCCTCTCCGCGGGGCTGGGCCAGGCGCCGGCACGCCAGGCAGCCCTGGGCGCGGGGCTACCGCCCTCCGTGGGAGCGGTCACTATTAACAAGGTGTGCGGCTCCGGTCTAAAGGCGGTGATGCTGGCTGACCAGGCGATCCGCGCGGGAGATGCAGCCATCACCGTGGCGGGCGGCATGGAGAGTATGTCCAACGCACCCTACCTGCTCCCTAAAGCGCGCTCCGGCTATCGCCTGGGCCACGGGGAGCTGGTGGACAGCCTGATTCGCGACGGCCTCTGGGACGTCACCCATGACTACCACATGGGTAACACGGGCGAGCTGGCGGCGCGGGAGTACGGCGTGTCGCGGGAGGATCAGGACCGCTACGCCCTGCGCAGCTACGAGCGGGCGCTGGCAGCGCAGGCAGAGGGGACATTCGATCAGGAGATCGTGCCGGTCACCGTCCCCGGCCGTGAAGGGGACACGGTGGTAAACGGCTCCTACGGGCGGGCGTGTGCCCGCGATGAGGCCCCGCGCCCGACCAGCTTGGCGGCCCTGGCAGCGTTGAAACCGGTATTCGATAAGGGCGGCACGATTACCGCGGGCAACGCCAGCAAGATCAGCGACGGGGCGGCGGCACTGGTTCTGATGGCGGCGGACGCGGCGCAGGCCGCCAAAGTGCGTCCGCTGGCGCGCGTGCTGGCGTCCGCCACCCACAGCCGCGAGCCGGAATGGGTGATGATGGCCCCCACGGACGCCATCCGCAAGGCGGTGGCGCGCGCGGGCCTCTCTCTGGCGCAGATTGACCTGTTCGAGATCAACGAGCCGTTCGCCGCCGCCGCGGTAGCCATTCTGCGTGAGCTGGACCTGCTGCCGGAGAAGGTAAACGTCCACGGCGGCGCCGTCGCTCTCGGCCACCCGATCGGGGCGACGGGAGCGCGGTTGCTAGTGACGCTGCTGCACGCGCTGGAGCGGTACGACAGGCGCTACGGGGTGGCGGCGCTGTGCCTGGGCGGCGGCGAGGCGGTGGCCATAGTGGTGGAGCGTCTGGTGCGTGGGTAACGACATGCTCCTGCGTGTCGCCCACTACCAGCACCCGAAGAAGAGCCCCGCCGCTCGCCTCAGTGAGGCGTTCCCCCGGAAGCGAGGTTGCTGCACCAGAGGCGCGCTCTCCGCCTAACCCAGCATCTCCTGCAGCACGCCGACGGTCCAGTCCACGGCGCGGGCGATCATCGCCTCGCCCTTGGCCGCGGTGGCCAGTTTCGCCCAGTGATGATAGTCGCGATCCTCCGCGGCGAAGTCCGGGCGGGAGATGGTGAGGCGGGCGGATGGGTAATCCACCCCCTCCCACTTCACCCGATGAGGGAAGGCCGCCAGCGCGAAAGAGGTCTCAAACTCGCTGGCGTGCCCCGGGCAGATGCCCGATTCCATCCACTGCGCCACAAACTCCGGCGAGTAGGCATCCCAGTAGGAGTGGAAGCGCAGATCTAACCCCAGGCGCTCTCGGAACTCCGCCAGCCGCTCCTGAACCGGACCGATATTGCCCCCGTGCCCGTTGAGGATCAGAATGTGGCGGAGGCCGTGGCGGCGCAGGCTGTCGCACACGTCGTAGAGCAGCTCCTGAAAGACCTCCCTGCGCGCCGTCAGCGTGCCCTTGTGGTCCATCCAGTGTTCCGACACGCCGATCGCCAGGGGAGTGGTGACGACCACCGCCGGATACAGCCGCTGGGCCGCTCGCTCCGCCACGTAGAGGACGCTGGCGGTCTCGTGGATCATGTGCAGGTGCTCGTTATGCTGCTCGGTGCTGGCAGTGGGTACGATGGCGGCGCGCAGGCGTCCCTCATCTAGGGCCTCCCGCACCTCGCGCCGGGTCATTTCATACAACAGGACGTTCGGCGTGTCTGGCATAGTGTCTCTCCTCCTCGGGACGGATCGTGGTAAGCAGGGTGAATCGGTCTCGGGTCAATCGGCGAATGGACCAATTAGCCAATGGCGGACCGATGATCGCCTGATTCATTGACCCATTGACCCCCTTGACGCCATTAACCTCCGTCGGGTGGAGGGCGGCGATCAGGGTCGGTCGGATTCCGGCAGGACGTGGTCGTCGGTAAGGCCGGGGTACCCTGATCTCGCCTGGGGAGCAGGGAGGAGGCACGGCCCATTTCCGCAAGGCGCGGCTTCCCACGAAGACAGCAATGGTGGTTCCTGCCCTCGAGGGAAGCACAGGACGGCACGGGGAAGATCGCTGAAGCCGGGTCGCCCGTAACTTGTGGAAACGAGCGGGAGCGGCCCCGTCCGCTCCCGCTCGTTGCGCAACCGCGGTTGATCAGTCGTTGTCAGTTACGGTAGCACGTGGTCGTTGGAGGCGTCCGTGTCGCCTTGGTCGCCAATGCTGCACGTCGGGTCGGCGTTCATCGCGCTCACGGTGTAGGTGCCGTTGCTCGGGCAGATCGGTGTGCTCTTGATGTACAGCCCCGAGCCAGCCA
>JACQGL010000034.1 GCA_016199525.1 Armatimonadota bacterium
CCTGCAAGAGCGTGCGATCCCCGTGTTCGTCGAGAAGGCCTTGTGACATCAGGCGCTCGCGGCATATCTTGAGCGGGCAGCGCTGCTTCCACGCCTCCAGTTCGCCAGCGGGGCGGTAATGCGCCGGGTCGCCAGCGTGATGCCCAAGCCAGCGATATACTTTACATTCAATCAGTGTCGGACCGTCACCGTTCCTGGCGCGGTGCACGGCGCGTGATGCTGACTCGTACACACTCAAGACATCCGTGCCATCCACCACTTCCCCCGGTATACCGTATGCCACTGCTCTGTCGGCGATGTCGGCAATCTTCTGGTGGCGGTCCTGGCGCACGGAGATCCCATAAAGGTTATTCTCACAAATGAACACGACAGGCAGCCGCCAGAGCGCCGCCAGGTTCAACCCCTCGTGAAACGTGCCCTGGTTCGAAGCACCGTCTCCGAAGAAGCAGGCCACGACCCTGTCCTGTCCGCTGATCTTCATCCACAGCGCCGCACCCGTGGCGATGGGGATGCCAGCCCCCACGATGCCGTTGGCGCCCAGAATGCCCAGAGAGATGTCGGCGATGTGCATGGACCCGCCTTTGCCCCGGCAATATCCAGCCTCCCTGCCCATGATCTCCGCCAACATCAGCCCCGGATCGCCGCCCTTGGCAAGGAAATGGCCGTGGCCTCTGTGCGTGCTGGTGAGGTAGTCACCTTGCCGCAGCGCCTCGCACACCCCCACAGCCACCGCTTCCTGACCGATGTAGAGGTGCGCCAATCCGGGCATCAGACTTACCATGTAGATCTCTCTTACTCGCTCCTCGAACGCCCTCAAACGGACGAGTTGCTTGTACATGTGCAGGAGCCGCTCAGCGCCCGGTACGGTCGTCATGCTTGTCTCCGCCGTTCGATCCGAGGTCTTTATACTCATCGCATCCCCCTTGCCAGCTCAATTCCGAACATAGACGGTGTTATAGCAGGTGGCGGTGTAGACCACCAGGGCGGTCCCGATTTCATCGGGATCCCGGTTCTCCCGGCCCGCGGCGTCGTACGTATGGCTCACGGCCATGCCGTTCGCCAACGTCTTCTTCCGCTCGCGGTCCAGGGCGTCGTAAGTCAGGGTCGTCCGCTCGTTGTCAGAGTTCCAGATCTCAAACAGCCGGTCCTGCTGGTCAACGCATAGGTGGTCCGACCCGCCATCGGGGTCCAGGCGTTCGCTGCGGTTCCCTACCGGATCAAGCGCATACGTCAGCGCCTGTCCCGTGGGATAGACCACGCTCGTCTGCCGATCCGCCGCATCGTAAGCGTAGGCGGCGATACCGGTAACGTCCTCCATGGTCGCCTGCCGGCCGGCGGCGTCGTAGGTGTGCGTCACCCGGCTGCCCTCGGTGTAGAGCGCCCCCGTTTCCCGGTCCAGGGCGTCGTAGGAGTAGGTGGTCATACGGCCCCGGGCGTCAACCCGCAGGCTGCGATTGGCGCTGGCATCGTACTGGAAGGTGGTCCACGCCGCCAGCGGGTCCTGCGCCGCGATCTCGCTGCCGCGGGCGTCGTAGACCGAGGTCCAGCGCCGGGTGTTCGCATCTTGCAGAGCGATGCGCTGGCCGAGGGCGTCAAAAATGAACGCGGTCACGTAGCTCTGGGCGTCCTGCTGGCTCACGGGCCTGCCCACCGCGTCGTAGGTGGTGGTCGTGCGCCGGCCCAGGGCGTCCACCCCGGCAATCGCCTGGCCCAGGGCGTCGTACACCGTAGTCGTCTGGTTGCCCAGGGGATCGATGCTCGCCTCCGGGCGGCCCGCCGGGTCGTAGGCGCTGTGCCGACTACCGCGGCACGCGGGAGACGTCCCACAGCTTAACGGTAGTGTCATCACTCCGCGTGGCCAGGATACGGCCGTCCGGCGAGAACTTGACGTTGAAGGCTACGTCGTGAGCCTTCGCCGAAGAAGCCCTCTTCCG
The DNA here is from genome assembly GCA_016199525.1 of Armatimonadota bacterium. Lineage (GTDB taxonomy): Bacteria > Armatimonadota > SYMT01 > SYMT01 > JACQGL01 > JACQGL01. The sequence goes on from JACQGL010000034.1 coordinate 1,935, forward strand.
CCAGGTCCGCGTGTCGTACAGCTCGACACGGTTCGTTTCACCGCGGATGGCCACGAGACGGCTGTCCGGCGAGAAGGCGAGGGGCCCGCCGGAGAGGGTGCTGACCCGTCGGCCATCGGAGGGCCGCCAGAAGTGGACAACGCCGTCATAGCTCGCTGTCCCGAACACCTCGCCGTTGGGCGCCACCGCGAGATCGCCGATAGGGCTCTGGTGTCCGGTCAGCGTCATCTTGAGCTGCCCCGTCGCGACATCCCATAGCCGGATCGTCTCATCCCAGCTCGCGCTGATCAGCGTCTTGCCATCAGGAAGGAAGGCCAAGCCCCGGATCGCATGGCGATGCCCGGTCAGTACCCCTCTGGGTACTCCACTCGGCACCTCCCACAGACGGATCGTGCGGTCCTCGCTCCCCGTCGCCACTGTGTGGCCGTCCGGAGAGTAGACGATGGTGTAGATCTCAGCGTCAGCATGCCCTTGGAGTGACGCTTTCAGGCCTCCCGACCCGACATCCCAGAGCAGGGCGATCCCTCGGCCGCCTGCGGCTGCTAACCAGCGCCCATCAGGCGAGAAGGCTACAGCGTGAACGTTGACGCGACCGTCGCCCATCGGTAGGTTGAACTGCACTTTCGCCTCGTGCACATCCCAGAGCTTGGCTGTGCTGTCAGGGTAGGCACCTCCGCTGGCAAGCCACCGGCCGTCCGCCGAGAAGGCGAGGGACTTGACGCCATCCGTGTGTCCCGACAGCGTGGCTCTGCGCTGACCTCCGGGCAAGTCCCAGAGCATCACCAGGTTGTCTCCTCCTCCTCCCGCGCTTGCCAGAAGCGTAGAATCAGGCGAGAACGCCACATCGTACACAGGCGCGGTGTGGCCCTCCAGGGTCGCGATCAGGGGAAGAGGACTAGTCGGTGGTGGCATGGGTGAGTAGGGTGGAATGGCTGGCCTCGTGGCATGTCGGGAGGAACACCTAGAACACGTCACCAGAAGCACCAGCACGAACGACACTGCCATTGCCACAGGAAGCCAGGACGAGGGGCCCCTCGGTACCCGACGTACCTTCCCTGAGCCAGTTAGTGCGGCTTGACTTATTGCTGGCCTCTTCACGGGCATCCTATCCGGTCTCGCCACACCTTGTCCCTGCAGCACAGAGCCGTTCCCATCTCAATACGCTCGCCTTCTTCGCCATCAAACGGGAAAGGGAGCCCGATGAGCCTGGCGACCCTCGCTGCCAACCCCGCGCACTGGCGCGCACCAAAGCCCGCACAGCGTTCGCGCGCGCAGTGCGTAAA
>JACQGL010000044.1 GCA_016199525.1 Armatimonadota bacterium
CCGAAAGCTTTCGGGGCAGGGGTCAGGACCAGACAGGATGTGGCGTTCCCTCGACAATCCGGTGGCAGCGCAGGCGGGGCGCGGGACGCGGGGCTGGCGGCTGGCCGGCGCCGTGGCCGCCCTGGTGGCCGTCCTGGTGCTGGCCACGGGGTTGCTGCAGCAGTACTGGTACCAGTACGATATTTACGTCGGGCGGCGGCCGCACCTCTACTACCGCTGGTTTCTGCTGCTCGCCGCGGCAGAGGCGCTGCTCCTGCCGCCCTGGAGCGGGATACGGGCGGCGGCGCTCTGGCAGCGCCTCCGGGATCAGGGCCATCTGGACGAGTACCGGCGCACGCGACTCTCATCCCTGGCAATCGTGCTGGGGACGGTGGGGGCGAGCCTGAAGCCGCAGGCGCTGTGCCTGGCGCTCTCCACCGCACTGGGGGCCGTGGCGGCGCTCGGGTACGACGGCTCGGTGACGGTGGCGCAGGTGGTGGCGGCGCACGCCGTTGTCCTGGTAATCTGCGCCGCGTTTGCCGCCGCGGGCCAGGCGCTGGCAAGTCGCCTCCGGCTGGCTGCTGCGGCGGCAGGCGGATGCGTGGCCCTCATGCTCCTGGCGACGGGTGGGGTGGCGCTGCTGACGCCGTTCTACCGGACTCTGGGGGCGCCTGCGGGGTGGATTTACGCGGCGCTGCTGCCCAATCCCGTAGCCGCGGTAGCGGCGGCGCTGAACTGGGACGTGTTGCGCACTCCCTGGCTGTACGAGATGCTGCAGGCGGCGGATTATGCGGGCGCGGCCCGCGTTACCCCGTGGCCAGGGGAGACGGCGCTGCTCTATGCGGTCGCCGGAGCGGTGATTCTGGGCGGCCACGCCGGGCGACTGCGGCGCTTGAAGGAGTGAAACGGGTTCCTGGCGCCGGTGAAGGGCGCGAACGGCGCACCGCAAACACTCGTATTGTTCGTAGAGATACGAAAGGCTGGACGCAGAGGGTTGGGAGTCCCACGCAAAGGGGCAAAGGAGATCAGGAGATCTTGCTCCAGAGAGTTTGCTGAAGGGGCGTGAGTAAGAGGTCTGACCCCGGCAGAGGGCTTGTGCGGCACGCGGTACGTGTTCGTGAGGGTGAGCCGCGCGCCCGCAGGAGGGATAAGGATGAGACGGAGGTTCTGGCCGTTCCCGCTGGCGGTGATGGCGATATCGGTGGTTGCCGCGGCGCCGCGTTCGGCGGCGCCACCGAGCCCAACGGCGCAGCGGCAGAAGATCCGGCAGGCGATAGCGCGGGGAGTGGCGTTCCTGCGTCGCAGCCAGCTGCCGGATGGTTCCTGGAAGCAGTATCCCGGGATTACCGCGCTCGCGGCGCTGGCGATGGTCCGTTCGGGCGTGAAGCCCGTCGATCCCGCAGTGACGAAGGCCGCCGCTTACCTGGCCCGCCAGGCAAAGCCGAATGGCAGCATCTACACGGACGCGTTTGGACCTGCCCAGGCGCTCCCCAACTACAATACCGCACTGGCCATGCGCGCCCTCCACGCGGCGGGCAATCCGAGCTACCGCGCCCTGGTGGCCCGCGCACAACAGTTCCTGGCGCAGTCCCAGTTCGACGAGGGGGAGGGCATTTCCCGTGCCGATCCGCGTTACGGTGGGATCGGCTATGGCTCCCGTGAAGACAATCCCGACCTCTCGAATCTCCAGCAGGCTCTGGAAGCCTTACGCGAAACCGGCCACCCGCGCGATTCAGAGGTCTTTGCACGCGCGATCGTGTTTCTCCAGCGCTGCCAGAACCGGGGGGAGAGCAACGATCAGGCCTGGGCGGCAAATGACGGAGGGTTTGTCTACGCTGCCAGCGGCGAAAGCAAGGCCGATGAATACACCCGGAAGCCGCACAGCTCCTATGGGAGTATGACCTATGCGGGGATCAAGTCGTACCTCTACTGCAACGTGGCCAAATCGGACCTGCGCGTTCAGGCAGCCTACCGCTGGATCCGGCAGACCTTTACCGTTAAAGAGAACCCGAACATGCGGGACGACGGTCTGTACTACTACTACCATACGATGGCGAAAACACTGGCCATCCTCGGCGAGCGGGTGGTGGTAGACAGCCAGGGGCGCCGGCGCTACTGGGCCGCAGAACTAGCTGCTGAACTCATCCGCCGGCAGCAGCGGGACGGGGCGTGGGCGAATGCGAACCGCCGCTGGCGTGAAGATGACAAAGTTCTGGTGACGGGCTATGCCATCCTGGCACTGACTTACTGTGAACGCGGTTTGTGATGCCTTACTCCAATTTGAGATGGGAAGGCCACAGTTTACAATCTCCATTGTGCAGGTATAAGGCGGGGACTCCGGATCGGAGATTGGGAAACTGAAATCTTAAGTTACAAATCAGCGATGTCAGGGCGGTGTTTTACATGGGTTGTTCGCACGAGAGGAGAGAAGCGTGACATCGACGGTTTCTGCCAACGTCCAGCAGCGCGATGATCTCGGCACGCTGCGCCGGCTGCAAGAAGCGCACGAGCGGATGCGCGCCGAGATTGCCAAGGTGATCGTCGGTCAGGATCAGGTGGTGGATGAGCTGCTCATTGCGATGTTTTCCCGCGGTCACTGCCTGCTGGTGGGAGTTCCTGGCCTGGCCAAGACGCTCCTGGTAAGCACCCTGGCGCGCATCCTATCCCTGGAGTTTAAGCGCATCCAGTTCACGCCTGACCTGATGCCTGCGGATATTACCGGCACGGAGATCATCCAGGAGGATCCCGTCACCCGCCAGCGGCAGTTCAAGTTCCTGCGCGGGCCGATTTTCGCCCACATCATTCTCGCGGACGAGGTTAACCGTACCCCGCCCAAGACCCAGGCGGCACTGCTGGAGGCAATGCAAGAGCACCACGTCACCGCCGGCGGTCAGACCTACGTGCTGGACGAGCCGTTCTTCGTTCTCGCCACGCAGAATCCGATTGAGCAGGAGGGGACCTACCCGCTGCCGGAGGCGCAGCTGGATCGCTTTATGTTCATGGTGCACGTGGGCTATCCGTCCGCCGTGGAGGAGAAGGAGATCATCGACCGGACGACGACCGCGCGCCAGGCGGAGGTGGAGCGCATCCTCAGCGCCCAGGATATTCTGCACCTCCAGGATCTGGTGCGGCGCGTGGGCGCGGGGGACTCGGTGGTGGAGTACGCCATCCAGCTGGCGCGGGCCACGCGCCCGAAGGAGCGGGAGGCGCCCGGCTTCATCCGCGAGTGGGTCACCTGGGGAGCAGGTCCGCGGGCGGGGCAGTACCTGATCCTGGGCGCCAAGGCGCGGGCGGCGCTGCACGGCCTTCCCGCCGCACGGATCGAGGATGTGCGCGCCGTGGCCCGGCCCGTGCTGCGCCATCGGGTCATCACCAACTTCAATGCGGAGGCGCAGGGCGTCACGCCGGACGACGTGGCGCACCGGCTCCTGGATCAGTTTCCGAATCCGACGGATTGATGCCCCTCACCCAGCAACAACTGGCCGATCCGGAACTGCGCAGCCGTATCTCGCGGCTGGAGCTGCACGCGCGGCTGGTGGTGGAGGGGGTGATTTCGGGCCTGCACCGCAGCCCCTATCACGGGTTCAGCGTGGAGTTTGCCCAGCACCGCGAGTACACGCCGGGGGATGAGATCCGCACCATCGACTGGCGAGTGCTGGCGCGGTCGGACCGCTACTACGTGAAGGAGTTCGAAGAAGAAACCAACTTGAAGGCCTACCTGCTGCTGGACGCCAGCTCCTCTATGGACTACGCGGGTGAGCGGCGCCGGCACACCAAGCGGGAGTACGCCTCGGTGGTGGCGGCGGCGCTGGCGCAACTGATGATCCAGCAACGGGATGCGGTGGGCCTGGCGGTGTTTGATGAAGGCGTACGCAGCTACCTGCCGCCGCGCAGCCTGGCCAGCCATTACAAGCAGATGCTGGAGACGATGCTGGCCTGTGAGCCCCGGCCGAAGACTAACCTCGCCGCTACCTTCCACGAGCTGGCGGATCAGGTCAAGCGCCGCGGCCTCATCATCGTTCTCTCCGATCTGTTCGGTGAGGTGGAAGACATCCTGATGGGCCTGCGCCACTTCCGCCACCGCAAGCACGAGGTGATCGTCTTCCACGTCCTGGACGATGACGAGATCGAGTTTCCGTTCACCGATCTAACGCGGTTTGAAGGGCTGGAGCGGGAGCCGGAAGTTCTCGTCGATCCGCGCGGCATCCGCACGGAGTACCAGCGACAGATCAACCTATTTTGCGAGCGGCTGGAGCGCGGCTGCCGCGAGATGCAGATTGATCTCACGCGGTTGAACACGAAGGACGATCCCGCCCAGCAGCTCGCCCGCTACCTGGCCAGCCGGTTGCAGAGACGCGGGTGACGGAGGGAGAAGGCAAGAAGAGCAAAGACGGCAGACGAGGGACGGAGCGAAGGGGGATTTGAGCGGCAGCAGCCCGCTGGATCGCTTCTCTTTTCTCTCTTTTTTCATTTATTCGCATGGGTTTGGCGTTTATCAACCAGGGCTTTCTCTGGGCGCTGTCACTGGCAGGGATCCCGATCATCATCCACCTGCTCCAGCGGCGGCGGTTCCGCGTGCGGCGCTGGGGGGCGATGGAGTTCCTGCGTCTCTCCATCCGCAACCGCGCGCGCCGGCTGCGTCTGGAGCAGATTGTCCTGCTGCTGATCCGCTGCCTGATTCTGGCGTTCATCGCGCTGGCGGTGGCGCGCCCGGTGCTGCGACCGTCACCAGGGGCGATGAATATCCTGCTGGCGACGGGTGTCGTTCTGGGGTGCCTTTTAGCATTGGCCGCCCTGACGAGCCTTTCCGCGGGAACGGATCCCCGCCCGTACGGGCTGTTCAGCGTGGCGAGCGCCGCCGTCGTGGCGCTGGGTCTGCTGGCTATTACCTGGCTGGTGGGAACCAACCGTGGCGCCGCGCTTCTGCGGAGCGATAGCCGCGTCCACGCGATCATTGTGCTGGACAACAGCTTCAGTATGGGCTACGCGCCCGCCGGCGCCGAGAAGCAGACGCTGTTTGATCTCGCCCGCCAGCGGGCGCTAGATCTGATCCAGCGCGGATTACGCAACGGCGATGCGGTAAGCCTGGTGCTGGGGGCCGACCCGCCGCGGGCGGTGATCCGCCGGCCCAGCTTCGACCTGGAGGCGGCGGCAGCGCAGGTCCGCCGCGCGTCGCTTTCAGACCAGGCCACCAACTTCGGGAAGGTGGCGCGGCTTTGTCTCGAGCTGTTCCAGGATGCGACGAACCGGAACCGTGAGGTTTACCTGATCACCGACAGCCAAGCCAACGGTTGGCAGGGGCCCGGCGTCCCGCTGGCGGCGGATGCCTGGAACGCCCTGCGCCAGCAGGAGGTGCGGCTGAATCTCCTCGCGGTGCGGGATCCGGACGCACAGAATATGGCCGTTGCCAGCGTGCAGGTGGCGCGCGGTCTGGTAACCGCCCGACAGCAGGCGCGGCTGAAGACCCGGATTCTCAACCATACCCCCCGCACCAGCACGGTGAGCGTGCGGCTGGAGATGGATGGTCGCCCGGCGGAAACGCTGCAGACGGAAGTTCCCGCGCGCGGCGAGGCGACGGTGGTGGTCTCCCATCGGTTCCCGCGCCCGGGGCTGCACACCGTTGCCGTGCGCCTGGCGGGGGATCGCCTGGACCGTGATGACGTCGGCTACCTGAGCGTACGGGTGCGAGATCGGGTCCGCGTTCTGGTACTCAACGGCCGCTCCGATCCGCTCTCCTCTCGGGACGCGGCGGCGTTCCTGGTGGCGGCGATGGCTCCCGATCCCGAGGGTCCCGGCTCCGAGCCTACCCCTCTGGAGCCGGAGGTAGTGGCGGGAAACTCGTTCGGCACGCGGGATCTGAGCCAGTACGACCTGGTGGCGCTCTGTAATGTGCCTTCCCTGGGCGAGGAGGATCGCACGGCGCTGGCCACGTTTGTCCAGGCGGGTGGAGGCGTGTTGATTTTCCCCGGCGATCGGGTGAGCGCTCCCTTCTATAACCAGGACCTGCTCGCGGGACAGCCCTCGTTGCTGCCCGCGCGGCTCGGGCCTCTGATCCGTTCTCTGGATGGGAAGGTAACCGTCGATCCCGCCACGATCGACCACGCGGCCCTGAATCGCTTCAAAGGGGCTACGGATGTGGATCTAGGCACCGCCGCGTTCTCTCGCTATTTCCAGTTAGAACCGCGGACGGAGGACCGCTCTGTGCAGGTGATGGTTCGGTTCACGAACGGCGCGCCACTGCTGGTGGAGAAGAGGTTGGGCCAGGGCGAGGTCATCCTCGCGGCGAGCGGCGCTAACGGGGAGTGGAACGAACTCCCGTACAAGCCGGCCTTCGTCCCGCTGGTGCAAGAGCTGTGCAGCCACCTGGCCCAGGGCGGTGAGCACGCGCGCAACCTCCTGATCGGCGATCCGCTCATCAAGCCGTTGCCACTCAACGAGGCGACGAAGCGGGTGGAGGTAACGCTTCCGGACGACCGGCAGGAGGCCGTTAAGCCCGTGGTGGACGAACGCGGCTGCACGGTTACGTACCGGGGGACGGATCGCGCGGGGATCTACCGGCTGGCCGTGGAGGGTAACGGGACGACCGACACCTTCGGTGTGAACGTGGATGCGCGCGAGTCGGACCTGCGCAGCCTGGACGCCGGCCAGCTGGCCAGGCTGCTGCCCGGGGCGCGCTGGAACTGGGTGGACCAGAACGAAGATATCCTGGCAGCCATCCGGCGTGCGCGACTGGGGGTAGAGATCTGGCCGCATCTGGTTTACCTGGCGCTGCTGCTGATGGTGGCGGAGACGGCGCTAGCGCAGACGTTCGGGCGCCGCGCGTAAAGCTGCTCCCACCACCGAGGCACGGGGACACGGAGTGCTAATACATCGGGACATCACCGATGCCATCCTGGGTGCCGCGATAGAGGTGCATAGGGCGCTGGGGCCCGGCTTGCTGGAGTCCGCCTACGAAGAGTGCCTGTGTCACGAGCTGGCGCTGCGTGGCATCTCCGTTGAGCGGCAGGTACCGCTTCCCGTCCGCTACAAGGGCGTGCTGCTCGATTGCGCCTACCGGATGGACTTGGTGGTTGAAGATGCCGTGGTCGTCGAGCTGAAATGCGTGGAGGCCATACTCCCCGTTCACGAGGCGCAGCTGTTGACCTACCTGCGCCTGAGCGGCAAGCGAGTCGGCCTGGTGGTTAACTTCCACGAACCGGTGCTGAAGGACGGCATAGTCAGAAAGGTTCTTTGAACCCTCTTCTCTGTGTCTCCGTGACTCCGTGGTGAGCCATCTGGATTGGTGATGCGATGAACCCGTGGTGGGCGCGATTGCTGGGAATGGACGCGGAGAGCCAGGCGCCGCTGCGCCCGGAGCAGATCTTCTTCGTGCGGATGTGGCCGCTGGCGCTGGTGGTGCTGGCGCTGCTGGGCATGCTGGCCTGGACGTTCTACTGGTACCGCCGCGATGGCACGCGCCCGGGTGCGCTGTTCAAGACGTTGATGGGCGCCCTGCGCCTCCTGGCGATGGCGCTGCTGCTGTTCATGGCCTTCCAGCCGATGCTGCGTAGCCAGCGGCAGTACATCACCCGCTCGGTGGTGGCGGTCCTCCTGGATGTCTCGGAGAGCATGAGTCGGTACCGGGATCACTGGGTGGATGCCCGGAAGAGGCAGGAGACGATCAACGCCCTGGGAGGAAGCCCTACCGCTGCCCGGCAGCCGCGCCTCCAGCAGGCTGTGGCGCTACTGGGCCGTCCCCAGGTGGACCTCCTGAACCAGCTGGAGAAAACCCATCGTGTTCTGGCCTATACGTTTGGCAGCGAGGCGCGGCCGCTGGCGGTCCCGCGTGTTACTAACGGCGCCCAGAAAGGGCGCTTCGCCGCTGTCCCCCTGCCGACGGCTCTGAACGGGCAGGCGAACAGCACCCAGGTCGGCGCGGCGCTGGAGCACGTTCTCGCAGAGACGGCGGGCCAGCCCGTGGCGGGCGTCATCGTGCTCTCGGACGGAGGGCAGAATATGGGGCCGGACCCCGTGATCGCCGCGAGGCGGGCCGCCGAAAACCGAATCCCGATTTACACCGCCGGCTTCGGCGATCCCAATGATCCCAGGGACCTGGCGGTGGTCAACATCCTCGCTGATGAGATCGTCCGCAAGGGGGATGAGGTGGTGGTGCAGGTGGTCTTGCGCCAGCGCAAGTACGAGGGGGCCACCGTGCCGCTCGTCCTCCGCCTCGGCCAGAAGGAACTCGGCCGCGCCGAGCTGCGCCTGGAGAACGATCTGGAGGTGCACAGCTTCGCGTTCATCCCCGAGCAGACGGGGCTATTCAAGCTCACGGCCTCGGTTCCCGTGCAGCCCGGGGAGACAAACCGGAACAACAACACCCGGTCGTTCAACCTGCGGATCATCGACAAGAAGCTTAAGATTCTCGCCATCGAAGGCGAGCCCCGCTGGGAGTTCCGCTACCTCAAGAACGCTATTCTACGCGACAAGACGGTTCACTTTGCCTGTTTGCTGGCCGACGGTGAGCTGGGCAGCGGTGGGGAGGGGAACGTGAAAATCTTCGGCTTCCCGCGAGACCGCAAGGAGCTGTTCAGCTACGACCTGATCCTCCTGGGGGATGTACCGCGCGGTTTCTTCACCAGCGTGGATCTGGAGAATATCGTGGCGTTTGTGGAGCAGCGCGGCGGCAGCCTGATCGTTATTGCGGGCGAGAACGCCATGCCCTGGCAGTACCGCGGGGAAAAACTGGCGGAGGTGCTCCCCGTGCTCATCCCTCCCTATCCAGAGCAGCGGGTTTTTCGGGAGCCGTTCCAGGTTCAACTGACGGACAAGGGTCGCGATAACCCGATGATGTGGCTGGCTGCGGATCCCCAGGAGAGCGCGCAGATCTGGCAGCGGCTGCCGGGCGTTTACTGGTGCGGGCTTAGCGACGGGCGGAAGCGGAGCGCGGAGGTACTGGCTACCCATCCTTCCATCCGCAAAGGCCCTGAAGGAGAGCTGGCGCCGCTGATGCTGCACATGAACGTGGGCAACGGGCGGGTGTTCATGAGCCTGGTGGATAGCACCTGGCAGTGGCGCTTCGCGGTGGGAGACAAGTACTTCTATCGCTTCTGGGCGCAGATCATCCGGACCATGAAGCCCCAGGAACTGCCAGGAGCAGATGCCTTTACCCGCATCACCACCGACCAGAATAACTACGTCCTGGGCCAGAAGGCAAGGATCACCGCGCGCCTGCTGACGCCTAACTATCAGCCGGTGCGCCAGTCCGAAGTGCGGGCGGAGGTGCGCCGGCAGAACGACGGGCAGGCGTTTCCGCTGCGGCTGGAACCCGTGATCGGGAACGCCGGTAGCTACAGCACGGAGTGGCTACTGCCGCTGCCGGGCGATTACCGGTTGAGCGTGGTCGGTTACGGCGGCCGTAAGACGGAAGGGCTGCGCGACTTCAACGTGGAGGTGTCGTCCATCGAGCTGGACGAGCCGGCGCTCAAAGAACAGACGCTGCGTCAGATAGCGGAGATCAGCGGCGGCGCCTACGTACCGCTCACCGAGGTGGGCCGGCTGCCGGATCGGATTCCCGATGCTTCGCAGCGGCTCCAGAGCCGCCTGGAGCACGAACTGTGGGATACACCGCTACTCCTGATCCTGTTTAGTTTGTTCCTGGTTGGGGAATGGGCGCTGCGGAAGTGGAAGGGGCTGCTGTAACCCCTCGCCAAGCCAGGCCGTCGAAAGAGGGGAGGTCTCCAGGGCAATGGCAACCAGGGGGCGGCTTAAGAACGTGCGCCGAACGCGGCTAATCCCGAAGGCGTTCGGGATCGGGATGGTCGTAGGGCTGGTGGCGCTGATCGGTCTCCGCGCGGGGGCGCAGAATCGGTCCGAGTTCGTGCCGACGCTCGAGTTTGGCGCGCGCCTGCGCCAGCGACTGCAGCACCTGAACCGTCTGGAGAGCCAGAAGCTGTGGGATGACTGGGTGCAGCAGTGCCAGGCGCTGGTGGACGAGTATCCCGACGGCGTTGTCCCACGGGATGAGGAATTCTACATCGGCCTCCGATTTCACCTGGCGAACGAGATGGACCGGCTGCCGCCTGCCGTGAAGCAAGCCTACCGGCGGCGTTTCGAGGGGCAGGCGCGCGACCTCTACCAGAAGGCGGCTGCCGCGCAGGACGAGGCCCTTATGCGGCAGGTTTACGGGCGCTTCCGTCACACGAGCCAGGGGGCGGCGGCGCTGGAGTGGCTGGCGGGCCGCGCTCTGGACGCCGGGGACCCGGAGATCGCGCGGCTGGCCTACGCCCGCGCCCTACGGGAGCAAGTGAGCTCGCCGCTGACGCTGCTGAAGTACGGGCTGGCTGCCGTGGCCGCCGGCTATCCCCAGGAGGCGCAGCAGGCCTTCCGGCGTGCGGAAACAGAGTACGGCGCGCAGCCGATTCGCATTGGCGGCGAGAACACTACCGTGGCGGATGCCGCGCGGCGGCTCGCTGCTCTGGCGAAGCCGGCGCCGTTGGCAGCCTGGAATTCGTTTCAGGGCCCGCTGGGCCTGCGGCAGATGTCGGGCGAGATCAGGCCCCCAATCACCAAACGCTGGGAGTATGTGTTCCCGGCCCAGGTCGTCAACCCTGTCTCCGGAGTTCGGTACAATGTTGTCATCGGCGCCTACGGAGGATCGCGCAGCCGGCTAACCTACCTCACGTTCCCCGTGGTGTTCGGCGACCAGGTGATCCTCCAGGGGCCACGCAGCATTGCCAGCCTGCGGCTGGAAGATGGGCAGGAGGTCTGGTCGAACGAGGAGTTCGAGCTGAAACCCGAGGATAAGGCCCCCGGGGGTGACATCAAGGGAGTGGCGGCGGGTCAGCAGCGGATGGCGGGCTACCGTTCAGGATCGCGGGCGATCCAGGCGGCCCCCGTCGTGCAGGGTGGGCTGCTGTTCACCCGTATGCCCGTGACCAGCAGCGATAGCGCCCGTCGCGCACGGTTTACGAGCGGCTTCGCCCTTGCGGCGCTGGATGCGCGCTCGGGTAAACAGCTGTGGCAGCGCGTCCACCTGGACGATCCAGGGGGTGAGGTCTGGAACCTGCCCGCTGTCCTCGGCAACACGCTGTTCACCGGCGTTGCCAAGGCGGCGACGGGTATTACCGAGTACCGGGCAACGGCGATCAGGGCAGGCACCGGCGAGGTGATCTGGTCTACCTATCTGGGGGGCGGTACCGATCCGATGTTGATGACGGACGGCTCCCCGCCCGCGGTGCGGGACGGTATGCTCTGGATCGAAAGCAGTCTGCACACTCTGAACGGTCTGGATCTGGTCACCGGCGAAGTCCGCTACGTCTACCACTATCAACCCCGTAGCCGGCCGTATTCAGGGGCTGCATGGATTGACATCACTCAGGTGCCTAACGAGCCGGTTGCTCTGCTGCCCGCGGGTGGAAAGCGACTGGTATTTGCCAGTCGCTGGGGGGATCAGGTGATCGCTTTTGATCCCACCACCGCGCGGTTATTCTGGTCGGCACCCAAGACCTCGTCCCCAACGCTGTTCGCACTGGACACGGAGCGCGCCTACCTCTGCGGGCAGGATATCCAGGCCTATGAACTGGAAACGGGCGCGAAACTATGGGCCTGGGCCCCCCCTGACCGTGGAGGCAACTTCGGATTCGCCGTGTTGGCGAACGGCCGCATCTACGCGCCCGTGGATGGCAAGGTCTACGTGCTGAATGCGGCGGACGCGCGAGAGGTGGCAGTGCTGGACCTGACGGCGGATCTGGGTGAGTCGCCCGGTTACGTAGGCCTGCACGTGGTGGGCAACCGGCTGATCGTTACGACACGCGAGAAGGCGGTTTGCTACGAAGGGGATGTGAACGACGAAAGGATGAAGGGCGAAAGAGGGTGAATGAAAGACAGAAGGCGAAAGAGGAACGCCAGCGGCATGGCGCCGGCGCACCCTCATCGGTCTCCGACCGTTCGCGATCAGTCCGTTCGCTCTTCGGGTTTGGACCTCGGTCCTTCGTCCTTCACCATTCGCATGTATTGCCTGCGGAAGAGATGGCCTGTCCTGGCGGTGCTGGCGGGCGTTCTCCTGATTGGCTACCGCGTGCACGGCTATTACCTCAGTGTGCGTGGCCTGCCGTGGGAGAATCCACCTGCGCCGCGCACGCCTCGCCTGCCCGAGCCGCTGGCGATCACCTTCAGTGCTGACGGCCGCTTCGTGCTCACGCTGGAGCAATCGGGGGAAGTGCGCCGCTGGGAGGCGCGCACCGGGGTGCCGCGCGGCAGCCGTTCCGCGAATGTTTCCGGCTGCGCGCTGGTGGCGGGTGAGTTCGATGCCACCGGCCGGCGCCTGGTGGCCGTTGATGAAGCGCGCGTGACGCGGCTGTTTCGCGTTTCGGACGGACGACCGCTGCTGGCACTGCCACCGGACGCCTCCGATCGGCTCCCGAGGCGCTTTCTGGCGGTGGCGGTAAGCGCGGGCGGCCGGTATGTTGCCCATACCGTCAGCGGGCGGGTCGAGGTCTGGGATGCGTCCCTTCGGAAACGGCGCTGGCGGGGCCCTGTGGCGCTCTCCGGATCGCACACCCTGGCGGTGCGCGGGGATGGGGCCGCAGTCGCCCTGGGAACCCGGCAGGGGGTCGTGTTGTTTTTCCTGCCTCCGGGTCCGCTGTGGAGCATGGCGCTGCGCGGCCCCTGGCTGGTGCCTCCCCGGATCGCGTTTTCACGGGACGGCGGCCGTCTGGCCATCCTGACGCAATCTATGACCGGCGACGGGTGCCTCTACCTGGCGGATGGCCGGGGGAGAAGGGCGCGGAAGGTGGTGGTGGGCGCAGACGAATCGCCCGTCCTGGCGCTCACCACGGATGGCCGCTGGCTGGCGGTGGGGATCTCGGTGCCCCGTCCCGCAGTGCGGCCGGGGCTGGTTCCGGAACCGGTGTACACCTCGCGGGAGCTGCCGCTGGCGTGGCGCTGGGGCAGGGCGCGGCCAGTGCGGGCCCCGCAGCCGTCGGAGGCGGACCTCGGCCATGCGGGGGAGATCGTGGCCCTTGCCTGGAGCTCCGACGGCCGCGCCCTGGCAAGCCTCGGCGAGGAAGGGCGTATCTTCCTCTGGGACCCCTTTACCGGCCGGAGGTTGCGGGAGTTTGTGCCGCAGTAGTGGCGTGGGTTGTCAGTCTGAATAGACCGACGGGAAAGGTGTGGCACCGCCGCCTGCCTACCGTGTTGCTACTTTTAACGCTTGCTCCCGGATCCCAGCATAGAAGTAAGAGCGAGCGGCCTCGATCCCGACTTCGTCGGGACGGGGCCGGTTCATTCAGGCAGGCCCTACAGCCCGCAGGGGATGTTGGGACGCCCGTGCTCCGTGAGCGTGCCGTTTCTGCTCGCCCCCGGCTCGTAGAATATATGAGTGGCCTGACGCTCATCGGCTCCCGTCACCGATGCCCGCCCGCCAGATCGAAACGTCGCCTGTGTCTCACGCGCCTCTGAAACGCCCGGCAAGCGCGGATGTCCTGCTGGCGCTGCCACTGGCGAGCGCATTCGCGTTCGTCTTCTTTTTAGCACTCGTTGCCCTGCCTGCCTACGATCTGGGCTGGCAGCTGCGGACGGGGGAGCTGATCGTACAGCAAGGGCGCGTTCCCATGCACGACGTCTTTGGCTGGCCCACGAACGGCGAGCGCTGGGTCGTGCACGAGTGGCTGGCGAACGTTCTGTTCTACCTGGCGTACACACGCCTGGGGCCGCTATCCCTGGTGATTTACAAGGGGGTGGCGGCGATGATTGTGGCTGGCCTGTTACTGGCGCGTGGCTGGCGGCGGACGGGGCTGTTCTGGCCGGCACTGGGGGCGATGTTGCTGGGTGCCGCTACCCTCCGCCCTTACACCGACGTTCGCCCCCAGATGCTCACCTTCGCATTGCTGGCGGCACTGATGCTGGCCCTGGACGAGTACCGCGCGGGCCGGCTGCCGTGGCTTCCGTGGGGGCTGCCGCCGCTGTTCCTCATCTGGGCCAACCTGCACGGGGGCGTAGTGATGGGACTGGGAGCGCTGGCACTCTGGATTGCCGGGGAGGGGCTGGGCGTGCTCATCCTGCGCCAGTCGTTTCCCGGCCTGGGGCGATTAGCGCTGGGGGCCGCGGCGGGAGCGCTCGCCGGACTGATCAACCCCAACCACATCTGGCTGTATCACTATCCGTTCCGGGTTCTGAGTCACCCTCAAGTCCAGGACTTCATCCTCGAGTGGAACTCCCCGAACTTTCATCGTGACTGGGCGCGGCCGCTACAGATGGTGATCGCCCTCACGGTGGTTCTGGGAGGACTGGGGCGGCAGCGGCGGCTGGGAGATCTGCTCCTGGCGGGGGCGGCGATCTACGCCTCCCTGGGCGGGATGCGCCATATGGCGCTGGTGGCGATTCTGGCACCGCCGCTGCTGGCAGACGGAGCGAGCGAGATGCTCCGCCGGGCCGCGCAGCAGGCGCATTTGGGGCCCACGCCGCGATGGGCGCACCTGCTTGCGGCGGTCACTGTATCCCTGACGCTGATGTCCCAAGCCTGGCGAGTATACCCACGGACGGGGCAGGGATGGCACGCGCCACCGGTAAGCGTGCAGGGGTGGTTTGATCACGTCACCGGCCAGTCTCTGTTCCCCCGCGCCGCGGCGAGCATCCTGGCGCAGGACCCCACTCCGGGTCGCCTATTCAACGACTACGCGTGGGGTGGCTACCTCATCTGGCGGCTTTACCCGCGCTGGCAGGTGTTCATCGATGGTCGCGCAGAGGTTTACTACCACAGCTCTTACGACGCACAGGAGGATCTGCACTACGCACGTAACTGGCGCCAGCACCTGGACGAATGGGGAATCGATACGGTGCTGACCGCGCAAGACGGCAACCTGGGCCGCGTTATTCGCGCTGCACCTGGCTGGAAAGTGACCCACGTAGATGATGTAGCGCTGCTTGCCCGGCGGGTTTCCCGTGGAGGGGATCTGAATGACGCCCCGGCGAGCCGGCGATCGGCTGTCAGACGGCTGGACGCGCATCGCGGAGCGCCGACCAGAAGGTAGGCGCCTCGAGGCAGAAAGCCCAGCGCGGGGGGAATGGGATACGGGAGGCTCCGCAGGAACGGTAACCTACTAGGGCCTCGCCAGGTAAGAAGCGCCCGGCGCGCAGCGCGCGCCGGGCTTCGCAGTCAACGGTTCATTGCTCACCGGGATCAGATCGCGGCTCTTCGGGTGGTGGTCGTCACCTGCCGACGGGAGACCGCTCCCGCGTAGGCGCCCAGCGCCGCGGCGATGAACGCCAGCACGTTGCCGATCACGAACCACCATGCCGCCGCCGCGCCTAGCTGCCGG
>JACQGL010000003.1 GCA_016199525.1 Armatimonadota bacterium
AACTGGAACGGCACGCGCAGGCTGCGGTCATTGGGCTTGGGAACATTATAGATATGATGATACTCGGCGGTGAGGCGCGGATCGTTTACGGCGGCCGCCACCGGGGCGGCCACGCGCGCCAGCCGCTCCGCCGCAGGACCCTCACGGATGAGGGTGTACTCCTTCTCCACCGCCGCCATCCCCTCCCACCCGAGTTTCACCTCGTTGGGCGTGGGTAAGAGGATGTTTTCGGGGGTGGTGGGCACGCCCTGCGGTAACGGCGGGTGAGCCGGCCGCTCGTCGGCTTTGATGCCGGGGACCGCCGTGCGGGCCGCACGCTGGGCCGTTGCTGGAGTGACCGCCAGGCACGTGAGAGCAACCAGGCATCCCTGCCGAGCTGCTCTCAACCACTGGAGTGCTCGTCCACTCATCGCCAATGCTTGCGTCTCCTCTGCCGGTCGGATGTTTCCTACCAGTATAGCATGTCTACCCATCGCGGGCCAGAAAGCGACGGCAGAGCGGCAGGATCTATCTTGCCCCTCCTGCCGATTTCCCGCCCACCCGTACGGGGCGCGGGCAGGCCGGCCGCGAAAACCGCCGCGAGCGCAGAGGGGCTTGGCGGCGTAGCGCCGCGAACCGCCGGGGGAACCGTCGATAACCGGGAGGCGATTTGAGCATGAGGGACCCTGACGGCGGCTTTATCTGGCGAGCCTGTCGCGCGCACGCCCGACCCCGACGGAACAGGGGATGAGCCCGTAATGCCCGGCGCCGCCTGCAGGCGGCGCTCGTGGTACGCGAGGTTGCCGGATCAGGTCGCGGCCCGTATCGGGGTCGCCAGCACTGGAAATGCTGTGGCTAGCCGGCGAGGAGCTGGCGCAGAACGTAGTGAAGGATCCCGCCGTGCCGGTAATAGAGGACTTCTTGCTCGGTATCGATGCGCATCGTGGCGGTGAACTCCACCGTGGCGTCGTTCTCCCGGTGCGCGCGCACCGTTACCTGCCGCCCGCTCGTGAACCCGCTCGCGATCCCCTCGGCCAGCCCGAAGACGTCATAGATCTCGTGGCCGGTAAGGCCGAGCGTCTCCGCCGACTCCCCGGGCTGGAATTGCAGGGGCAGTACGCCCATCCCTACCAGGTTGGAGCGGTGGATGCGCTCGTAGCTCTGGGCGATGACCGCCCGCGCGCCCAGCAGCTGCGGGCCTTTCGCCGCCCAGTCGCGGCTGGAGCCGGAGCCGTATTCCTTGCCTGCCAGGATGATCAGCGGCGTGCCATCCGCCCGGTACTGCATCGCCGCGTCGAAGATCGGCATCACCGCGCCGGTGGGCAGGTAGGTGGTGAAGCCGCCCTCCGTGCCGGGCGCCAGGCGATTGCGCAGGCGCACGTTGGCGAACGTGCCCCGCACCATTACTTCGTGGTTGCCACGGCGCGCGCCGTAGGAGTTGAAGTCCGCCGGAGCCACGCCGCGCTCGATGAGGTACCGCCCGGCGGGTGAATCGGCTTTGATGCTGCCTGCGGGTGAGATGTGGTCCGTGGTGATGCTGTCGCCCAGGACGGCCAGCACGCGCGCGCCGCGGATCTCCGCCACGGTGGCGGGTGCCTCCCGCGGCATACCGTCGAAGTAAGGGGCCCACTTGATGTAGGTCGAATCCCGATCCCAGGCGAAGAGATCGCCCTCAGGGACGGCCAGCGAGTTCCAGCGCGCGTCGCCCTGAAAGACCTGGTCGTAAGCCTTCTGGAACATGTCGGCTCGCACCGACTGCAGAATGACCTCCTCCGCCTCGCGCCGCGTGGGCCAGATCTCCCGCAGGAAGACAGGGCGGCCCTGTGGGTCGGTTCCCAGCGGCTCGTTGTACAGGTCGATATCCATCCGCCCGGCGATCGCGTAGGCGATCACGAGCGGCGGGGACATCAGGTAGTTCGCCTTCACCTCGGCGTTGATCCGCCCCTCGAAGTTGCGGTTGCCCGACAGGACGGAGCAGACCACCAGGTTCCCCTTCTCGATTGCCTCCGAGACCGCGCTGGGAAGCGGGCCGGAGTTGCCGATGCACGTGGTGCAGCCGTAGCCGACCGTGTGGAAGCCAAGCCGCTCCAGATAGGGAGTGAGCCCTGCGTGGTCCAGATACCGGGTGACCACCTGGGAGCCGGGCGCGAGGGACGTCTTCACCCAGGGCCGGGTCGTCAGCCCTCGCTCCACTGCCTTCCGGGCCAGAAGCCCGGCGCCGATCATTACCGAGGGGTTCGAGGTGTTGGTGCAGCTGGTAATCGCGGCGATGACAATGGCGCCGTGATGCAGCACGTGCTCCGCGCCTCCCAGGAGCACCTCCGCCCCGGCGGACACCGGGGCGGAGTCATTTCCACGGGAGGCTGGCTGCGGCGGGTTGGCGGGCCCACCCGAGGGTAGGATCGACGCCAGAGCGTCTGCAAAGGAGCGCCCGGCTTCGGACAGGCGCACGCGGTCCTGCGGGCGCCGGGGACCGGCGAGGCTCGGTTCAACGGTGCCGAGGTCCAGGGTGAGCGTATCCGAATACTCCGCTTCGGGGGAGTCGGGGGTATGGAAGAGCCCCTGCTCTCGGGTGTAGGCCTCCACGAGCGCCACCTGCTCTTTGGTACGGCCGGTTAATTGCAGGTAACGCAGCGTCTCCGCATCCACAGGAAAGATGCCGCAGGTAGCGCCGTATTCCGGCGCCATGTTGGCGATAGTGGCGCGATCCGCCAGCGGCAGGGAAGCCAGCCCGGGGCCGTAGAATTCGACGAACTTGCCCACCACCCCCTGGCGGCGGAGCATCTGGGTCACCGTCAGCACCAGGTCGGTGGCGGTGGCGCCTTCTGGCAGTTGGCCCACGAGACGGAAGCCGACCACCTGGGGGATGAGCATAGAGACAGGCTGGCCGAGCAGCGCCGCTTCTGCCTCTATTCCGCCGACCCCCCAGCCGAGCACTCCCAGGCCGTTGATCATGGTGGTGTGCGAGTCGGTTCCCACCAGGGTATCAGGGTAGGCCTGCGATCCCAACTGCGTCGGGATGCGATCAGCGCGGGGACTGTCCTCCGTGGTAAAGACCACACGCGCCAGGTACTCCAGGTTAACCTGGTGCACGATGCCTGTGTCGGGCGGCACCAGTTGAAAGTTGTGAAAGGCGCTCTGTCCCCAGCGGAGGAAGGCGTAGCGCTCGCGATTGCGTTGGAACTCCAGATGGGCGTTGATCTCCAGCGCGTCCGGCGTGCCGAAGGCGTCCACCTGCACCGAGTGGTCGATCACCAGCTCGGCGGGTTGCAGCGGGTTGATCCGCCTCGGATCGCCTCCCATAGCGGCCATCGCGTCCCGCATCGCCGCTAGGTCCACCACGCAGGGAACGCCGGTGAAGTCCTGGAGCAGCACGCGGGCGGGGGTGAAGGCGATCTCGCGTTCTGGAGTGGCGCGTGGATTCCAGCGGGCCAGAGCGCGGATGTCCTCGGCGGTCACAGTGCGCCCGTCTTCACAGCGGAGCAGGTTCTCCAGCAGCACGCGCAGCGAGTAAGGGAGATGGGAGATATCCAGCCCTTCCCGTGGCAGGGCATCCAGGCGGTAAATCTGGTAATCACGATTGCCAACGCGAAGCGTCGCGCGAGCACCGAAGCTGTTCATGATCGTTGTCTCCTGCCCCGGGGATCGGGCACACCCCCAACGTCCGTCAGTCTGCAATAGGAATGGGGGGTGCGGCAACGGAGTGGCTCAATTCGCCTTCCGAAGGTTCGCCGGGCGCTGCGGCACGGCGCCATTCGGGCCCTGCCTTTTCTAGAATATCCTTACGGGCGGGTCCGGTGTCCAGGAATTGAGCGCGTCCGCCTGCTTCCCACCGTCGGCGAGCCAAAGCGGCGCGTCTGATGCCGCGCGGCTGATCTCCGGTCGCCGAGGTCCCGCGTGCGCAGCCTGCGCCGGCTGAATGATCAGGAGGCGATCCCGGTTCCCGAATGACGCGCAGGGCTGAACCCCCGCCTTCTGTAATGCGCCCTTCCCGTTTGTAAGGGCAGGGATCATCCCGCGGGGCGGCCGAACTTACTGCCGCCAGGGCGCGGCCGCCCGCGGGCCGGATCATCGCCGGCGCGCTGCGTCGCCGCCCGGGGCAACTGGCAGTCAGAAACGCGTATCGCGACAGGATCGCCCTATGTGTCGTAGAGAGTTCGAGCAGGCCGTGACGGGCGCCGCAGCCGTGATCGCCGCCGGTCGGGCAGCTGCGCCCGCGAAAGGAACCCCCAAGAGGGCATTGATGAAGGCCGGGACCCAGCACGGAGACACGGATGAGGTGCTAAGGGTACTGGCGGCGTTCGGCGTTCAGCACATCTGCGGCGGGCTACCATCGCCGAAACTGGATGAGAACTGGTCTGTAGAAGCACTGATCAGGCTCCGGAAGCGCGTGGAATCCTTCGGTATCCAGCTGGATATGCTTCCCCTGCCCCTGAGTTCCAACCCGATTAGCGAAGCGGAGTACCCTCACATCATGCTGGGCAAGAGCCCGGAGCGGGACCGGGAGATCGACGCGATCTGCCAGATGATTCGCAACGTGGCGAAGGCCGGCATCCCCGCCGTCAAGTACAACCTGACGCTCCTGGGCGTGGTGCGTACGGCGCCCACCCCCGGCCGTGGTGGCGCTCAGTACAGCACGTTTGTCTACGAGAAGGCGGAACAGGATCCACCGCTTACCGAGGCCGGCCCCGTAAGCGAGGAGATGATGTGGGAACGGATCACCTACTTCCTGGAGCGTGTGGTTCCTGTGGCAGAAAAGTGCCGCGTCAGGATGGCCTGCCACCCTCACGACCCCGGAATGCCTCGTGATCGGGGCTTCCGTGGCGTTCAGCGCGTGCTGGGCAGCGTGGACGGCCTCAAACGCTTCATCGAGATCGCGCCCAGCGAATACCACGGCCTGAACTTCTGCCAGGGCACAGTAGCGGAGATGTTGGAGAACCCGGGCGAGGAGATTTGCGACGTGATCCGCTACTTCGGAAGCCGTGGCAAGATCTTCAACGTGCATTTCCGGAATATCAAGGGGGGGTTCCTCAATTTCCAGGAAACGTTTCCCGACGATGGCGACGTGGACATGATCCAGGCCGTGCGCGTTTACAAGGAAGTCGGTTACGACGGCATGCTTATGCCGGACCACGTGCCGCAGATCGAAGGGGATACGGGAGCATGGCAGGCGTTCGCTTTTGCCTTTGGGTACATCCAGGCATTGATCCAGTTGGTCAGCCGCGAAGACTGAGGGCGACTCCAGCGCCCGTGAACTCCAGTCCTAATCCGCAGTGGCGTGTGTCGGAGAAACCCGCGCCTCCACTGCCAAGAACCAACCTTTCTTGCCCAAATCTTAAAGTGCAAGGGCTACGAGCTGTGGCAGACTGGTGGTGAGTACGGCCAACCGGAGGTGCAGTGGGCGGGCACGGCAGAATATCTTGGGCGCGGGGGGAGCCCGGCATCGGGTGCTGAGCAACGATCCCTATGCCCGGGCAATACCTCTGCAGGCGCCCAGCGGCCGGTACTCCACCACGAAGGTTGCGCACCCAACGCCGGAGCGTGGCTGCCGGAGCGCCTGATCGGTGAAGGAATATCGCTCTACAGGGGTGGCGATGAGCGACCGCGATAACCTCAGCCGCCGCGACTTTCTGCGGGAGGCGGGATCCCTGACGCTGGTTATGGCGCTCACGCCCGACCGGGCGGCGGCACCGGCGTCCGCAGGGCCACCGGTCCCTTGCGCCGTCATCGGCACCGGCCAGCACGGTCGGGAGATTCTGTCCCGCCTCTCCCGCCTGGGTAATGCCCCCGTGGTGGCGATCTGTGACGTGGACCAGATCAATCTGAACCGCGGCCGGCAAGCCGCGCCGGGGGCGGCGACCTTTACGGACTACCGTCCGCTGCTGGAGACGCAGCGCGACGTCCAGGCGGTGTTCGTGGCCACGCCCACTCACACGCACCGGCCGATCGTCACGGCGGGGCTGCAGGCGGGCAAGCACGTCTACTGCGAG
>JACQGL010000004.1 GCA_016199525.1 Armatimonadota bacterium
CGGCTGGTGATCAAGGGCAAATCCCGAGCGGGACTGAGCCAGCGATTGGGGCGCGCGCCCGCGCTGGGTCCGCCGCCGCCGGCAGGGCGGGTGTGGTTGCACGCCGTATCCGCGGGGGAGGTGGTCGCTGCGGCCCCCATCGCCCGCTGGCTCGGTGAGCTCTCTCCGGAGACGGAGGTGGTTATATCCACCACCACGCCTGCCGGGCAGCAGCAGGCGCGGCGCCTTATACCCACGGCGCGGGCCCATTTCTACTTCCCGTTCGACTACCTGCCGTGCGTGGCACGCGCCCTGGGGCGAGTGCGCCCCACGGTAATCGCCGCCGTGGAGACCGAGATCTGGCCCAACTGGCTGTTTTGCGCCCGTCGGCGGGGCATCCCCGCTCTGGTGCTGAACGGGAAGATCTCAGACCGCGGCTTCCGCCGGGCGCGCCGGTTCGCAGGGCTGTATCGCTGGGCGCTGGGACTGCCGGAGGCGCTGTTGATGCAATCGGAGCAGGACGCGGAGCGCGCCCTGGCTCTCGGCGCCCGGCGGGAGCGCGTGCGTGTAGCAGGCCAGACGAAGTTTGAGCAGACGGTGTCGCGGCTGGATACCAATCAGCAGGCCGCCCTGCGTGCGGAGATGGGACTGGATGCGGCGCGACCGTTGCTGGTGGCGGGCAGCACGCATCCCGGCGAAGAAGAGCAGGTGTTGGCCGCCTGGGAGGCGGCCCGTGCGGCAGTGCCGGGGCTCCAGCTCCTGATCGCCCCGCGGCACATTGAGCGCGCGCCCGCGCTGGAAAGCTGGCTGCGCGGCCGCGGTTACGAGGTAGCACGGCGCAGCCAGCCCTGGCAAACTCTGGTTCAGCCGAGCGGGGCCATCTGGCTGCTGGATACTATGGGCGAGCTGGCGCGCACTTACGCACTTGCTGATGTGGTGTTCGTGGGCGGAAGCCTGGTCCCCGTGGGCGGACACGACCTCCTCCAGCCGCTATTTCATGGCAAGCCGGTGCTGTGCGGCCCGCACGTCCACAACCAGCGAGATAGTGCGGCGCTCATCCTGGCGGAGGGGGCGGGCGCGCAGGTGGCGGATGTGGCCACGCTGGCGCAGGCGGTGGTCAACTGGCTGGCGAGCCCCGCACAGGCGGAAGCAGTCCGCGCCGCCGGCCAGCGGCTGCTGGCGCGGCACCGGGGGGCAGCACGAGCGTGCGCGGAGGCGCTGCTGCAGCGCGTGGCAAAGGGAAGCCTTCGGTGAGCATCACCGTTCACATGTCGGAGCCGGAGGCGGCGCCTGGGTCGGGCCCGAGGATCGACCTGGGGCGGCGGCCCCGCATCTTGCTGGTGCGGCTCAGCGCCATTGGGGACGTGGTGGTGACCACGCCGGTATCACGCGCCCTGCGCGCGGCCTTTCCCGACGCCTGGCTGGCCTGGCTGGTGGAACCCAAGGCCCGCGACGTGGTGGAGGGCAATCGGTATCTGGACGAGGTGATCGTCTGGCAGCGCCATTCAGAGGAACCGGCGCTCAAGACGCTAGCGACTTCCCTGCTCCTGGCTCGCCGGCTGCGACGAGAGGCTTTCGACGCGGTCATCGATTTCCAGGGCCTGCTGCGGAGCGCGCTGGTGTCGTGCCTTTCGGGGGCGCGGTGGCGCATCGGTAATCTGGGCACGCGCGAGCCGGCAGAGCGGTTTTACAACATCCGCGTGCCGAAGCCAGCGGGATTCAGCTCCCGCCAGCGCTGTCTCGACCTGCTGCGCCCCCTGGGGGTGCGGTGCGCGGATCGGCGGATGGTGCTGCCCATCGGTGAGCAAGACCGCGCTGCCGCCGCGAACCTGCTCCGGCAGTCGAGAGAGGATCCCTCCGCACCGTACGCATGCCTCGTTCCCGCCAGCACCTGGCCGCACAAGCACTGGCTTGACGAGCGGTGGTCGGAGGTGGCGGATCGGCTGGCAGAGGAGCTGGGAATGCACTCTGTGCTGCTGGGTGGGCCGCAGGACCGTGACCGCACGGCGCGCATTGCTGCCGGCGCCCGTACGAGGCCCGCGGATCTGGGAGGCCGCACCACCCTGAACCAGGCCGCGGCGGTGCTGGAAGGGGCGCGCGTGGCCATTGTTGTGGACACAGGGCTGATGCACATCGCGGTGGCAGTGGGCACGCCCACGGTCGCCTTGTGCGGGGCCTCGTGGTGGCCGGGCTTCCAGGACTACGAGAACTTCTGCCTCCTGCGGACGCCGATGCCGTGCTCCCCTTGCCTGCGGCATCCGATTTGCCGTGCGGTGGATTGCATGCGGGCCATCCAGGCGGCCGATCCGGTGACTGCGGCTCGCCGGCTGCTGGAGCGAGGCGGCCGATGAAAGACAGGGCCGGTTCCTGGCGACGAGTGGCCAGCGGCGAGGGGACAGGGCCGCCCGCCGTGGTGGCGCGGGCGGCGCTCGCCGGTCTCGCGGGCCTCTACGGCCTGGGCCTGGCCCTCTACCGGGCTGCTTACGACGTGGGCCTGATCCATCCGCGCCGGCTCCCGTGCCCGGTGATCGGGATCGGTAACCTGACCGTCGGGGGCACAGGCAAGACCACCTTCACACGCTGGCTGGCGCGCTGGTTGCTACACCGGGGCTACCACCCCGCCATTCTCAGCCGCGGCTATCGCTCTGCCGCCGGAGAGGGACCGCTGGTAGTGGCGGATGGCGGGGGCCTCCGCGCGCCCGTAGAGATCAGCGGCGATGAGCCGCAGATGCTCGGGAGGTCGCTGCCCGGGGTGCCAGTGGTGATCGGGCGCAACCGGGTGCGGAGTGGCGCCGTGGCCTGCCGCAAACTGGGCGCGGACGTCTGTTTGCTGGACGACGGGTTTCAGTACTGGCGACTGAAAAAGGATCTGGAGCTGGTGCTCGTGGATGCCAGCTGCCCGTTCGGGTACGGGGCACTGCTGCCGCGGGGGCTGCTGCGTGAGCCTCTGCAGGCCCTGCGGCGCGCGGACGCTGTGCTGCTCACGCACGCGGATCAGGCACGCGCGGAGACGGTGGCATCCGTGATGAGAGCGCTACACGAGCGAGCCCCTGCTGCCTGCCTGGCTACCACCCGCCACAGTGCCGTAGAACTGGCTTCGCTGGCAGGAGAGCACTGTGCACCGGTGTCACGCCTGGGCAACGGCCGCTGGGCGGCGCTATCCAGTGTGGGGCAGCCCGCCTCGTTCGAAGCCACGTTGGCTGCGGCTGGGGCGACGGATATCTTGCCGTTTCGCTTTCCGGACCACCACCGCTACCGTCTCGCAGAGATCCGCGCGGTGGTGGAACGCGCTCGCCAGGCGGGCTGTCAGGCGATCGTGACGACGGAGAAAGATGCGGTTAAACTCGAGGCGACCTGGTTTGGGGACCTGCCCTGCTGGGTCCTCCGGGTGGATCTGGAGTTTTTGAGCGGACAGGATGAAATCCAGCAGCTCCTCTGCACCCGCCTGGGTGCGAGAGCAGGAAAAGAAGCCCCGCATTACCAAACCGCTTGAGCGGTGGGTGACCCGGCAGCTTGTCGGGGCGCTGATGGCGCTGGGCCGCGGCGCGCGCTACGAGGACGCCCCCCGGCAGGGCCGAGCCCTGGGGTTGGCCTGTTACTACGGTATGCCGCGCTACCGCCGTGTGGCGCTCAGCAACCTGCGTCTGGCGTTCGGGAAGGAATGGGACGAGCGCCGTATCCGGGCCACGGCGCGGGAATCGTTCGTGCAGCTCGGGACGACGCTCGTTGAGTTTCTCCTGCACCAGTCCCGGTTCACCCCGGAAGACGTGGCGCACTGGGTGCACTGGGATGGGCAGGAGCACCTGGAGGCGGCGTTCGCGCGGGGACAGGGTGTCATCCTGATTACGGCCCATTATGGCAACTGGGAACTGCTGGGTCCGCGGCTGCTCGTTTCCGGCTATCCGGTGCACGCCATTGTCCGTGATGCGGATGACCCCGGGCTCAACACGCTCATCAATGATATCCGGACGCGCTGGGGGGCGAAGATGTATCCCCGGCGGCTGGGTGCGCGTCGCGCGCTGGAGCTGCTGCGGCGTAACGAGCTGCTCGTCGTTCTGCTGGATCAGAACGTCGCCGAGGGCGGGATCTTCGTGGAGTTCTTCGGGCGGCCTGCATCTACCGCGACGGGTGCGGCCCGGCTGGCGCACCGCACCGGCGCTGCTCTGGTCTGCGCCTTCAGCATCCGCCAGGCGGATCGCACGCACCGCGTGCGTGTCCTGCCGGCGCTACTCCCGGATCCGAAAGCGCCGGTGGAGGACGAAATCCGGCGACTGACCGCGGCGCTGACGCGGTGCATCGAGGAGCAGATCCGTGAGCAGCCGGAGCCGTGGTGGTGGCTGCACAACCGCTGGAAGATGCAGCCGGACATGGTCGATCAGTCCGCCGTACGGGGTGGCCTGTTGGCCGCCGAGGCCGTAGAAAGGACCTGATCCCGATGCAGTCGGGACGCGCAGATTCCCCGGCGCTGTCCGAGTTCCGCCGTATTCTGGTGCTCAACCGGAGCCACATCGGCGACTGCCTACTGACCACGCCGACGCTGCGGGCCCTGCGCCGGGGAATGCCTCGCGCCCACCTGGGGGTTTCTGTGCCCGCGGCCAACCGGGATCTGCTGGCCTGCAACCCCCACATAGACGAGATCGTGCCCCGGCCGCGGCGCACCCGCTGGCTGCAGAAGTTTAACTTCGCGCTGGAAATCCGGCAGTGGAAACCGGACCTGGTGATCTCCTTTCAGGAGAAATCGATCTTCTACGCGCTGGCTACCTGGTACCAGCGGAGCGCCCTGACCCTCAGCCTGGATCACCCGCGGACACGTCGCTTCTACGACTACACGGTACCGATCCCCGCTGGCTGCCACGAGGTGGAAAAGTACCTGGCCGTGGCCGATGCCCTGGGTTGCGCGCGGGACGGCCGTCCAGTGCTGGAGCTGGTCACGCCGGTGCCAGCGCGCGAGTCTGCGCGACGCCTCCTGGAGGAATTGGGCGCGGATCCCGAGGAGCGGTTCATCGCGATCAATCCGGGGGGCACCAAGCCGGAGAAGCGCTGGCCGGTAGGACGGTTCGCCGAGGTGGCGGAAGCGCTCCAGCGCGAGCTGGGCCTTCGCGTCCTGATTATCGGCGGTCCGAGCGATGTAGAGAATGCGGTGGCGATTGCCGCACGTTGCTCACGGCCGTCGCTGATCGTCGCCGGGCGCACTACCCTGGGGGAAACGGCGGCTTGCCTGGAGCGTTGCACGGTATTCGTAACCGGGGATACGGGCCCGATGCACATGGCCGTGGCGCTGGCGGTCCCTGTGGTTAGCATCTTCGGCCCCACCAATCCCATCAAGTTCGGGCCCTACACTACCCTGGCCACCGTGCTGCGGCGCGAGCAGCCGTGCTCGGGGTGCGTCCAGCCCTGCATCCACACGATCAGCGCGGCGGAGGTGATTGCTGCGGCTCTGGATCAATGCCCTCGCGCGCCGGCGATGCGGAACGCCACCCGGGCGAGTTCGTGAAACCACTGGCGGAGGGATTGGGTGCGTGGGCGAGTGGGAGAGTAGGTGGAGAGGTTTGGGCTGGGGCGCCTCCATTCTGTGCTCCTCTGCCCCGTTCCGATAGTGAGTGAATAGCCGCCCGTGCGTATTGCATTCGTTAACACCATCCGGGCCTGGGGGGGCGGCGAGAAGTGGCTGCTGACCACGGCTTTGGGCCTGCGGGAGCGCGGCCACACGGTGTCGGTGATTTGCCATCCCGGGAGTGCGCTGGAGGCGCAGGTAACGGCGAGTAACCTGCCGGTTCACAGCATGCCAATCCCGAGCGATGTATCCGTAGGCGTGCTGCTACGCCTGGCCGGGCTCTTCCGGGGCCTGCGGCCGGACGTGGTGGTCTGCTGCAATGAGCGCGCGGGGCGCGTGGGCGCGCCCGCAGCCCGTCTCGGCGCCCGCGCACGGGTGATCTACCGCAACGGCCTGAGCGGCAGCTTTAAGAACCGGCGACACAACCGGTGGGTCAGTCGCTGGGCGATCGATCACTTCGCGGTCAATGCGGCGGCCACGCAGGCGGAGATGCTTTCCTTCGGCTGGATTGCGGCGAGCCGTGTGACCGTCATCTATAATGGCATTGATGCCACCCCCTTCCGTGCCGCGTGCGGGACGCGGCTACGCGAGGAGTGGGCCATCCCGCGGGATGGCCTGGTGGTAGCGGTAATCGGCCGGCTGGTGGCCGACAAGGGCATCGCCGACGCGCTGCCCGCTTTTTCCCATTTGGCCGCCGCCCTTCCGGGAGTGCGGGTGGTGATCGCCGGGGAGGGGCCGGAGCGTTCTTCTCTGGAAACGGCGGTAGCGGCGCGCGGCCTGGCGGGGACGGTGCGCTTCCTGGGACCCCGTACCGACATCCCGGACGTGCTGGCCGCTGCGGACCTGTTGGTACATCCCTCGCGGCGCGAGGGAGCCCCCAACGTGGTGCTGGAGGCGATGGCCGCCCGCCGGCCGGTGGTGGCCACCGCGTGCGCGGGCACACCAGAGCTGGTTGCAGACGGGGAGACCGGCTTCCTGGTTCCCATCGGGGATGCCGCTGCTCTGGTCGAGCGCGTCGAGCGCTTAGCCCGCGATCCTGACCTCCGTCGCGAGATGGGGGAAGCCGCCGCCCAACGGGTCGAGGCGGAATTCAGCCCGGAGCGGGCGCTGGACCGGTGGGAGGCGCTCCTGGCGCGAGTGGCGGAGAAGCGGCGGTGACCACACGCTCAGGATGAATGGGGATGGGCGGCATGTGCCCAATAGCAACATTCAGGAGATCAGTGAATGCGCCAACCAGCTGAACCGGCATCCGGTTGTTTGTAGTCGGCTGATTCTATCGCCGCCACCACGCGCCATAAATGTGCTGCTACGAACGACGCGCGATGATGGATGTGGGCAATGTCGGCTTCCGCACGACCTACCCCCGTTGCCCCTTCCCGGCGAGGGAAGGGGGGAACTTAGTTCTTGAAGCGGTGATCGCGACCCATATGCTCCCCTTTCCCCTCGAAGGAGAGGCCGGGAGGAATTCATCGGGTCGTAGGTCCAAATGCCTAAGCCCTTTCCCCGCAGGGCGACGGGTTCATCGATACGAAGATTCATCACGTTATCTTGCCGGTTTCCATCAACCTGCCAACGCGCTCACGTATCGACCCTGGCGATTGCTCTCTGATGGCTGAACGCTTGCCAGCGGAACATGCCCGCGGCGCCCTCGTCGAGCGGCCGGAGCGGATGGCGCCCTCGGGCCACATCCTCTACCGGGGCGCCCCTCGCCCTGTGCAACGCGTCATTGCGGTGCACACCCAGCGGATCGGCGATATCCTGTGTTGGACCCCCTTCCTGGCCGCACTGCGTCGCCACCTTCCGGAGGCCGTCCTGACCGCCATCGTGCAGCCGCCGGGGGATGAGCTCCTGCGCGCGAACCCCGATGTGAACGAGGTGATCCTTTACCGGCGGGCGGAGATGCGCACACCCGGCGGGTTGCTCCGGTTTGTGCGGCGGCTGCGTGCCGCGCGCGCGGACTGGGTGGTCTCCGTCCACGCCGCGGAGTGGGTCAGTGTGGGGCTGGCTGTGGCCGGTGTGCCAATGCGGACGTGTGTGTGGCGCTACGGCGCGGAGCGCCCTCCTGCCTGGTGGCGACTCTATGGAGATCGCGTCACTCAGCGCCGTGACCTCGCGGATCGGCACGAAGTAGAGCATAACCTGGCCGTCTTGTGGGCAGTGGGCATCCCGGCGGCGGCAGGCCCATTGCGGATCGCGCTTACCGCTGCCGACGAAGCGGAAGTGGCCGGCGCGCTGGCAGCACGAGGGCTTGCGGCAGATACGGCCCTGATGGCGCTGCATCCCGGCCACGCTGGCGGCCGGCAGAGCTGGCCTGCGGAGCACTACATCGCGTTGGGGAAACGGTTGGCGGAGGCCTGTGGCGCGCGCATCCTGGTTACCGGTTCGCGAGCGGAGGCCGCCCTAGCGGCGAGCGTGGCCCGTGGAATCGGGGAGGCGGCAATCGATTTCGCGGGGGCGGTATCGCTGCGGGGCCTGGGCGCCGTCCTGCGCCGCTGCCGGCTGATGGTCAGCGTCCCCACCGGCCCGATGCACCTCGCCGCCGCGGCAGGCGTGCCGGTCGTGGTTCTCTTCGGCCCCGAGGCTCTGATGGTAGATAGGGCCCGCTTCCATCCCTGGGGCGTTCCGTACGAGGCGATCCGCTCCCCGCAGCCCTGCGTGTGCGCCGACTATCGGCGGTGCGAGGATCCGGTCTGCATGCGCGCGATCACGCCCGAAATGGCCTTCGCCGCGGCGATGCGCCTGGTGGGGGAGGCCAGATAAACGTGGGTCACCGCACGAGCGAGAAAGAGGGTAAGGCGAGATGGGGATGGGACGTCAGGCAGGGAAACCGCTGGTTTGAGTTCAGACGGATTATTCCCCTATCTTACACCCCCGCATGACTTGGCCGTGAACATTATCCTCATTGTCTGCGATAGCTGGCGGCGGGATTTTCTGGGGTGCTACGGCGCTACGGAGGTGGAAACGCCGCACCTGGACCGCTTCGCGCAGGAGGCGGTGGTCTTCGACCACGCCTACGCGGCCAGCTTTCCCACCCTGCCGTGCCGTGCCGAACTGTTCACCGGCAAGTTTGTCTTTCCGTATCTGACCTGGGGAGCGCTCCCCGCGGGTGAAGTCGTCCTCGCCGATTGCTTGAGCCGCCGCCACTACCAGACGGCCATGGTGCTGGACAATCTCCCTGTATCGCGGTTGGATTACGGTTATGATCGCGGCTTCCACACGCGGGTGCGGGTGCGTGGACAGTGGTACGACGACTGGGCGCCGCCGGACACTCCCGTGCGCTGGCCCGCGCCGAAAGAAAAGATGGGGTGGCCAAACCGCGTGGAGCAGTACCTGCGGAACGTCGCCGCCCGCAAGTGCCTGGAGGACTACTTCGCGCCGCGCGTCTATCAGGCCGCCATCGACTGGCTGGAACGGTTTGCCGCCCAGGGCCCGTTCTTTCTTTACCTCGATGGCTTCGATCCTCACGAACCGTGGGATCCGCCCGAACAGTTCCTGCGGGAGCCAATCCCCGAAGGCGAGCGCCTCATCTACCCGAAGTTTGGACGGGCGGGGATCTACTCTCCCGAGGAGCTGCGGCGCATCCGCGCCCTGTACGGGGGCGAAGTGCGCATGGTCGATCAGTGCCTCGGCCGGCTGCGGGCGGCGATCGATCGCCTGGGCCTGCGGGAGACAACGGCGGTGATCTTCCTCTCGGATCACGGGGTCTTCCTGGGAGAGCACAACCTGCTGGGCAAGGCAAACCGGCAGCGGCAGGACGTGAACGGCTGGCCGCCCTATCGGGAAGTGGCGGCGATACCGCTCCTCATGCGCATCCCCGGGGTAGTGCCACGCCGTGTGGAGGCGCTGGTCCACCCGGGAGACCTGATGCCGACCGTTCTGGAGCTGGCGGGGGTACAGATCCCCCCGACGGTGCGCGCTCGCTCGCTGCTAGCCGTAGCGCGCGGGGAGCAGGACGAAATCCGCGACGTGGCGATCACAGGCTGGTCCTATGGAGCCCGGAAGGGCTATCGGCCCACGTGCATCCGCACGCGCGACTGGTCGCTGGTATGGTGGCGCACCGGCATCCGCCCTGAGCTGTACGACCGCTGCTCCGACGCAGGGGAAACGCGCGACGTGTTCGCGGAGCATCCTGAGGTCGCCCGGGAGCTGCACGCCCGGTACGTGCGGTTCCTCAAGGAGCAGCGTGTTCCGCCGAAGAACTACTGGTCGCGGCGTTTCTTCTTCATCTGGACGAAACCGTGAGTCCCAGCGCCGTGAGGATCAGCGGGCCGGCGCACAGCGACCATACCGGCTGAGTGCCAGATGCTGAACAGCGGCGGCTGATTGCTAGCCGCGTTCGAGCCGATGAACCTCCTCGTTATTGTTAGTGATACCCTGCGGCGGGATTACCTGGGGGCCTACGGCGCCCAGCAGATGCACACGCCCGCGCTGGATCGCCTGGCGGAGGAGAGTGTGGTGTTTGACCGCGCTCACTGCGCCAGCTTTCCCACCCTGCCATGCCGCGCGGAGCTGTTCACCGGCAAGTTCGTGTTCCCGTACCTGAACTGGGGGCCGCTGCCGCGCCGGGAAGTGGTTCTCGCGGAGGTGCTGGCAGAGGCGGGCTACACCTGCACAATGGTGACGGATAACCTGCCCCTCTGCCGGCGCCGTTACGACTACGAGCGCGGGTTCCACTCGCGCATCCGCATCCGCGGGCAGTGGTACGATAACTTCCAACCCGCCGACCATGAGTTCCGCTGGCCCTGCGCTCCCGAGAAACTGCGCGATGCGAGCGATGGGCGCATCAAGCAGTACCTGCGCAACATCGCCATCCGGCGAGGGGAAGAGGATTGCTTCGCGCCGCAGGTCATCCGCGAGGCGATCCACTGGCTGGAGCAAAACCACTGGCGAGGAAAGTTCTTCCTCTACGTGGACCTGTTCGATCCGCACGAGCCGTGGGACCCCCCGTCGCGTTACGTGGAGCTCTACGACCCCGCGCCGAGCGCCGAGGATGTCATCTACCCGGCCTACGGTCCTGCGGACTGCTACACCGAGGCGGAGGTGAAGCGCATCCGCGCCCTGTACGCGGGGGAAGTGACGCTGGTCGATCGCTGGCTGGGCCAGCTTCTGGAGGCGCTGGACGCTCTGGGCCGCCGCGAGGATACGGTGGTGGCGTTCCTGTCTGACCACGGGATCTTCCTGGGAGAGCGGGGGCTGATGGGCAAGATGGGTGGCAAGAAGGAGAGTCTGAAAGGCTGGCCCACCTACTGCGAGGTAAGCCGGATTCCGTTCATGCTGCGGGCGCCGGGGCTGGCGCCGGGGCGGCGCCGCGCCTTTGCGCACCCTGGGGATCTGGCGCCCACGCTGCTGGAACTGGCGGGGCTGCCGGTACCGCAGACGATGCGGGCCGCATCGCTGGTGCCGGTGCTGCGCGGCCAGGCGCAGCAGGTGCGCGATACGGCGGTGTCCTCCTGGTCGCTGCGGGGGTGGAGCGTGCACCGTCCCAGCGTGGTCAGGACGGACGAGTGGTGCCTCGTCTTCTGGCGCAGCGGCGTGGAGCCGGAGCTGTACCATCTGCCCTCCGATCCGCAGGAAACGGTTAACGTCTACCGCAAGCATCGTGCCGCGGCGCGGGATGTACACCGGCGCTACATTCAGTTTCTGCAGGCGAGCGGCACGTCGTGGGGGAACTACCTGCCGCGGCGCTGGTTATTCTCTCTGGGCCAATCGTCACGCCGATCTCTGTTCCTGGAGGAGGGTGCGTGAGGTCGCCATGGTCGGTCGTCAGGAGGAAAGAGCAGACGGCTGAATGCTGATTGCTAACGCAGACCCGGCGGCTTAGCCCAGGCGAGGACTGACGATCGGTAGCGCGAGGCTGAAGCAGGCGGACACGGTGGTTGAATGCGCATTCTTTATGTAGGTCGCAATGCGAAGATCGGGGGTGGAAGCACGTTTCGTCTCAACATCGGCCGGGGCATGCTGGCGCGCGGCCACGATGTCGCCATCGCCGCGTTGGGTGGGCCGATGGTCGCCCGCTACCAGAAAGCCGGTATTCGCTACCACTGGATACCTCCGTTTACGATCTGCTCGGGGATGCTGGCGCGCGCTATCCGCCGCCACAAAGTAGAACTCGTGCACGCTTCCAACACGACGGCGGGAGATCTCGCTCTGCGCGGATGCCAGTCTGCGGGCGTTCCATTCGTAGTATCGCTGCACAACACGATCACCAGGCGGGAGGCGCAGCATCCCTGTCTGAAGGAAGCGCGGCAGATTATTGTATTCGACACGGGCGCAGCAGCCAGCGCGGGAAAGTTCACCCACGAATTCAACACGAGCAAGATTGTCCGTGTGCCCCGGCCGGTAGAACATCGGTCTGTAGATCCGGACAAAATCTCGCCTTTGCACGTAGCCTATGTAGCGCGTCTTAGCAGCCGCAAAGGAAAGGTGGCGCTCAGCGTGATCGAAGCCTTCGGAGGGTTCGCGCGCGAGCACCCGGGGGCCCGCCTCACCATCCTGGGCGACGGGTCGATGCGGAACGAGGTTATCCAGCACGCCGCCCGTGTGGTGCGGGACGCGGACTGCGAAATCCAGGTGCGCGGGCCGGTGATCGATCCCCATGTGATGCTTGAGACGGCCGGCGTACTGATTGGCGCGGGATACGCCGCCCTGGAGGCGGTAATGCAAGGCCGCGCCGTGATCGGCGCGGGATTCAAAGGTTACGGCGTGGTGACGGAGGCAAACGTCCTGGACGCTATCGAATGCAACTTCGGTGATACGGTCGGTCGTTGGGAAATGTCACCGGCTAACTTCCGCGAGGCACTGGGGGACGTGGCCTCTGGCTGGGGCACACCGGAGACGCGCACTCGGTTCTGGGCACTGGACCGTATCGTAGCGCCCATCCACGGTATTGACGGCGTGGCGGCACGCCTGGAAGAGATCTACCGTGAGGTGGTGGGGACGCGATGAAATCGCCGGGGCGGCGCGTTCTGACCGATCCCCCCGGGGCACTCGTCATGCTGATGGAAGTTGGCAGTTATTACCTCTGCGTCGCCGCGCGACTGCAGGTGGAGTGGCTTCCATCTTCTCGTATCCTACTATCAAGCATACGCTGGTCACAGAAGCTCTTGTGAGGATGGGAAGGGATCGATAGATCACCCGTTGCGCCCCAGGGGGAGTTTGTTCCCGCTGTCGGGTGATAGGAGGTGCGGTTCAATTGAAAGCTATACGCATTCACGGACCGAAGGATGCTCGCTATGAAGACGTCCCGATGCCCGAGATAGGGCCGGACAATGTGCTGGTGCGGGTTCGGGCTGTGGGCATCTGTGCCACGGATGTCGAGCTCTATGATGGTGTGATGTTCTATATCACGAGCGGGATTACGAAGTACCCTTTCATCCCCGGCCATGAATGGAGCGGCGAGGTCGTAGAGACCGGCTGTAACGTTACAGAGTTCGCCGTCGGGGACAGAGTCGTCGGTGAGTGCTCGGTCGGCTGTCGCCAGTGCTCCCAGTGCCGGCGCGGCTGGTACCACATCTGTCCGAACCGCGCCGAGACGGGTTTGCTGAAACAGGCAGGCGGGTTTGCCGAGTACATCTCCTTTCCCCGTTTCTTCCTGCACAAGTGCGACGGCCTGACGTACGAGGATGCGGCCTTCACCGAGCCGACCGGCGTGGCGATCAACCCGGTCAAGTCTGCCCGAGTCACGCCGGACGATTGCGTGGCGATCATCGGGGTGGGGCCGATCGGTCTGCTCACGGTTCAGGTCGCCAGGGCTTACGGAGCGCGGAAAGTCATCGCCGTTGACGTAGATGACGCCCGTCTGGCCGTCGCCCGCCAGCTCGGCAGCGATGAGACGATCAATGCCCGGCGCGACGATGTGCGCCAGCGTGTCCGCGAGGCAACCGATGGACACTTAGTGGATGTGCTGGTGGAGTGCAGCGGTCAACC
Source organism: Armatimonadota bacterium (assembly GCA_016199525.1). Lineage (GTDB taxonomy): Bacteria > Armatimonadota > SYMT01 > SYMT01 > JACQGL01 > JACQGL01. The sequence continues at coordinate 13,460 of JACQGL010000004.1, forward strand.
GGCGGCCTGGGAGAACGTGGTGCTGATTACGGCGCCGGGGGCGCGCATCTGCCTGGTAGGGCTATTCGCCGGTCAAACGTGTAAGGTGGACTTTGATCACTTTACAGTTAACAACATGACGATCATCGGCTGTCTGGGCGGGCCCAACATGTGGGGGGAGGCAATCGCCCTGCTGGCGAGCGGCAAGGTGCGGGCCACACCTCTGATCACGCATCGCCTGCCACTGTCGCAGTTCGTAGAGGGCGTGGAGATCTCGCGCCGCCGCAAAGATAATGCGATCAAGGTGGTGCTGGAGCCATAAGCGAGCCCGCTGAAGCACTTGCCAGGCGCGTGGCTGATGGCCGGCGGATGGAACCTGGGAGGCGATCGCGCGCCCGCCGGGAGGCGCAAAGCCGGTTAGAGGATGCTCTCCCTCGCGGTTGCGGTATGGTTACTTACCAGGTGCTGTGGTTCCAACTCAGGTCTCTCGGCACGGATCTATAAGCCGCCAAATCGCACGGCGCCGGAACCCCTCCCCCGGTCCCTCTCCCAGCAGGAGAGAGGAGCGTTCGGGGCACAAGGACGGCTTCGATAGCCGGTTTCTCTCGCTTCCCCTGCAGAGGAGGAGACCAGGGGGTTAGGTTCGGCGCGGAGGCCAATACTGGCGGCTCTGTTCGCCAACCTTCACCAGTGCGCCGTCTGTCCTGGCGCTTGCAGCCGCGGGCTGCCTCTGTCCTGGTGGCAACTCACTCCCGGAGGAAAGAATAGCGACCGTCGGATCTGGCCCGGCGCTTGCTAACGCGCTCCCCATTGGCAGCAAACTATGGAACCTCAACCCCTCAAGACCCTATCCATCCATCACCGACCGAGCAAGGTGCGGGTGGAGCATCTCGCCGGATCGCCAGTGCCGCTGCGGGGCTACCTGGAGCGGCTCCCGCGTCAGCTGGCGGCGGAATCGTTGCGGATCGTGGTGGAGGCGCTGGTCGCTGCCCACCGGCGAGGTCGTCCGGTGCTCGTGACACTGGGGGCGCACGTCATTAAGTGCGGACTGGGCCCGGTGCTCATCGATCTGGCGCGGCGGAGGGTGTGCACCGCCTTCGCCACGCACGGCGCCACGCTCATCCACGACAGCGAGCTGGCACTGTTCGGGCACACATCCGAAGACGTGGAGGTGGGTCTGCGGGATGGCACCTTCGGGATGGCGGAGGAGACACACCAGTTTATCAATACTGCCATTCATGCGGGGGCGAAGCGGGGAGAGGGGCCGGCAACCGCCGTCGGCCGTGCGCTGCTGGAGGCAAATGCCCCGCACGCGGAGATCAGTCTGCTGGCACAGGCGGTTCGGCTGGAGGTGCCGATCACTGCCCACCTGGCCATCGGGACGGACATCGTCCACATGCACCCCACCGCGGATGGAGCGGCGATGGGCGCCGCCAGCCTGGCGGATTTCCACCGCCTGGTCGAACGGGTGGGGGAACTCGGGGATGGCGGCGTGCTCCTCAACTTCGGCTCCGCGGTGATCCTCCCGGAAGTGGTATTGAAAGCGTTCGCCGTGCTCCGAAACCGTGGCGTGCGGCTGGACGGGTTGCTCAGCGTGGACTTCGATATGGTGCGCCACTATCGCTCGGGAAAGCAGATTGTGGAGCGAGTCGGTGTCCTGGGCGGGCGGGGCATCGCGCTCACTGGCCACCACGAGATCATGCTGCCGCTCCTGGCTGGGCTGGTGCTTGCCTGTCTGGAAGACAGGGAATAGTCTCCTTGGGGTGGCCCCTATCCGCTTGCCCCCACGGTTTTGTGGCCTTATTTGCCGGGATGCGGCAGAATTTCATGGGAACGGCGTGTCCGGGGCGGGGTCTCCATGGATGGAATTGGGCAGCTGAGGCGAGCATTGGCTATCGACACCCCAGCAATCGAGTGGGTCCGGAGGGCCCAGGCCGGGGACCTGCGCGCCTTTGAGGAGCTGTTCCAGCAGTATCAGCGGGGGATTTACAACACCATCTTCCAGATGGTGCGCAGCGAGGCCGATGCGGCGGACCTGACGCAGGAGGTCTTTGTCCGCGCGTATCGCGCCCTGCCCCGCCTCAACTCGCCCGAGGCGTTCACAACGTGGCTGTACCGGATCGCGCTGAACCTGAGCCGGAACTATTTGCGGGATTCCGGCCGCATACGGACAGAATCGCTCGAGCGCGCTTTCGAGGATGAGGAAGAGTCCGCCAGTGCGCGGGAAATCGCGGACTACAGCGGCGATCCCGCTGCGCACGCGCAGACGAGCGAGGTGCGGGAGCGGGTGCTAAGCGCCATTGAAACGCTATCGGAGGACCACCGGATAGTGGTAACGCTTCACCATCTCGAGGGGATACCGGTGGAGGAGATCGCGCAGATTATGCGCTGCTCCGTGGGGACGGTGAAGTCGCGTCTTTCCCGTGCCCGCGATCATCTGCGACGCAAGCTGGCGAGCTTTGTGGAAGGTTGAGACGGAGATGGACTGCACTCGCATGGTCGCATTGATACCGGATTACTCCGCGAATGCGCTGACCGCGCGTGAGCGGGGCGAGGTGGAGGATCACCTGGCGGCCTGCGAACCGTGCCGGCGGGAGGTGCGCCGGCTGGAGCAGGTGCTGGCCCTGGCGGAGCAGTACGGCGCGCTGGAGCCGCCCGCGGGGATGTGGAACGCCATCGCCGCGCGCTTGACGCGGGAACCGAGCCGCTCCGGCTTCCATGCCTTCGTGGATTGGCTCCTCGGACGACGGCTCCGGACCGCGTGGGCGGGGGCGGCAACGATCGCCGCGGTAGCGGGGCTGTGGCTCGCTCTGCGCAGCGGCCCCGTCCCCCCGACGGGCCCCAACGTCCCTGCGGATTTCGCCATCCGTGCCATGATCCGCCAGCACGCGCTTTCCTCTGCCGATAGCCCCCTGGCGGACCGGGTGGCGTGGGAGGCGGTGGCGGAGCTCTCCGCGCCTCCCGCACCTTCCCAGATCCGTCCGGCACCGCCGGGGGTCAACGCGCCTTCCCGCCCGTCGAATCGGGTGCGAGGGATACGGTGAGGGTCACACTCCTCTTGCTGGCCGCCGCCCTCTTACTCGTAGGTACGGCGGCGCTGACCGGTTGCCGGGCGCGCGCCAGGGATACCGGCCAGGCGCAGGCGATCCTTCTGCGGGCGCTTACCGACGGCCAGAAGGTTCCCTACGAGGGGGTAAAGGCCGCCCGGCTTCGCGCCCCCGTGGGCGGTACCGAACGCGCCCGTGTGCTGATGGCCGGGGACGGCCGTTCGCGGATCGAGTATCTTGATGGGGCTACCGCAGGGGTTACGGTGTGGGACGACGGCCGGCGTGTCTGGCGCGCCCACCCGCACGAGGATCTGATTACCGTGGCGCCCACGGCCCGCCTGGATCCGGCGCTGGAGCAGCATCGCCGCGATCTCGTCCTGCGCAACTTCGTGCCCAGCCTGAACGGTTCCGAACGGGTGGCCCATCGTGCAGCGCAGATCATCAACCTGAGCCCGCGGCACGGCGGGCGCCCCTGGAAACGGCTCTGGGTGGATGCGGAAACAGGGGTGGTGCTCGCCTCCACGGATTTCAACGGGGCAGGCCAGGAGCTGCGCAGCACCCGCTTCGAGACGTTTGCCCGGCCGCCTGCCCCGCCGCCGCCCGGAGACCCTCGCTTCACGCCGCCTGCCGACCTGCGGCGACGGGCACGGCGCCAGCCCCACGCCGGCCCGCTCTCCGCGGAGAGGCTCAGCCGCGCCGTGGGCTTCCCCGTCTGCATGCCCGCCTATCTCCCCGCCGGCTTCGAGCCTGGCGGAGGGTATGTCGCCAGCTGTCCCTTCTGCGGGAAGCCTACGGCGCGGATGGAGTTCACGGATGGCCTGAATACGATCCTGCTGCTCTCCTTTGCCCATCGCTGCCCCGGCGAACCTTCGCAGCCGGGGGATGGGGCAGGCGGTGAGGACACGGTGCAACGTCGCGTCGGCAACGTCACCTGCGTGGCAGTAGGTGAGCTCCCGCGGGCGGAGCTGGAGCGGATTCTACAGAGTCTACCCGGCGATCCCTCGCCGCGCCCTCCGGTGGCTGCAGGTCGGTCCTGATCGCCTTCGTTTCTGGTTGTGGGCTGACAGCCTGGCCGGAAGTGAGAAGCCAGGATTACAGCCGCGCATCTCCCGGATTTGCAGTTGATCCTGCGCCGTCGGGGTCACTCATCTTGCACCGGGATGTCTCCCACGCGAACCTGGCGTGGCTGGTGCAGCATCTCGAAGGGGTTCTTCTCCACGATTGCCAGCCGGTAGCGCCGATAGTTGGCGAAGGGGCGCTCTAGCCGCTGCTGGAACATCGGGCGGTTCACCTCTGCCGTGAACAGGTCCAGGGTATAGTGGCCCTTTGTCAGCGGGACCTTCACGCGCCGGTTGAATGGCACGCGCACCGTCTGGCGTATAGGTCCATAGATCTCCACCCTCATTGCCGGGGCCAGGCGAGCGGTGAATTTCGGGTCGAATACGACCTCGGGGTTGAACTGATCCGTCTCTTCTACTTCAAACGGATCGTTCGGTATGTCCGGCTCCACCTGCGGCGCAGGTTCGGGGGCCGCCACCGGGTTGACCGCCAGTAGGGACGGTGGTGGCGCGGCGGCAGGGTTAGCGCCGTAGGCGACAGGCGGCGGCGCGGCTACCGGGTTGAGCGGGGGCGGCGTTCTGGACTCCGGGGTCTGGACCATCAGCGGCCCAGGGGGCAGGTCCGGCGGCGGCACAGTGGCCAGGGGCGGCGCGACCGGGGCGAGTCGCCGCGCGGCGGGCGGTGTGGCGACGATCGCGGGTCCCCTGGGCCTCACGGCCGGCAGGGGTGGCGCCTGGGGTTGAACAGCACCAACTACCGGACCTCTCACCACGGCGGTGGCCGTGCCGGGGCCATTCCCGGCCTGTACGAGGAGACCGGCGCCTGTGCGTGCGCTCAATCGCAGGGCCGCCCAGCACAATGCCAGCAGAAGAAGGATTCCACCGGCTGTGAGGAGACGCCGGCGCTGAAAGAGAACCACAACAACCTCTCCGCCCGCCGGGAGCGGGCGCATCCTTTACATCGGGGCGGTGAACCACTATAATTTGGACGAACGCGTGCGCCCCCGCAGTTCCTGCATCTAGAGACGCGTACAGCGGAGGCGCCACGGGCGGTTAGTTCAGGGGGAGAACGCCTCGTTGACACCGAGGAGGTCAGTGGTTCGAATCCACTATCGCCCACTTTTTCTGCAGGCACATGGGGCGATTTCGTGCCTGGAGTAAGCGCATGAGTTGGGCCTCCCGCCGCCCTCCGACACCGTTTTCGGAGGGCCGATATGGCCGGGAGAGCGCCTCGTACAACGACCGCAAGTATCCCCACTAACGACTTGGCCCGCTGCGCGCCGGGCTGGATTCTGGACGGCGAGGTCCGCCAGCTTTCGAAGCGCACCCTGGAAGCCCGTCGCTTCCTGGTGGACAATCTGCTGTGGTTTCTGCACCAGCAGGAAGCCGCCACCTGTGGCGCGCCGGAGGTGCGAGCCTTCCTCGCGTATCTCAACCGCGGCCACGAGGAACCCGGCGGCCGCTGGGGCAATCCCCGCGCACGCCGGCCGGTGCGCCCTCGAACCGCGCAGACCTACTTCACCAATCTCCGCACCCTGTTCAACTTCCTGGTCGTGGAAGGCTACCTGGAAGCCTCTCCGCTGGAGACCCTTCGCCCGCCGGTGGCGCGGGCCGATCAGATCCAGCCCTTCACCCAGGACGAGGTGGCGGCCCTCCTGGACGCCGCGCGCCTGGGCCGTCACCGCCGGCGGGATGAAGCGCTCGCCCTGTTCCTGCTGGACACCGGCGCCCACGCTTCGGAGGTCTGCTCGCTGCGTATCCGCGACCTGGATTTCCAGGGGCGCGGCTGCACCGTCACCGGCAAGGGGAACAAGCAGCGGCGGCTCTACTTTGGCGCGCGGACCATGAAAGCGCTCTGGGCGTACCTGACCGAGGAAGCGCGGGACCCGGAGGAGCCCCTGTTCACTGCCGATTCATGCCGCTACGCTGGCGACGGTCTGACCCGTTTCGGCCTGAGGCAGACCATCGTCCGGCTGGGCCGGAGGGCGGGCATCACGCGCGCCCGTTGCTCACCCCACACCTTCCGGCACACCTTTGCGGTGGAGTTCTTGCGGGCGGGCGGGAACGTCTTCACCCTGAGGGAGCTGCTCGGGCCATACCACCCTGCGGATGGTGAACCGCTGCGTGGCGCTGGCGAATCTGGAGGCGCAGCACCGGAGGTTCAGTCCGGGGGATCGGCTGAAGAAGCGGTGGCGCAAAGTAGCCACCCGCTATGAGAAGCGAGCCGTGAACTACGCGGCAATGGCTGTGATCGCCGCCATAATGGTCTGGGTGCGCTCATAGTTGCCAGACACGACCTAGAACGGCAAGGCCTGGCTCACTGCCACTCAACAGCAACCATCCGGAAGCGGGCTAATGGGGCTGAGACTTCATCACCCCACACACCGAGCTGCAGGCCGTAGGGAGCGTCGTTATTCGCGCTATAGGTTAACACAAATGGGCGCGTCTCCCCCTCTACACTCACAATCGCACGAATATTATCATCTATCATCAACTCAACTTGCTGATACTTCTCGGCAAACGGGCCGACTCCATCATGTCTGCCCTTCACCTCCTCTTGGGCCCTGACTACCCAGTAACCGCACTCGCCCTGCCTATCTTGGGCGCCGTGGAACTCGACGATCGTGGCTCCGTTGCTTGCCAGCAACCGCACACCTGCTCTCCAATGATCCTCCCACCCCGGCATGACTACTTCCGGGACTGTGACCACGACCTCGAAAACCACCCTCCTGATCGGACGCGTGCCGAGCATAACGGCATTCGCTAGGCGCTGCTCCGAATCACAGGCATTGACCGCGCGGGCGCGAAACCATTCCTCCAAAACCTCCCAGCGCCCGTTGGCGGTCAAAAGGAGATGCCAGTGCCGCGTGGTTTTGATCCATCGTCGCACCCGGCTAATGAGGCCGAAGCCAATGCGCACGGTGATGATGGCGACGCCGCCCCAAATGAGAGCAGCAAGCCAGTTCACAGGCCTGGATCCCACCGCATCCCAGCCGGCCTTCATAATGATCCCGGCCGCAAAATTACTCAACAGCCCAATAGCGAAGTTTCTATCCTTAAGGAGTGCGAGGGGAGACACGGGGGATATCCCTTGCCGCCGAATGCGGGCCTGCGCTTCGGCCTTCCCGAATCGGGCGCAGGCCACGGCCCCAACGTTGCCTCTGCGTTCTCGCAGAACAGGCTTCCCTTACTATGTACGGGCGTAAGGGGGGAGGACCATAGGAAAGTGAGCCGGCTGGGACTCGAACCCAGGACCCTCTGCTTAAAAGGCAGATGCTCTGCCTGGCTGAGCTACCGGCTCTCGCGGAGACGTGTTAATGGCACAGCGATTCGCCGTGCCAG
>JACQGL010000031.1 GCA_016199525.1 Armatimonadota bacterium
TAGAGCGTGTTATGAACTCTGAGCGGTCCCGGCAGCCCGCCGTGAGCCTGGGGCGAGGAGCGACTCACCCCGGAAGAGGCTCTCCGCCGTCCGGAACGCCCTCTGTATGATGTTATCCACCGCACACCTGATCTTCCATCGGTCCCGGGAAGTGCATAACACGCTCTAGCGTAGAACTTCCAATCCGTGGCGCCTCACTGCGAGGAGGGAGCCGCCGCTCGGGCAGCGAATGCTGCGGTAGGCAGGCAACGAACGGTGCCCCCTGGCGGCAGGCGGCCTGCCTGCCGCTTCTCCGGTGGCGGCCATGGTCCGTATTACCTGTTACGACGGGGTAGGCTGCATCGGCGGGAACAAGATCCTGCTGGAGGATGACGAGCGCGGCAGCCTCTGGCTCGATTTCGGGACCAATTTCGGTCGGCAGAGCCGCTACTACGAGGAGTACCTGAAGCCGAAGAGCGCCGCCGGCCTCTACGAGCCGCTGCGGCTGGGCCTCCTGCCGCGTCTGCGCGGCCTCTACCGTGAGGACCTGGTGTGCCAGCTCCACGACCCCTGGACGGAGCTACCCCACGAGCCCGGCCCGCCCGCGCAGGGCGTCCTCCTCTCCCACGCTCACAAGGACCACCTGGGGGCCGTCCACTTCCTGCGTGAGGATCTGCCCCTCTACGCCAGCCCCGCGACCGCCGCCATCGCCAAGGCGCTGCAGGACACGGGGGACGACGAGGACCTCTGCTACACCATACGCCGCCAGCCCGGTGCCAGCGGCGCCCTGGAGAAGTCGCATTGGAACCGAGAGCCGTCGCTCGCGCGGCCCTACGCGCTCACCAAGGGGCCCTCGGCCGCGTTCGAATCGTTCTGGGGCGAGACCCCCGGCGGGCGCCGCCACGTCGCTCGCCCGCTGGCGACGCTGAACCGCTGCTGCGGCGCCTTCCCCGTGCGCGCCTACCCGGTGGACCACAGCGTCTACGGCGCCCTTGCCTGGGCGGTCGAGACCTCCGCGGGGTGGGTGGTCTACTCGGGGGACCTCCGCTGCCACGGCGGGGCGGGCGACCGCACGTGGGACTGGGCCGCGGCGGCGGCGGCGCTGGAACCCGCGGCGCTCATCATGGAGGGAACGCGCATCGGCACGGAGGCGAGCGAGACGGAGGCGGACGTGGCTGCCCGCGCGCGGCCGCTGGTGGCCCGGGCGGAGGGTCTGGTGGTGGCCGACTTCGGGCCGCGCCACGTGGAGCGGCTGATCACCTTCCTGCGCCTGGCGGAGGAGAGCGGCCGCTACCTGGCCATCCTGCCCAAGGATGTCTACCTCCTGGACGCTCTGCGCGTCGCCCTCGGCGACGACGCCGTTCCTCCGCTGGACGGACGGTTCCGCATTTACCACAAGCTGCAGGCCACGGAAGGCAAGTGGCAGCGGGAGCTCCGCGATCGCTATGCCTCCTTGGCAGGCGGGTGCGGACCAGGATTCGTCGAGGCCGCCGACATCCGCGGAGCGCAGGACCGCTTCGTCTGCTGCTTCTCCTTCTGGGACGTGAACGAACTCGCCTACCTGTCGCCCGCGCCCGGTTCCGTCTGGATCTACTCCACCAACGAACCCTACAGCGCGGAGCAGAAGATAGACCTGGAGCGTCTGCGCAACTGGCTGCAGGACCTGGGCCTCACCTTCCACGGCGATCCCGCCCTGGGCGATCCCGCCCTGCACGTGAGCGGCCACGCGCCCCGCGGGGACCTGCTGGCGCTGGCGCGCGCCATCCGGCCGCGGGCGCTCATCCCGATCCACACCAAGGAACCCCAGGCCTTCGCCCAGGAGCTGGACGGGGAGATAGACGTCCGCCCGCCGCGGCAGGGAGTGCCGGCGCCGCTGCCCTAGCCGTGGTGAAGAACGAACAGGGAAAGGAAGAAAAGCAAGGACATGCCGGCGGGTGCGGACGCATCGGCGAGGCGCGGTTCCTTGCTCTTCCACTTCTTGATCTCTGGCAGGGAAGGGAGGATGTGCCGTGAATTATCGAATCCTGGGCCGCACCGGCCTGCGCGTGAGCGAGCTGGGCATGGGCGGCCTGTTCATCTCCCGTGTGGGAAACGAGGAGCGGGAGGCGGGCATCGCCGCCGTGCGTCGCGCCCTGGAGCTGGGGGTCAACTACTTCGACACCGCTCCCAGCTACGCTGACAGCGAGGAGGTGCTGGGCGAGGCGCTGGACGGCGTCCCGCAGGCCCATATCGTCTCCACCAAGCTCGGCGGTCGCCCGCAGCCGTTCCAACCGAAGGATAAGGATGCGCTGCGACGGTCGGTGGACGAGAGCCTGCGGTTGCTCCGACGGGACCACATCGACCTCTTGCTGATCCACGAGCCAGACCGGCCGAGGCAGTACGACTGGTGGGAAGACTGGGAGTCGTTCCACGGGCCGGTGCAGGAGCTGCTGGAGGAGCTGAAGCAGGAAGGGATCATCCGCTTCACCGGCCTGGGTGGCACCACTGCCTACGAGCTGCCCCGCATCATGGCGACGGGCGGCTACGACGTGGTGCTCACCGCGTTCAACTACAGCCTCCTGTGGCGGGAAGCGTTGATCGCCGTGCTTCCCGAGGCGCAGCGGCAGGAGATGGGCGTGATCGTGGGATCGCCGCTTCAGCAGGGCGCGCTGGCGCGGCGCTACGATGAGGAGATCGAATCGGGCCTGCCCTGGCTCAGCCCGCCACGGCGGGAGCAGTACCGGCGGCTCTACGCCGCCGTGGATGAGATCGGCATTCCGCTCGCCGAGCTGGGGCTGCGGATGGTCCTTTCCAATCCCGCCGTCTCCACTGTTCTGATGGGCGCGCGCAGCGTTGCCGAGGTGGAAGCGAATGTCCGCGCGGCAGAGAAGGGACCGCTGCCATCGGCGGTGCTCGCGTGCCTGCAGGAGATCGCGGACATGGTCCCCTTCCGCCCCTTCGAGGAGCCGTTCAGCCTGCCGTTCGGCCGGCCGTACCGCGGCCCTGGCCTGGCGGGGAGATAGGGGGAGGCGAAGAAAGAGGGAAAGACAGACTTCGTCACCGCCGTCCAGGAAGGGCGGTCGCTGCGCGCCAGCCCTACGCAGGCGGTGCATGGGATGAAGACGGCCTACTGCAACCCCGCGGGGCAGGCGCAGGCCATCCGTTCGGGCTTCCGGAGGCAGGGATGAGCGCCACGCGGGGGCTCTCCGTCCCTGCTTCCCACCTCCGCACGGCCATCCGTGAAACCTGTCACGAACCCTCTCCAGCGCCGGACGTATATGGGAAGGCATCCGCCTTTCCCGTATCTGGAAACCTATGGCTCTCCGTTTTTGGTCCGTCGCGCTTGCCTTCCACGTTGGCCTCATCCTGGTCTCCATTGCCATCGGTCGTTGCTGGCTTCGGCGGATGCCGGGCGTGAAGCGCGTGGCGCAGTGGTGGGGCTGGCTGATCGGCGACGCCTGCCGGTTCGGAGCGGCCGCGCTCCTCCTCGCCGTGGCCGCTGGGGTCTTTGCCCCGTGGCCGCCGGGCGCGATCACCCGGCTGCTCTGTCAGGCGCTGTTCGGTGAGGCGATCCTGCTGGCCGCCTGGATCGCCGCTCTACATTTCCAGTGCGGCTGGCGTGCGCGCGCATCGCTGCCAGGGCTGCTGGCCATCCTGCTCACGCTCGTCTACGTGGAGGCCTACCACCGCTGCCCGTATGACCTCCAGGTGCGCCGGCACCCCCTCGATCTATCCGGTGGCCGCGCCGACGCCCGGACACTCCGCGTCCTGCACCTCTCCGACTTCCAGTCGCACGTGATCGGGGCCTACCAGGAGCGTGCCATACGCATGGCGGCACAGCAGCGCGCCGATCTCATCGTGTTCACCGGCGACTACCTGCAGGGGCGACTTGATTCCCTCTCCCCACAGGTGGCGGCGGACTTCCGCGCCCTGTTGCGGCACGAGGCTCTTCGCGCCCCGCTCGGTGTCTACGCCGTGCAAGGAGATGTGGATAGCGACTGGCAGTCGCTGTTCGCCGGCCTGGGCGTAACCTGCCTGGTAGACGACTTCGCCAGAGTGACGCTGCCCGGCAGGCGATCGCTGGTGGTGATCGGTTTGAGCGCGTGGCTCAGCCGGAGCCGGGACCCGGCGGCCCTGAGCCGGGTAATCGACGCCGCGCCCTCCGCGGACCTCCGGGTAGTGATCGGCCATGCGCCGGACTTTGTGGATACGCGGGCGGGTCTGCGGAGAATCGACCTGGTGCTGGCAGGACATACGCACGGCGGACAGGTGGTGCTGCCGCTGCTGGGGCCGCCGCTGACCCTGAGCCGGCTCCCACGCCGGTTCGCAGGCGGCCTGAACTCCTTCGAAGGAATGCCGCTGCACGTCTCGTGTGGGATCGGTATGGAGCGGCTCTCCGCCCCCCAGATCCGCTTCCTCTGCCCCCCGGAGATCTGCATCCTCGAACTCCGGTACTGATCTCGCGGAAGCCCCAGGGCCGCACTCGGTGCCCGCCTCCAGGATTGCGCCCCCGCGCCAGCGCTGCTATCATGCAGACGCCCTGATGTCCACCCAATCCAGTCCGGAGCAACAGGACCGTCCTCTGCGCATCGCCCTCCTCACCAGCACGCGCGAGCGGTGCGGCATTGCCGAGTACAGCCGCCACCTGGCAGCGGCGCTGGCACGTCTGGTGGCGCTGGACGTGGTACCCGTCGATCCTCAGCCGCTCACGCCGGACACCTTCGCGCGCCTCAACGCTGCCGACGTGATCCATCTCCAGCACGAATATAGCTTCTTCGGCAGCGCGCTGCCGGGGCGCAGCTTACTGCCCCGCTTACTGCGCCCGCTCCGCCGGCCGTGGGTGGTGACAGCGCACACGGTGGGGCGAGCGGAGGAGATTCTGGGAGTCGCCCGTACCGGGTGGCGGAGCATGGCAAAACGGCTAGCCCTGCGCGCGCGGTGGGTGCGCTGGTACGTGGAAGCGGGCCCATTTGCCTCGGCGCGGCGGGTGATCGTCCACGGCAGCCACGCGCGCGAGCGGTTGATTGCCGCTGGCTTGAGGCCCGAGCGGGTAGTCTACCTCCCGATGCCTGTCCCGCCTGTGGCGCCGGAGGGGGCCCCCGGTTCGGCAAGCCTGTGTGGAGAGCGCTACCTGCTGACGTTTGGCTTCCTCACTCCCGAGAAGGGCATCGATCAGGTTCTGGAGGTGCTGGCGGAGTACCCGGGCCTGCTGGTGGTTGCCGGGGAGACGCGGGGAGCAGTGGGTAAGGGTTACCTCGCCCAGCTGCAATCGGCGGCGCGCGCGCTCGGGGTTGCGGGGCGGGTCCGCTTCCTGGGCTACGTGTCGGACGATTGCCTGGATCCACTCATCCGGGGGGCAGAGCTGGTGGTGCTGCCCTACCGGTCGGGGACCGGTTCCTACGCGCTCGGTCGCGCCCTGGCGTGCGGGGCGCCGGTGGTAGCCTCGGATCTGGATCTGTTCGACGACTACCCCTGCACGGCACGGTTTGGTCGGCGGGCGGGGCAGTCGCTCAGGGAGGTAATTCGGGCGCTGGCGGATGCTCCCGAACGCCGGCGCGCCCTGGGCGAGGCGGCGCGGGAATACGCCGCTCGCCATACCTGGGAAACCGCCGCGCGGCGGCACGTGGAGCTCTACCGTGCCGCCGCGCTGTGATCGAGTACAAGCCGATCCTTCGTTGCCTAGGCTGCCTTGCGGGTGGGCACGAGGCCGGTCACGTCCTGGTAAGCCCATTCCGCGCACGGGCGGATCTGGCCCCAGACTTTTTGCGCCGTCGCCCTCTCCTGGTCCTGGATCTGGCGGGCCAGGTTGGCCGTCTCCGTGTCGCCCGCCACCCCGCATGCGGCGATCAGCGATTCGTACATCGCGATCTCGCTGTGCTCCACGGCGTAGGCCATGATCAGGTCCTGGACGAGCTTCTCCGAGGATGCGTGACCAAGCTGCATGCTCTTGGGACCCAACCCGAAGATACCGGCCATGAACGATTTGAACCCCGACGGGCTGCCGCCTAGCGCCCGCAGTCGGTTGACCAACTGGTCATGCTGCCACTTGCTCTGGTCCGCGTGCTGAAGGAAGAGCTGCTTGATGTCGTCGCGATCTGTATCGTCGGCGAAGTCTCGCAGATGCTTCTCAAACGTCTCCTCGGCCGCAATAGCGTCCTGGAGGTAGCGTTTGATCACGTCCTGTGGTGTTTGCTGAGCCATGACCGTCTCCTCTTGCCACACCAGGGTCAGTCGTGGCGGGTCTGGCGAGACCGTTGCGCCACGGAGTGAAGGTAAGGGCCGCAGCGGCAAGTGGACGGATGCTACAGGCGGCTACTCCGGGATACGCTGCGTCACAGTCTCGCCCGATCCACTTGCCGCCACAGGCTGTCTGGTTTTACCCCGGCGCCGGCGCGGCCAAACGAAGTACCGGGGCGTTTAGAAGCAGCATTCGCGGGAGCGCTGCGCGGCGGGCCGAACGAGTCTTGGAGAGATAAGGAGAGGGGAGGGAGTGGAGGAAAAATGGAAAGCCTCCACTCCACTTACTATATCCGGGTGGCCTGCGAGACCTGCTGCTCGCGGCGCGCCGTGCCGGCGATTGCCGAGAGCTCGCCGTCATCAAACCAGAGCCCACTGCACTGAGGACACCGGTCCAGCCAGAGAGCCGCCGGCTCGGTCACCTGGTAGGGTACGAGCGCCTGGGCGCAGGTGGGGCACTTACGCCCGGAAACCCGGTCCCAACCGTACCCGATCAGGTTGGGGAAGCGGTGGTCCGCCGCATCCAGTTTCTCGGGAGCCTCGCGGAGCAGCGTTTCGAACGCAGCGCCTCCCAGCCAGATGCCGCCGCACTGCCGACAGCCGAACATGGGAAAGCGGCCGAGCCCACCCGTGAGCAGCGGCTCCTGGCAGCGCGGGCAGGGCGGGTGCGCGGCGGCCGCCAGGGGCCCAACCGCCTTCAGAACGTCCGCCGCGGCCGTTACGTCGGTAGCTGCCGGCGGAAGCGGGGCCTCCGCGTCCGGCAGACCGGCCGGAGCTGGCCCTGGCGTGCCGGCGATGGCAGAGGCCGCCGCGCTGGCGGCCCCGGAAACCGTTGGCGCTGCCGATCCGGCAGTGGAGACCGCGCTGGCGGGGCGCGAGTCACCTTTGAACGCCATCTCGTGCAGACGGCGAATGCGGTCCTGAATCGGCGGATGGGTGTCGAACAGGCCTGCCGCTCGCTCCTCGAACGACTTGATCGGGTTGATGATGTAGAGGTGCTGCGTGGCGCGGTTGGCCACCTCCAGCACCTCGGGATCGTCGCTGATCTTCTGCAGGGCGGACGCCAGGCCCTCCGGGTAGCGAGTGAGCAGCGCGCCGGTGGCATCCGCCAGGTACTCCCGCCGCCGGGACACCGCCAGCTCCAGCAGCTTGGCGAAGATGGGCGCCACAATGGCGAGCAGCAGTCCGAGTGCCAGGAAGAAGACCTGGAGCCCGGCGCTGCCCCGGTCATCGTCATCTCCCCCAATGCGCACGTGGCGCACCATCCGCAGGAACAGATCGCACAGCAGCGCGATGCTCCCTACCAGCACCGCCAGCAGCATGGAGAGGCGGATGTCGAAGTTCTGGATGTGCGCCATCTCGTGAGCGATGACGCCCTGAAGTTCGTCGCGGCTGAGCTTGTTCAGCAGCCCTCTGGTCACCGCGATGGCCGCCTGATCGGGGCTGCGGCCGGTGGCGAAGGCGTTGGGCGCGCTGTCTTCGATGATGTAGATGCGCGGCATCGGCAGCCCGGAGGCAATCGCCATCTCCTCCACCACATTGAACAGCTGCGGGTGGTCACGCTTCTGGATCGGTCGGGCGCCGCTCACGCCCAGAAGGATGGCGCTGCCGCCGTAGTAACTGATGAGGAACGTGATTCCCGCGGCCACGGATGCGCCGGCGAGGCCCGTCCACCACGGCGCCTCCACTGCCCCGGCGAATACGGCGCCGAGAACCATCAGCAGAATCACCACGGCCAGAACGAGGAGGGCGCTATGTCGCTTGTTCCGCGCAATCTGCTCGTACATTGATCCGTACTCACTGAGGCACGGAGCCACACGGAGAAGGATACTGTTGGGCGTGTGTGGGGTTGTGCGAGGAAATGGGAGGGTGGGGAACCGGACGTCTAACGCTTAACGCCTTCCCTAACCCGCAACTCCAACGCCCCATTCCGCTCCGCGCTCTCTGCGTGTCCGTGCTGCGTTCCTCCGCGCGGTTAGAACGTGACTTTAGGCGCCTCGCGCTGGGCGGCCTCCTCCACCTCGAAGAACTCCATTTCCTCAAAGTTAAACGTGTTGGCGAACACACTCCATGGGACCTGCTGAATGACCGTGTTGTAGGCCATCACCTGGTCGTTATAGAACTGTCGCGCAAAGGCGATCTTGTTCTCCGTGGAGGTCAGCTCTTCCTGGAGGGCCAGCATATTCTGGTTCGCTTTCAGGTCCGGATAATTCTCCACCACCGCGAACAGGCTGCGCAGCGTCTGTGAGAGCATGTTCTCGGCCTGGGCCGTTTCCGCCACCCCGCGCACGTCGATCGCCTGCTGCCGCGCCTTGACCACGTTCTCCAGTACTTCCCGTTCGTGCTTCAGGTACCCCTTGACGGTTTCCACCAGGTTGGGGATCAGGTCGTGTCGGCGTTTGAGCTGCACGTCCACCTGCGACCAGGCATTCTTGGCCCGATTCCGCAGGGTGATGAGGCGGTTGTAGCCCCCTACGAAGAAGAGGATCAGCGCTACCGTGATCCCGATGACAACGAGCAATACCGCGGCGACCATAAGGGTTCGTCCTCCTTCCTCTGGATGCGGCGGAGAACATCCCGCCTCCATCCGCGCGGATGTTATCCGCATTCAGTATGCATCGGCTTCCATCGATGCCCCGCAACTCGGGGATGCCCTCCCATAGGATCAACGTGCAGCGCGGCCGGAGGTCACGGTTTCTGCGGGAGCGGTTGCGGTCCGGTGGATAGTGTGGCGGCCATTCGCGTCTGCGGAACAGGGTGGGATTCTGAGTGTGATGGCTGTGAGTAGCCGTCGAGTGCGCCGGTACGGTGAGGAGGGCCGGCCTCAGAAAGGAATTTCTGCCTCTTTCGGGACCTCACCTCTCGCGTTTCGCCGGCGCTGGCATCGGGTAGCGCTCAAGTAAGCGCGACTGCGTTCGGGATGTGTTGCTGCTAGAGCAAAAGAATGCCCATCAATTACGCCGTCGTCGGATTGGGACAGTTCGCCCGCGGCCAGATCCTCCCAGCGTTTCGCGAGTGTCAGAACTCCAACTGCGTGGCGGTCGTTACTGGCAACCCCGACCGCGCCCGCCAGCAGGCTGACCAATGGGGCTACCGCTTCGTCTACGATTACGACCACTTCGATGATTGCTGCCGCAACCCGGAAGTGGACGCCCTCTACATCGCGCTGTCAAACAGCAGGCACACGGACTTTACGGTGCGCGCCGCGCAGCTCGGGAAGCACGTCCTCTGCGAGAAGCCGATGGCTACCAGCGTTGCTGAGGCCGTGCGCATGCGGGATGCCTGCCGTAATGCGGGCGTGAAGTTGATGATCGGCTACCGGTGCCACTTCGATCCGGGCAACCGCGAGGCGATCCGGCGCGTGCGCGCCGGTGAGATCGGCCAGCCGCGCCAGGTTCTCGGGGAAGGTGAGCACCACCTCCACCGCCTCCTGAAGGCGCGGCTCGGGTCAGGCA
>JACQGL010000035.1 GCA_016199525.1 Armatimonadota bacterium
AACTCGACGAGATAGTGGTCCTCTTCTACGCTCTGGCCGCCGGCCAGGATCGACCGGCCGCGGGCAAAGAAGCGTGGGTTGACAAGCGGTGCCAGGTGGTGGGATAGCTCCAGATCGCCGTTGAACCCGGTGTCGATTGTTGCCCGCCAGGTCTGCCCCGCCACGGCGAGCAGCACCGTTGGCAGGCCATCTTTTCCCACCGTGCCGGTGATCATCACTGCCCTTTCCGGACATAGTAATCGAAGCCCACGCGCACAAGATAGACCGGCGTGCGAATGCCTTTCGCCTCCATCTGCTCCGCGATGTCAACAGCGGATTCCCCGATCCACACACGGCCGCTCACCGGGTCGATTCCTGCCGTCTGGCCGATCAGAGGGATTGTGTCGTGCTGCTTCTGATACTCAGCCCAGATCTGCCGGGCCCGCTCCGTATCCGCAGGCATCCAGGTGGATGCAGACATGCTCCCGGCCTCCTGCGGTGCACTCAGCTTTCCCCGTTCGCTCCTACCAGTGGATTCCGGTCCGGTCCCAGTCATTCTCCTGCCAGCACCTGCCCCAGAGCCTACACAAGACGAGGCTACGGCAGCTCCAGCTCATCTGCCACGGCCCCCTCCGACCGGTATACTACACTCCGGGAGGTACACCTGCAAATGGGACAGGCGGCTACACGGTCGCGGATGCGCTTCCTCTGGGCCATCGCGATCGCTGTGGTTCTCATCGGCATCCTCTGGGCCATTGTAGCCGGTGGGAGCGTCAACCTCACGCTCTGGTCTCTGCTGCTCTCCGAAGCCAGGAGCCCGGGTGGCTTCGGCACGGCGGCGCTTGTGGCCGACAACAGCTCGCTTGCAGGGGCGAGCGCGTGGGTCTACATCCGAGATCCGGACCACGCCGGCGGTCGTCCGCAGCCCATCGGCGGGCCTTACGCTTCGGATGGCCCGGTGAAGATGAGAGGAGTCGTCTGGTCGAGGGACGGCTCGGTGGCGGCGGTACGCGCGGAGGTTGGCATCAGTGCGGGCAAGCACTTCGCGAGGCGCTTTGGCGCGTTCCTGGCGGCTGCGTACGACTACCGGGAGAACCGGGTGATCATTGGTGAGTACGGAGTTTCCTCCCCGGATGCGCCCCGGCGCTGGCGGAGCAAGTCACAGACCATAGCAGCGCTTCTCCGGCAGCGGGGTGGTGAAGGCCAGAGGGTCTTCACCACCCCGTACGATGCATCCGGGCAGCCCATGTCCCCGTCCCAGCGGCGGGAGTTTGGTACCCCACCCGAATTGCAGCCAGAGATCGTCACCCTTCCTCCCCACTGACGCCTCTCTCCCCTTGCCCCCCTTTCGCACCGCCGTCATTATCGGCCTGGCACCGATCACGGCAGACGGTGCGGATATCCCAGACCACTTCTGCAGCAGGCACGCCGCGCCCTGTTGGTGCCCGCAGTGCCGACGTACTTGCGCTCCTGGCGCAACGGCATACCCGGCCTCAGAGCTGCGGCACCACGCTGCATCGCATGTGGCCTGCAGCACCGCGCATCCCTATACTTAGCCGAGGGAGGTGAATCAAGCCATGGCGCAGACTGTAGAGGTCTCTGTGGATGAGCAGGGCCAGATCGTGATCCCACTGGAGGCGGTTGGCCTGCTGGGCCTATCGGTGGGGATGACGCTTGTCGCCGAGAAAGCCGATGAGGGAGGCATCCGGCTGCGTGTCGAGCCCGAGGCACCTGTGCTGGTCGAGAAGGGCGGGGTACTCGTAGTCAGGGCAGAGCCGCTCGGCGACGTTGCCGAGGCCGTGCGGCAGGAACGCGGTCGACGGGTCCAGGAACTGGTGAGCCGGGCAGGCCTATGAGGATCCTGCTTGACACCTCGGTGCTCGTCGCGGCGATAGTGGAAGCCCACCCAGCCCACGAGCGGGCGCTCCCCTGGCTGCAGAGGATACGGAGCAGTTCGGATGCAGGCCTTATCTCGGCTCATTCACTCGCCGAGGTGTACGCCACCCTCACGACCTTACCGCTGCGTCCCCGCCTTTCGCCGGAGACCGCCCTGCGTCTCATCCGTGACAACATCCTTTCCGCCTTCGAGGTCGTTCCCCTCTCGGATGACGACTACGTGGCAGTGATCAATCACCTCGCCGGCCTCGGGGTCACGGGTGGGGCGATCTATGATGCGCTGATCATGCATGCGGCCGCGAAGTCGAGTGCTGACCAGGTAGTGACCCTGAACGACAGGGACTTCCGGCGGGTGTGCCCGGCGCTCGCGGATAGGATCACTGTTCCCTGAGCCGGGGTGCCGCCCGTACCCTACCCGGTCCCCTTGCCCCCCTTTCGCCCCGCCGTGATAGAGTGAATCCGTCCACGAGCACGTAACCGACCTCATGGCAGAACGGATTCCGGGATCCCCGTGTACCCCGTCAAACGCCGCGCTTCCCTGCGGCATATACTTACGAGAGGGTATCCGTGAGAACCCGTCCAAGTGTCGGAGCGGCCCGTCTTGACCGTTCCCGCCTTCCTGGCGTCCGCGTGAATAGAGCATCCCTGGCCACCTCGGAGACCGGCGGTGAGTATCAGCAGACATTCCTTCCTTGAGGCCCTCGAACAGCGCGTCCTCATCTTTGACGGCGCGATGGGCACCAGCATCCAGGCGTACCATCTCTCCGCCGCAGATTACGGCGGCAAAGAGGGGTGCAACGAGTACCTGGCGCTCGTCCGGCCGCAGGTCATCGAGGAAATCCACACCGCCTTCCTGGAAGCGGGCGCGGACGCGCTGGAGACCAACACCTTCGGCGGCAACCGCCTCAAGCTGGCGGAGTACGGCCTTGAGGACCGCCTCTACGAGGTCAACTTCACCGCCGCGCAGATCGCCCGCCGGCGGGCGGATGCCTATCGCAGCGCGGAGAAGCCCCGCTTCGTCGTCGGCTCTATGGGGCCGACCGGTATGCTCCCGTCCGGCAACGATCCCTCCCTGTCGAAGATCACCTTCTTCGAGCTGTCGGACATCTTCAAGGAGCAGGCGGCGCCGCTCGTGGAGGGGGGATGCGACGCGCTCCTCATCGAGACGAGCGTAGACATCCTGGAGGTGAAGGCGGCGATTGATGGCCTCCTCCGCTACTTCGCGGAAAGCGGGCGGCGCGTGCCGATTATGGCGCAGGTCTCCCTCTTCCCACCCCGCAGCACCATGCTCCTGGGAACGGAGATCTCCGCCGTCCTCACCACCCTGGAAGCGCTGCCGGTGGATGTTCTCGGTCTCAACTGCTCCACGGGCCCCGAGCACATGCGGGAGCCGGTGCGCTACCTGTGCGAGCGATCCGACCGCAAGATCTCCGTCATCCCCAATGCCGGCATCCCTTACGAGGAGGAAGGGCGGACCGTCTTCCCGCTGGCCCCCGCGTCGATGGCACAGGCGCTCAAGGAGTTCGTGGAGGAGTTCGGCGTCCACATTGTGGGAGGCTGCTGCGGCACCACCCCGGAGCATATTCGCCAGATTGTGGCCGCCATTGGTACGCGTCCGCCGAAGGAGCGGGGGGTGATCCGCGAGCCGGCAGTCTCCAGCGGCGTGCGAGCCGTCGCCCTGCGGCAGGAACCGGCGCCGCTGCTGGTGGGGGAACGCGTCAACACCCAGGGAAGCCGCAGGATCAAAGAGGCGCTGCTTGCGGACGATTACGACACCGCCCTCCAGGTGGCCCGCGGGCAGGTAGAAGGAGGAGCCCACGTTCTCGACGTGTGCGTGGCGCTGACCGAACGCGCTGACGAGGCGGAGCAGATGCGCATTCTCGTCAAGATCCTCTCGATGGGCGTGGAAGCGCCCCTGATGATCGACAGCACGGAGGCGTCCGTCGTCGAGGCGGCCCTGGCCGCCTATCCCGGCAAAGCGATCATCAACTCCATCCATATGGAGGATGGCCGCGGCAAGATAGAGCGGACTGTGCCTCTGGCGAAGCGCTTCGGGGCGGCGCTTATCTGCCTGGCCATCGATGAGGAGGGGCAGGCCTACGGCGTGGAGCGGAAGGTCGCCATCTGCCACCGCATCCACGATATCGCCACCCACGAGTACGGCATCCCGCCGCACGACCTGATCTTCGACGCGCTCACCTTCCCCGTCACCACTGGCCAGGAGGAACTTCGCACCGCCGCCCGTGACACCATCGAGGCGACGCACCGGATCAAGCGCGAGCTGCCGGGAGTCTACACCCTCTCTGGAGTGAGCAACGTCTCCTTCGGAGTAAAGCCATCTGCCCGCGCCGTGCTCAACTCCGTCTTTCTCTACCATCTGGTGGAGGCGGGCCTGGATCTGGCCATCGTCAACCCCGCACACATCACCCCCTACGCGGAGATCCCCATGCAGCAACGCCAGCTCGCCGATGACCTCATCTTCTGCCGCCGGGAAGATGCGCTGGCGCGGTTCATCCAGTACTTCGAGGAGAACGAGGCGGCAGCGCCGGGCCATGCCACCGAAGATCCCACCGCGGGCATGTCCGTAGAGCAGAGAATCCACTGGCAGATTCTCCACCGGAAGCGGGAAGGGATCGAGGCGCTGATCGATGCCGCCGTCCTGCGCCAGGGGCCGGTGGAGGTGCTCAACAACGTGCTCCTGCCCGCGATGAAGGAGGTGGGCGACCGCTTCGGCGCGGGCGAGCTGATCCTTCCCTTCGTGCTCCAGTCCGCCGAGGTGATGAAGCGCGCCGTGGCGCAGCTCGAACGGTACCTGGAGAAGAAAGAGGGTTACACCAAGGGGAAGGTCGTTCTGGCGACCGTGTTCGGGGATGTGCATGATATCGGCAAGAACCTGGTCCACACCATCCTCAGCAACAACGGCTATACCGTCTACGACCTGGGTAAGCAAGTGCCGATTAACACCATTATCGACAAGGCAGTGGAAGTCGGCGCGGATGCGATTGGCCTCTCGGCGCTGCTGGTCAGCACCTCCAAGCAGATGCCGCTGTGCGTGCAGGAGCTGCACCACCGTGGCCTGAAGCTGCCCGTGCTCATCGGTGGGGCGGCGATCAATCGCCAGTTTGGCCGGCGCATTCTGTTCATAGATGATCAGACGCCTTACGAGCCGGGTGTCTTCTACGGCAAAGATGCATTCGAAGGGCTAGAAATCATAGATCAGCTCACAGATCCCGCCCGGCGGCCGGCGCTCGAGGAGAAGATGCGCGCCGAAGCGCGGGCGCCGAAGGAGGGGCCGCGCAACGAAGCGCGAGCGGCGCCGGCGGACGAGCGGAGGCAGGCCATTCCCCTAGCGACGATGCGCCGTGACGCACCGATTCCCAGTCCGCCTTTCTGGGGCGTGCGCCTGGTGGAAGAGATCCCGCTCGCAGAGGTCTTTGCCTGCTTCGATCTCAAATCGCTCTACCGCCTCTCCTGGCAGGCGAAGAACCTCAGCGGGGCGGCGTGGGAACGCCTGCTGCGGGACGAGTTCGAGCCCTGGCTGGAACGGCTGAAACAGGAGGCGCGGGAACGGGGAATCATCGTCCCGAAAGCGGTCTACGGCTACTTCCCCTGCCAGTCCGAAGGGAACGATCTAATCATCTACGATCCGGCGTCGCTGCCCGGCGCCCAGCTCCCGGCCGCGAACGCCGAACGTCCACCCCTTTCGGTGCTCGCCCGCTTCACCTTCCCCCGCCAGCGAGAGTTCCCCGGCTCCGAGCGGCTCTCCATTAGTCATTACTTCGCGGGCGTGGACTCGGGACAGATGGATGTGGCGGTGTTCCAGTGCGTCACCGTCGGCGAGCGGCCAGTCCGGCTGGTTGAGGAGGCGAAGATGGCAGGGGAGTACACTACCATGCTCTATCTGCACGGCTTCGCCACGCAGGCGGCGGAGGCCACTGCGGAATGGCTCCATCGCCGCATTCGCGCCGATCTGGGCCTCGCACCAGATCAGGGGCGGCGTTACAGCTGGGGCTACGGCGCCTGCCCGGACCTCTCCGAGCATACGCAGCTCTTCCGCTTGCTGCCCTGCCGCGAGGCACTGAGGGTGCGCCTCACAGAAGCCTACCAGCTCGACCCCGAGTACACGACAGCGGCCATCGTGGTGCACCACCCGCAGGCCAAGTACTTTTCGATGGGCATTACGCGCGACCAGCAGTTGCTCGAGAGCTGACCCGCGAGATTTGGCGATGACCGGGGACAAGAAGGCCCGCCGCCGTGGGGATCGCCGCACGGCGGCGGGCATAGGAGCGGATGGACGCTACCCGCGGACGCCTTAAGGCTGCAAGTCCACGGCGATAATGTGCTCTTCGCCCCTACTCCAGACCTTCAGCACGACACTTTCGCGCTTATCCAGGTTGCCCAGGGCGTTGCGCAAGTCGTTGAGGCTGTCGATTCTCGTGTGGTTCACGCGTTCGATGACATCGCCTTGCTGCAGTCCCGCGCGGTCGGCGGGGCTGTCTTCTGCGACCGCGGCGATGACCGCTCCTTGAACGGAATCGGGCACGCCGAGACGCTCCCGAATGTCATCCGTGAGCGGCGCCACCGCTACGCCGAACCGCTGGTGCTCCTCTTGCTCGGGCAACGGCGACGATTGCGCTTTGGGGTGCGCCGACGGCGACGACAGGCTGCCTAGCTGCGCCGTCAGCGATAACTGCTTGCCATCCCGGACCACGCCTAGCCTGACCGTGGTGTGCGGGGCAAGGGAGCCAACCAGCGTGCGCAGCCCCTCGGCGTCCTCAACCTTGCTCTCGTTCAGGCTGACAATCACATCTTCCGGCTGCATTCCAGCCCGGTCCGCGGGGCCGCCCTTTTCCACCTTCTGCACGAGTGCGCCGCCTTCCACGTGGTAGAAATCGCGCAGCGATTTTCCCTGCGGGCCGTTGAAGTCGCTGATCGACACACCGAGATAGCCGCGCTCCACGCGCCCGTGGGAGATAAGCTGGTTCATCACGTGCTTCGCCATGTTGATGGGAATCGCAAAGCCGATCCCTACAGAGCCGCCGTTGGGAGAGGCGATCGCGGTGTTGATGCCGATGATCTCCCCACGCACGTTCACCAGCGGACCACCGCTGTTGCCGGGGTTGATGGCGGCATCCGTCTGGATAAGATCCCGGTAGTCGGCTTCTTCGCCCAGGTCATTGAGCCGCCGTCCTGTGGCACTTATCACGCCTACCGTCAGCGTGGCATCAAACTCACCCAGCTGATTACCAATGGCGATTGCCCACTGTCCCACGCGCACCTTGTCGGAGTCGCCCAGTTGCCCCGCTACCAGCGGCCCGGGCGAGTTGACTTTCAGCACCGCCATGTCGGTGCGGGGGTCGGCGCCCGCGATCGAGGCGTTCAGCCGGGTGTGCCGGGCGTCGCTCAGGACGACGGCAATCTTATCCGCATCGGCAACCACATGATTGTTCGTGAGGATATAGCCACGAGTATCCACCACGACGCCTGAACCGGCGCCCCGTTCCTTCATACTCTCTGGAGCGCCTTGGTGCGGGAAGAACGGCCCGGGCGTGCCAAAGAACTGGCGGAAGAATGGATCATCCCATGGCATCGTCTCTCGTGACGTGGGAGACGTGACGCGCTTCTCCACCACCACGCTCACTACGGCGGGGCGCGTCTTCTGGGCGATGCTGCTAAACGCGTCTTCCAGGCTGGTCAGCGCGGCGATGCTCTGCCGCGAATTCGCGTTGGGGCTTTCTGCTCGTGCTGATAAGCGCAGCCCTTGCATTGCCAGACTGGTGATGGCCAGCACAGCAAACGCCACCCAACCAGCGGCTGAAAGGAACGTACGTGTCCTTTTCACCATTCGATTATCTCCCCTGCGCTCCCAAGAGAATGAGCGACCGCTGCCGTTCCTGAACAGGGCGGGATAAAGCCCTTCCGGCAGCGGTCGTCACCCCATTGGGCGGTATTAAGATCCCTGGCCGTATCGCCGTGACGGCCTGGCGGAAGGGCCGGACAGCGCGCCATTGGATTTCCCCCTCCGTGGCGCGGCTGGCAGGGTAATCTCCTGCACCGTCCTCGTCTTATCCGCACCGAGGATGCCGCGCAGCCGCACACGCATTCCTGGCGTAACATCGGCCAGAGATTTGCGCTCGCGGCCTGATTTAACCGTAGCATTCGGCGCGACAGTGTAAACCACTTCCGCATGCTTCTTCTTCGAGGCCAGGGTGATACGGTTCTGGTCCGCATCCACGCTCTGCACCGTACCCGCCACGCGGAACGACTTGGCGGCATGGTGGACGGCGTGGCCTTTTGCCCATGCCTGGCCGCCATTCAACGTGAAGGCGCCGGTGAGGAGCACCAGGAGGGAAGCGGTGCTGAGAACTCTCCCATTCATAACTTCTGAACCTTCCTTTGGTGGAGTCCGCCGAAGGTAAAGCGCACCCGGCGGACATGACGTTGCCGGTTGCTGACTTTACTTGCCCGGAGCGGTGTGCTTCGCGGCCTTCCTCATGCTCTTCTTGGCAGCGGCTTTCTTCGCGGTCTTCTTGGCAGCGGCCTTCCTCATGCTCTTCCTGGCAGTGGCCCTCTTGACACGGGCCTTCTTGGGAGCCGCCTTCCTGGTGACCTTCTTCGCGGTGGACTTCTTGGCGGTCGTCTTCGCCGCGGGCTGGGCGGCGGGCTTGGCAGGCGGCGCAGCCAGAGCGCTGATCGCGGTGGCGGCGATGAGACCGACTGCCAAAGCAAGGGCTCTGAGTGTCTTCATGATGGGTTAACCTCCTTGTTGGTAGGTGGCGGATCGTGCCGTCCAGTGAGGAGAGCGAGATGGATCCCGCGGGAAGTTCCAGGGAGGAAAAGAATCTTGAGGGGCGGGCGCGCCTAACGCGCCGCGTTTAGGTCATGGGCGACCTTCAGCAGGGCATCCACCGTCAAGTCCCCCACCACGGTGTAGCGCAGCCCGCGGGCGGCCCAGCGGAGCACGGCGAAGTGGTGGTCTGTTTTCAGCCAGGCAGGCTGCCCCCCGATCCAGACTCGCCTGCCCTGGCGGATGGAATCGTGGTTCCCCTGTCGGTCCATGAACACCGAAAGGGTGGCGATCCCATCATCATAGAGGAGATGGACGGTGCGCTTCCCGGCGGAATCGCGGCACAGCGCCGCGTGCCGCTCGAATCCGAGCGAGGGAAGGCGCTGCGGGAAGGGGTACGGCGCGCCGATGAACCGCTGGGCGGCCAGAACATCCTGCTGGCGCTCCGGCGACGGAGCGGGATCGATCCGCGCGTGGGGCGGGGGCCTGAACTCAAACCGCGCAGGCGGGGTGTTGGGGTGGTAGGTAATGTCTGTAAACGTGGTCCAGCGGGCGGGCGCGCCGTCGGCGTGACGTGCTTCCCGCCGCAGCACCAGGTAGGTCCACCGGTCAACCCAGAGGGTCTCGTGCGGCTTACCCGCGTGTTTGGGCCGCAGCAGGAGCTTGTAGGCGTCCCGGCGGGCGACCACGTGCCGGCCGGGTGCCAGCGCCACGGTGTAGTTCCGCATGAGCAGCGGGATCTCCCAGGCCGCCTCCGCTTCCAGCGGGCTGGCATCCACGCGGAAGACGCGGTGACCACCCGGCTCGACTTGCCAGTGGTTCCTCCCGTCGTCAATGATGACACGGCCACGGGCGCTCCGGGGCGCGAGGTACTCCACGCGGGAGCGCCCACGGCCATCGGCGTACTCCACGCACTCGATGCCCTCGGTACGGTGCTCCAGCCAGAGAGTCGTGAGGCGCCTGCCCTGGTAAGGCACGCGTCTGAAAGCCTGCGCGGCACGGCGTAAGATGGCTTCCCCCGAGGGCGCGCTGGCTAACGGGGGGGCGAGGCCCACCCGTACAAAGCTCACCAGCGCGAGGAGCAGGAGCCACATCTTAACCGTTACGGAGCGTTACCTGACTCGTCTGCCACCGGCACTGTCGCCGGCGCGTTCGCCTCGGAACCGATGAACATCATACGAGACCAGTCGCTTAGCGGGTAGGCGGTGCTGTGCTGGGCGTGTTGAGCGATGAACTCACCCAGGTCATCCGGCGCCGAGGCGGGGGGCGCCGTCGGCCGTGTTAGAATCGACAGCAGCAACATCGCCGCCATCGCCGCGGCGGTGGCCAGCGCTCTGGGTACGGTCCACACGCCCGCCAGCTGCGCCCGCCACGTGCTCCTGCTGATGCCCGGTGCAGGAAGGGAGACGCTCTTCTGCCGCACCTGCGCGTAGACCTCTGGCCAGAAATCGGGCGCGGGACGTGGCATTTCCGCCCCTTGCAGCGCCTGCTTGGTGGCGCGCAGATCATCCAGCGCGCCCCGGCACGCGTGGCAGGTTATCAGATGTGCCGCCACCTGCCGCATCTCGCGCCCGCTCAGCGCTTCGTCCAGGTATGCGGACAGGTGCTCGCCCACCCAATCACACGGCCTGAATCTCACCGCCGGTACCTCTGGCGGGCATAATCCGCCAGCTTCTCTCGCAGGATATTCCGTCCCCGATTAAGCCGCGACCGCACCGTGCCAATCGGCACGCGCAGCATCGTGGCAATCTCCTGGTAAGAGTAGCCTTCAATATCCGACAGGACGACCACGGCGCGGTACTCCGCCTGCAGCTCATCCAGCGCGCGTTGCACCGGTTCATCCAACGCTCGCTGTTCAAGGATCTGGGGCGGGTCGGTCGTCACGTCCGCCACTTCCAACGTGCGCTCGTCTTCTCCTTCGCTGCCAGTGGGCTGATCCAGCGATTCGACTTTGACCTTGGACCGCGCCCGATGGCGGTCGATAAAGTTGTTGGTTATGATCCGCTGCATCCAGCGATCGAACCGAGAGCCGATGCAGAATCTGTCGAATGAAACCAGGGCATCAATGACTGAGTCCTGGATCAGGTCTTGCGCGTCGTCCCGGTTACCCGTCAGTCGATAGGCCAGACGGTAGATCTGATCCTCGTGCTGCCGCAGCAGATCCTCGAACAGCCGCGTGCGTTCCAGTGCGCTCCGTGAAGCCTTCTCGCTGCGACGCGGACCCAAGGAAGCTAGCGTAACAGCGAGCCCGAGAAGTTCCAGTAGGCGTGTTGGCGAAGGTCCGATCACCGCTTCACCCGTTCAGGCAACCTCGCGATTGCTGCTTCCGGTCCCCCGTGCCTGTGCCACACTCTTCCCCCATCGCATGCCTATCGCCACCTCCGAATTCCCTGGCTGGTCGGGAACAGGCGACCGCGGTGGCTATCCTCCCCGCTTCCCCGCGGATCCCCGCGGGCCAGGGCAAAATCGAGGGAGCGCACCCCCCCTGGCTGCGGGTTCTCTCGCCATTCGCCGGTAGCGTGTTGTCGGCGATGATGAGTGTATCCCGGCTTCGCGCGGAAAGGCCACTCGGTAACAAACAGCACTGCTGCCGGAGCGGCCGTCAGTGTCATGTTATCTCCATCGAATCACCGCATCGCTCCGGCGCGGGTGAAGATGGCCGCTGTGTCCCGCCTCAGTCGGATGCCACCCGACCGCGCACCTGGTTTCCATCCACGTCAGCCCGAGGTTGACAAAAGAGGAAGGGAGGGAGATCGGGCTCTCAAAACTCTGTAATGAGTCTTGACGAGCAAGATCGGCAACCGATAGTGCTGGGGTGGAAAACGGACGCCGCTCCCCGCACGGGCTACGGCGAGTGCTCCCTGCTGCCGGGCGGACGATTGCCGGCGTGGATGGTCACATCCCTTCAGGGAAAAGCTCCGTTCCCTCCCCCTTCGCGCACACGGAAAGGAGGCGCACCGTATGACACCCGTACCGGTGGCTCCGAACACGCACCGCCCCCCGCGAGGATTCACCCTCACCGAGATACTCGTGGCGATTGGCGTCCTCGCCATTCTGGCTGCTATTCTCTTCCCCATCCTCTTTCAGGTCCGTAACGCGGCGCGCAGGGTAGCTTGCCAGTCCAACCTTATGCAATTCGGCATTGCGTTCAAGATGTACGCCGCCGATTACGACGGACGGTTCCCGAATCCGGGCGGCCGCGAGTTCCGTCAACCTCTGCCTCGCAATGGCGCGGCGTGGTACAGCGCCACCCGGGACCCCATTACCAACCGTGTCACCGACAGCGGTACCGGCGTTTTTCCCTATCTGCGGCAGCGCGGCAACGGCGGCAGCAACCTCTGGTCTTGCCCGAATGCCCTCCCCGGCAGCGGCAGGCGGCAGTATGATGTGGGGCAGAACTTCGCGATGAATGACTATCTGCGCGCGGCGCATCCTGGCCAGGCCGTCACCGCTTGGGGAGCCCCGCCCGCCAGCTACTGGCCGGCGTTTCAAACAGGCATTAACCCCGAAGTGCTGGAGGCGGGACCGGCAGGCGTCATCCTGCTATTCGAGGTGGTTCAATCGCGCACAGGGGGCGTCAATCGAGATGGCTCTGTTTACTTCTCGTCCCCCAATCTGGGCGGCAGTATCAGCCGTTACGGCGCGCACGGGCTGCCGATCGGCGCTCCAGAGGAATATCACTCGGGTAACTCCACCTTCCTCTTCTGCGATGGCCACGTCAAAACTATGAAACCTGCGTTCACCTGGACGACGGCCACGCAGGCTGCAGTGGAGCGATTCAACTCCGCCTACGTCAACGCCCAGCCCGGGGCGCCACGCCGTGGCAGCGGCTCTCAGGATCTCTGGAACCCGCAAGCGAGCGCCGTCACTTACCCGTAGGCTCTTATGCAGAGAAAGACGCGGAGACGGGGGACACGAGGTTGGGACCGGGTCGCCCCTTTACCGCGCCTTGCCGCCTCCCGGCTCAGTCCCTTGCCGTGTCCTGGCCTGGTTAGCGCGGCCCGCGCATGCGGATCAGCTCTGCATCGCACTCCGGACAGCGTCCCGGCACTTCCTGCTGGACTTCCGGGTGAATGGGGCAAACGTAGATTCCTGCTGTCTCCGGGGTTTTTGGTTCCTCATCCATCGTGGCTGCCACACGCCGCCTGTGTCCCGACTGCGTTGGAATTGACTCCTGCCCCGGAGGTCCTCTACCCGTCCGCCGTGCCGGGTATCCTGTCTAAGGCAGAAAGAGGCCGCGCAGGCCGGCAGGATGGCCCCGCCCGACGGCCCGCACGGGATGACTCCGGCCGACGGCACGGTACCATCTTCCGGCACGCAGAGCCAGGATCAGCAGCGCGACGGTGAAGGGCCCGTACGGGCCCGGCAAGCGAGGCGGAGATGAATGAATCGCGCCCGATCACCCACCTCCCCTCCCCTCGCCCCCGGGTGCCCGGGTGGGCGAGGGCGGCTCTCTATCTGGTAGCATGGTTCCTCCTTTACGCCGCTCTGGCATCCGTGGGCGGCGTGCTCGCCTGGGGGATCGGCGCGGCCATTCCATTGGCTCCCACCGATCCGGCAGGCCTGGCGCAGGCGTGGATTACGCTCGCGATCATCTGCTGGCTCGTTCTCCTGGGGACGGTGTGGCTGACCGCCGTATTCTGGCGGAACCTGGATCGGCGCCCCGCGCAGGAGTTCGGATTCCATCCCCCGCAGTTGTGGCTGCGGGACACCATGGCGGGTCTGGTCCTGGGCGCGGCGGCCATCTTCACGGTGGTGCTGCTGGGGGCCCTCGCCGGCTGGTACCGCGTCCGGTCGCCCGCGAACGCTGCTGAAGCGGCCCGCGTCCTGGGCGCAGCGCTGCTCGTGCTACTGCCCGCGGCTGCCGTCGAGGAGGTGGCAATGCGGGGCTACGTGCTCCAGAC
>JACQGL010000037.1 GCA_016199525.1 Armatimonadota bacterium
CAGGTGGCGCAGGCGGAGACACCGCGGCCGCCCAGCCCCAGGGGCGCCGGTTTTTCCGCGTCCAGACCCAGCCACCGAGCGGAGGCGCCCGTGGCGATGATCAGGCTGCGCGTCTTGATCTCGCCGTTTTCTGTGTGCAGGAGAAAGGGGCGCCGGGCGAGTTCCACTGCGGTCACGTTGCCCTGGACGAACTCTGTGCCGAAGCGCTCCGCCTGCTTGCGAAACCAGTCCATCAACTCGGGTCCCAGGACCCCGTTCGGAAAGCCTGGATAGTTTTCCACATCCGTGGTAATCATCAACTGGCCGCCGGCCTCCAGACCCTCGATGACCAGCAGCTTCAGGTTGGCACGCGCGGCGTAAATAGCCGCCGTAAGGCCTGCAGGTCCGGAGCCGATAATCGTCACCTGGCGAGGCATCGGCACTCCCTCGTGGCAGCAGTCGGAAAGCGGTCGGTCGCCCATTGGGCTCACGGGGCGTTGTCCCGGGGGCGTTCGTGGAGAAGCCCTTGCTAATCTTACCCGCGGCTTTCCACTAGCGACAACTCCCTCTCCGCCGCCCTACGTGCGGGCGGAGGGCGAAGGTCCGCCGGGCGCCGCGGTCGAACCGGTTGATTACTCAATCTTGCCGAACAGCCCGCAAACGCCGAATGATCCACGCAGAGCGGGACGGCGGGTATTGTGGTAGGTGAGAGTGGCCAGACCTGAGCGCCGGGCGCCAGACGGATGCAGGCCCGTACGGGTAGGGATGCCTGCGCTACGTCCCCTCCGAAGCGCGCGCCGCGTTGTGCTGGCTTGGACGCACTCCCACTTGCGGAGAACTGCTATGTCTGAAGCCCAGGTGCGTATCGATGCCCTGCTCGTCGCCCATGCGGTGCTGCACACCTGCCGGCACATTCTCAGCACTTCCACCGACCTGGAGGACGCTCGCCAGCAGATCGAGCAGTTGATCTCCCTCGTCCGCACCAAAGCGGAGGAAGAGCGGGTGCCAGATCAGATGCTGCGTGACGCGGGCCGCGACCTGCTGGGGGAGCTGCTGTGAGTCCGGAGTGTGGCGCGCCTCGAAGACTGTCGGAGCCTCCCGAGCCCCTGATGCTTACCGCTGCCTGGGTGCTGCCGGTGGAGGGCCCTCCCATTCGGGAGGGGGCTGTCGTCATCGAGGACGGCCGGCTGGCCTGGGTCGGTGCGCGGTCCGACGTGCCGTCCGCCTTCCGGCGCGTGCCCCGCCGGGACTTCCCGCGCGGTCTGCTGCTGCCCGGACTGGTGAACGCTCACTGCCACGTGCAGCTGATCCCGATTTCATCGGGACTGTGTCCCGGCAGCGAGTTCGTCCCCTGGGTGCGGGGGCTGATTGCCGCCGTCGCGGAGTGGTCTTCCGAAGAGATCGACCGAACTACCCGCGCGGGCCTGCAGGAGGTGGCCGCAGCGGGGATCACCACGGTGGCGCACGTGAGCGCGGCGCCGCGGCTCGCGCCGTTTCTGGAGAGCCCCCTGCGTGCGGTTGTTTTCCACGAGGTCCTTGGCTTCCCGGAGGCGCGGGCGGAGGGACAGTTGGCCGTTGCGCGCGCCTGGTTGGACGGCGCCGGGCGGGGGCTGGTCGGCCAGTCCGGACGGGTTGGGATCGGCATCGCCGCGCACGCACCCTACTCCGTCTCGGCCTCCCTGCTGCGCGGCCTCGTCGCCCTGGCGCGGGAGCGGGACCTGCCGTTTTCCATCCACCTGGCGGAGACGCGAGAGGAGGCGACGTTCCTGGCCACCGGCGGCGGCCCGTTCCGGGATCTGCTGCGCGAGCGCGGCGGCTGGGATGATGCGTGGTCTCCGCCGGGGATGGGCCCCGTAGCCTATGCGGAACGCCTGGGCCTGCTGGATGCGCACGGCCTGGCAGTGCACCTCAACTATCTGGAGCCGGGTGATCTGGACCGGCTGCGCCGCGGGCGGCTCACCGCCTGCTGGTGCCCGGGTGCGCACCGCTGGTTCGGCCATCCCGCTCACCCGGCGGCGGCAATGCTGGCGGCCGGCATCCCTCTAGCGCTGGGGACGGATAGCCTCGCCAGCAATGACGCCCTCGATCTCCTGCGGGAGATGCGCCTGGCAGCGGCGACACAGCCGGAGGTGCCGCCCGCTGCCTGGCTGCGTGCGGCGACACTGGGAGGGGCGGAGGCGCTGGGTCTGGCGCACGAGATCGGCTCTCTTCGTCCCAGCAAGGCCGCGGATCTGACGGTGGTGGAACCCTTCCCAGAAATGGAAGCGGATCCGCACCGGGCCCTCCTATCGGAGGCGGCGCGGGTCCGCTTCGCGTGCGTCAACGGTCGTCCCGTGCGAACGTGGGATTGATCGATGAGTGCGTTTGGGGGCGGCACGGGACAAAGTGCGCGGATCGTTCCGCGCGTTCCGGCATGCAGAGAATCCTCTCCAGAGAGAGGAGCAGATCGCTCGGGCTGCCCTGCTGCGGTAGACAGAGATCCGCCCCGGTAGCGCAGCCGCGGGCGGTTTCGGCTTCATCGTCGCAGGGGGTGAGAAGGATGACGGGGAAGCGGCGGGTTTCCGGCCGGCTTCGAAGGGCGGCTATGAACTGGTAGCCGTCCAGAATCGGCAGGTCCGCATCGGCCACCACCACGTCCGGTTGCTGTTCGTGGACCGCCAGGAGCGCGGAGGCCCCGTCTCGCGCGCGGACGATCCCGTAACCGTGTTCCCGCAGCCAGGCGCTCAAGCAAGTGGTCCTCTGGGCATCGTGCAGTGCCAGCAGGACCTTGCGTGAAGGATAGCCCATGTCGCTAGTACCTGTGGCTCCAGAGCGGGAGAACCGGCAGTTATCTTCTTGCCGGTTACTGTTCAGACGAATGGATCCGCTTCCGTGTTCGCGGTTGGGGGGACGGATCCGGCGCGAACGCCGCGCAATTCTACCAGAACATCCGCCGGCATGGCCAGCTCGATGAATCCCATACCGCGCCGCCGCCCGATAGAGTTTCCGGAGCAGGTCTATATGCTGGTGGACCCCGCTACCCGCGAGGCCTACCGGCCCGCCCACGAGGGCGGCGGCCTGCCGGGTCCCGCCTTCTTCACCACCGAGGAACGCGCCCGCGCCTACGCTGCCGAGCACGGCCTCCATAACTACGAGGTATATTCCGTACCGGGCGGAATCCTGGCGCGCGTGCGCGGTAGACCTCACTGGATAAACGGTAAGAGACAGGGATAATCCTTCGCCGTCGATTGGCACAATTCTTGCTGCAAACGTACGTTCAGCAAATTCCCCCTTCAGCCACCCACCGTCGTCTGCCAGAATCCTCGAGTAGTTTGAACGAGAAGCGCGCCGGGCCCGATGATTCGGGGTCCGGACGATCGAGGAAGGGATACGGGCGGCGATGGGCCAGCGCAGACTAAGACCATCATCCCCAGAGCAATGCTCTCGCTCGGGGCCGGGGTGCGGGCGTGTGTTTGGCCTGTGGGACGTGCCGCTGGCGCTGGCGACGCTGGCTGCCGCAGTGGCGCTCTGCTGGCCTACCGCCGCGGCTCTGCGTCATCGCGCCGCCGCGAAACGGATGGAGCTTCAGGTCGGTCTAGCGCGCCTGCGCGACTTGAAGCAGCTGGCGGAGTTTCAGCAGCGGCGGCAGCAGGACGTGATGCGGCTGCGGCGTACGGCAGAGCGCCTGGCGGCCGGCATCGACAGCCGCCCCGCCACTCCCTGGCCCACGGCTATCTCGGAGATCAGCCGTAACCGCCCCGGGGGCGTGTACGCCCGCCGCATCATCGCCTACGGACCGAATTTCAAGATGCTGGTGAGCGCAGCGCGGCCGGATCTGGTGGTTGAGTACGCGCAGCGGCTCGGAATGTCGCCCTTTATCCGGCAGGTAACGCCCCCGGCGGGGGGTACCCGCGACGGTGGGTCTGGCGAGAGCGGGAAAGTGATTCGCCTGCACGGCAGCTTTGCGGGGGAATGAGCGATGCAGCGGCTCCTCATCCGGGTTGCGACCCATAGTCTGCTTGCCGGGATCTGGCTGGCGGCCAGTTGGGCCACGCTCGTTTGGCCGCAGAGCTTCACCATCGACGGACTGGATAGGAGCCTGGCCGTGCAGGCAGAACGCGCCACCGCGCTGTCCGATCGGCTCGACTTGCAGCGCGTGTTGAACCGCCACCTCGCGACCTGGAAAACAGAGCG
The DNA here is from genome assembly GCA_016199525.1 of Armatimonadota bacterium. Taxonomy (GTDB): domain Bacteria; phylum Armatimonadota; class SYMT01; order SYMT01; family JACQGL01; genus JACQGL01. Next base: position 4,153 of record JACQGL010000037.1, read on the forward strand.
CCGCCGCGTGCTGATGGAAGAGGAGCTACCTGGCTACTTCCAGGAGGCGCGCGCCACGGTGCGGGCGGTGGGGGCCCGGCTGCTGAGCCTTCGCGCTTCCGCCGACACGGATGGGCGCTGGGAGGCCTACGGTCGGCTGAACTCGGAGGCGCCGGACGGAGATGATCCCGCCACGGTGTCCTACACCGTGGGCGCCCAGCGTGTGCGGGTATGGCTAGCAGGGCCGTTCCCGGCGGTCTATCGCGCCGCGGCGTATTTCACGGGGTCCAAGCCGCTCTCCGTGCTGAATCACTGGGAGATGTGCGGCGCAGGCGAAGGGGTGCGTGCCTTCCTGGTGACCACGGTGTTCACGATTCGCCGCGCCACTCCCACCGCTGCGCCGTCCTCCGCCCCCCGGGGGGAGGGGGTTGCAGGGTGGGACACCGGGCCGCGAATTCTGGGGTAGGCTATGAGGCGCACCTGGAAGTGGCTATGCGGGATAAGTGGGGCGGGGCTGGCGGCCGCGTGTCTCTTGCGGGCGGCGCCAGAGATCGCACGGTGGAATGGAGTAATGGCGGGCAGCGCCGGGGCCGCCACCTACGCGCCCGTCGGCCCTGGACTGGACGAATCCCTGGCCGAAGTCACCGCGGAAGCGGGGCCAGCGAGCAGTCCGCTCGCTGCATTCCAGGTCTCCGAAGTGCCGGCGGACCCGTTTCGGCCCCTGCCGCTGGACGGCACGCCAAACGTTCCCGGAGGCGCGCCCGAGGTTCCGGCTCTGGCATCCGCCGGATCGGCAGTGGGTTCGGAGCGCTCCGCAGTCCCGAACGCTTTCGGGACGCCACGGCAGGAGGATCATCCGGTGCCCGCGCCGTTCGTGGCGCCCCTGTCCGCGGCAGCCGCCGAGGTCGTGCCGCCTCCCGTAGCACCGGAGCCGCCGCGGCTGCGGGGGGTGATCGGCGGCCAGCCCGCCGTGGCGCTAGTTCACTGGCGAGAGCATACCTACTTTCTAAAGGTCGGTGAGCGGATCGCCGACGCCTGGGAGCTCGAGCAGGTCAACGATGGCTCGGCCGTTTTCCGTCACGGGGAGCGGCGCGTCGAGGTGCAGATAGAAGGAGGGTCTTCGCGATGAGGCAGAGGAGAACGCCCCCCGTACGGGTGGTGTGGGCGATCCTGACCGTGGTTCTGGCGGCGCTCGCGGGGCCGGTGTCGTGGTCGGTGGCCGCGGGCCAGGAGGGGGCGCCCGCTGCGACTACCACCGCACGCCGCGTGAACCTGAACTTTACCGAGGCCGCCATCACCGATGTGGCGACCGCGCTTTCCATCCAGAGCGGGGTCAACGTCGCCCTCAGCCAGTCCGTGAAGGGCAGCATCACCGTCCGCCTGGTGGACATGCCGCTGGATGAGGCCCTCCAGCGGGTAGCCTCCATTGTGGGGGCGGATGTGCGCCAGTTCGGCAACACCTACTTCGTGGGGGGCAGGGCAGAGCTGAAAGGGATTGCCGCCAACACAGGCGTCACTCGCACGTGGGCACCCCACTGGAGCAATGCGGAAGATCTCAAGGGTCTCCTGGAACCGGCGTTCCCCTACCTCACCGTGGATGCGAGCAAGTCGAACCACCTGATCCTGAAGGGGGACCCGGCGGATGTCCAGGCGGCGCTGGAGATGGCGATGCGCACGGATATCCAGCCGGCGGCTCAGCCTCCGGCGCTGACCCGCGAAACCTACACGGCGAAGGTCGCCAAGGTGACGGATCTGGTGGGGCAGGTGCGCGCGGCCTATCCGGAGGTGCAATTCCAGGTGGTGGACCGGGCGATCGTGATGTCCGGCCAGCAGGCAGCCGTGGCCCAGGTGGCCCGGCTGTTTGAAAGCCTGGACCAGCCGAGGGAGAGTGGCACGGTGGCGCGTACCTACCGGCTCAAGTACCTGCATCCCAAGCAGGCCGCTGACTCGCTGACGGAGGCCTTCAAGGGCCTCACGGTGACCCCAGGGCCGGAGCATTACGGACCCCGCGCCGCCCAACTGCGCACCATCTCCGTCGAAGCCCAGGGAGTGTTCGGCCAGGGCGGGGGAAGCGGTGGGGGTGGCAGCCAGCAGAGCGCCGATCCGAGCGAGCTCCAGCTGGCGGGTGCGGGGAGCAAAGCACGCTACGTTATCCTCACCGGTCCGTCGGAGCTGGTGGATGCTGCTCTGCAACTGCTCGCCGATGTGGATGTCGCGCCCGAGCAGGTGCTTATCGAGGCGCGCGTGGTGGACGTCAGCCCCGAGAAGCTGCGAGAGGTGGGCCTGCAATATGAGTGGTCGCCGTTCTCGTTCAGTTTCCCGGGCTCCGAAGAGAGCAGCAGCGCGGGGAAGTTTGGGAAACTGGCCCGCGGCGCATTCGACTTTGACATGGTGCTGAACCTGATGGAGGAGCGCCGTGAGGCCAAACTCCTCGCCAACCCGAAGATCGCCGTGCTGGATAGCGAAGAAGCCAGCATCTTCATCGGCGACCTGCTCCGCTTCCGCGTCCTCGCTTCCATCACCACCGGCGGGCAGCAGGAGTTCACCGTGAAGGAAGTGCCAGTGGGGATCGCCCTGTTGGTGCGCCCGCGCGTAAACACAGGTGGGGAGATCACCCTTAAGGTCCACCCTACGGTGAGCACAGTAACCGGCTTCGTGGGTCCGGAGCGCATCCCGCAGACGGCCAGCCGTGAGGCAGACAGCACCATCCGGGTGAAGGACGGAGAGACGGTGGTTATCGGCGGCCTGCTCCGCGACGAGGAGGTGCGGACCATGAGCAAGGTCCCGGGGCTGGGTGACCTGCCGGTGCTGGGCTATCTGTTCCGGAACAAGCGGACGGATCGGCGCAAGTCGGAGATCACCGTATTCCTGACTACGCGCCTCCTCCACTGACGATCTATCGGTCGTGCTGGGGAACAATGAGCGGGCGCTGGAGAGTAATCTCTGGCGCCCGCTTCTGCGCGTTGGCAGGTGCGAATGTTGGTGCAGTTGAATGTTCCAGACGTTGAACCGTTACAGCTAGAGCGTGTTATGAACTCTGAGCGGTCCCGGCAGCCTGCCGTCCCTACGGACGGCCCGTAGGGGCCGTGAGCCTGGGCCGAGGAGCGCCTC
>JACQGL010000007.1 GCA_016199525.1 Armatimonadota bacterium
ACTCGCGCAGACGCCCCAGGTGCGGCTTCTCCTTCAGCATCCAGAAGGCGCGCATCATGCGGTAAGTGGTGGCGAGGTCGGCGGTGTCCCTCGCGGCGGAGAAGCCGCCATCCGGACGCTGCGCCGCCTTCAGGGCACGAACAACGGCGTCCCGCTGCTTCACCTCTCCATCCAGGCGGAGAATGGTCACCACCGCGCCGGCGGTATCGAACGCCCCAGTGCCATAGGTGCCCTCCGCGTTGCGCGTCGCTTTGAAGGCCGCGAGCCACTCCCGTGCGTGCGGCGGTTTGAGCCCTGTGGCGTCCAGCGCCGCCTCGGCGAGGTAGATATCGGCCAGGCGGCGCGCGTGGCGAGTAAAGTAGGCCGTAGTCGCCTTCCCCCATTCGTCCAGCGGCACGGCCAGTGCGGCAGCAGCCATCAGCCCCATCGCGGTGGAGCGGACGTCGGACGTGCCACCGGGGGTCTCCACAAAGCCGCCGGTGGAGCGGTCGTAACAGCTCCGGACAGACTCGATAACCTTCTGTCGGTGGCGCGGAACCGCGCCCAGGTAGTTCAAAGCCCGCAGGCAGCTGGCCGTGGCACCCAGCGAGGAGGCTCCGGCGATGGCGGACGACCGGAAGCCGCCGTCCTCATTCTGGAGCTGGTGGATGTAGCGGAGCGTGGCTTCGCGCTTCTCCCCGTCCAGCGGCGCGGCCCGGGCAACGGCCAGGAGGGAGAGAAGAGCGAGGAGACCGGACAGGGTGCGTTTCACGGCAGCGTTCCACTCCTCGGTATTGGAAAAGCGGTTCTGCCCCGGGCCCTTACCGAACGTGGGAAAGCCAGCACCCGCGAGCAGCCACCTCTTATAGCTCTTATCGTGCGCGGCGGGTATTCCTGCCCATTCCGGCCGCCACCCACCCCGGGAGCGGGGGCCGCCGATCCTCCCGCCGTTTACGCTCGCGCTCGCCGGTGGTATAATCCCGCCGGCCCACGATCGGGGTCTCAGGAGGGCGTATGTCGGAGCTGCGCTGGCATCCGCTGCTGCGGGAGTGGGTCATCACCGCTACGGAGCGCCAGGAGCGCACCTTTCTGCCGCCCCCGGGCTATTGCCCGCTGTGCCCGCAGCGCCCCGGCGGGCCCCCCACCGAAATCCCGGCGCCCACGTTCCACATCGTTACGTTTCAGAACCGGTTTCCATCCCTGCGTCCCGACCCGCCTCTGCCCGCAGTGGCGGGCAACGACCTCCATCCCGTTGCCCCCGCCGCGGGCGTGTGCGAGGTGATCGTCTACACCCCCGAGCACGAGGGAAGCCTGACCGACCGCTCCGTGGACGAGATTGAAGATCTGATCTGGGTGTGGACGGATCGCTATCAAGAGCTGGGGGCACGGCCGGAGATCCGCTATGTCTTCATTTTCGAGAACAAGGGCGAGGTGATCGGGGTGACGCTGCACCACCCGCACGGCCAGATTTATGCCTTCCCGTTCCTGCCGCCGCGGCTGGAGCGGGAACTAGAGTCAATCGCCGCACATCGGGCGCGCACCGGGCGCTGCCTGGTGTGCGACGTGGTGGCGGATGAAGAGCGGGATGGCCGCCGTATGGTGGCGCGCAGCGAGCATTTCACCGCCGCGGTGCCGTTCTTCGCCCGCTGGCCGTACGAGGTGCATCTCTGGTCGCGAGCGCACCGGCCGTCGTTGGCGGCGCTCGCGCCGGAGGAACGGCGGGACCTGGCACGCGCGCTCAAGACCGTGCTCCTCAAGTACGACCACCTGTGGGGCCTCTCGATGCCCTATATGATGGTCCTGAAGCAGCTGCCCACGGACGGCCGCCCGCCGGAAGCGGACCACTTCCGCATCGAGTTCTATCCCCCCCACCGCACGCGGGAGAAGCTGAAGTTCCTGGCGAGCGTGGAGTCGGGGGCGGGGACGTTCATTAACGATACCCTGGCGGAAGAAAAGGCCGCCGAGCTGCGCGCCGCGGCCCCGGCCGGTACCGCAGTAATAGAAGGAATTTGACCGAGGGGCGTAGAGGATCGCGGAGCAGAGGAAAGGAAGAGCGGGACAGCGGGGGAATGGGAGAGTAAGAATTCGGTAACGAGAAGTCAAGCGTTCGGCGTCAGACATCGGACCTTCGAGAAGTTAGTTAAGTGCCAAGTGCCGAACGCCTTAACATCCACACACCTACCCTTCCCCTTCCTCTCGGCGTTCTTGACGTCTTGGCGGTTTGCAGCACAGATGGCAGATACTGAGCAAGAACGGATGCAGGCGCTGCTGAGCGCCTTTCGCGAGCGCTTCCCCGGGGAAGCGCCCATCGTGGTGCGCGCTCCGGGGCGCGTCAATCTGATCGGTGAGCACACCGATTACAACGATGGCTACGTCCTTCCGATCGCCATCGAGCGAGATATCCGCTTCGCCTGCCGGAGCCGCGCCGATCGGCGGGTGCGGCTGTGGTCGGTGAACTTCAACACGGACAGCGAGTTTGAACTGGACCAGATCGAACTTGATCCGGCGAACCCGTGGAGCAACTATGTGCGGGGCGTGGCCGCCATGCTTCTGCGCGAAGGGCTATCCCTACGCGGGATGGACGCGGCCATCGAGGGTAACATTCCTGTTGCCTCCGGCCTGAGCAGCTCTGCGGCGATGGAGATCGCTGCCGCGACCGCCTTCCAGGCCGTGAGCGGCTTCCGGCTCGATCCGGCGCGGATGGCACTCCTCGCCCAGCGCGCCGAGCACGAGTTCATGGGCGTGCGCGTGGGCATTATGGACCAGTTCATCTCCCGCCTGGGGCAGCAGGGGCACGCGCTGCTCATCGACTGCCGCACACTGGAGTACCGCGCCATCCCCATTCCGGAGGCGGAGTATCTCTTCGTGGTGGCGGATTCGCGCCAGAGCCGCGAGCTGGCCGCATCCGCCTACAACGAGCGACGTGCCCAGTGCGAAGCAGCGGCGCGCCTGTTCCAGAAGGAGCTGCCGGACGTGCGCGCGCTGCGAGACGTGACCAGCGCGGAGTTCCGGCGCCACAGTGCGCGGCTGCCGCTTACCGTGGCCCGGCGAGCGCGGCATGTGGTCCACGAAGACGAGCGCGTGCTGGAGGCGGTGGCGGCGCTGGAGAACGCGGACCTGAAGCGCTTCGGCGCGCTGATGAACGACTCGCACGAGAGCCTGCGGTTTGATTACGAGGTCAGTTCGGAGGCGCTGGACGTGCTGGTGGCCGCGGCACGGCAGGTGGAAGGGTGCCTGGGCAGCCGGCTCACCGGCGCAGGCTTTGGCGGGTGCACGGTCAGCCTGGTCCACCAGGATGCTGTGGATGCCTTCCGACGGCACGTGAGCGCAGTTTACCAGGCGTTCGCCGGCAAAGAGCCGTACATCTACGTCACCCGCGCATCTGCCGGGGCGGGGGTGCTGGCGTAGGGTGGGGAACGGGGGGGCTGGACAGCATGGCCTGCCGCCGGCGACGGGCAGGGAAAGCGTCGCCTCGCACGCAACCTGCCGGCGATGGAACCCGATGGCTCCCCGGCGGAACCGGGCCCCGGCGAACTCCCCCGTGGCGTCTATCGCCTCGCCCTGTTCGACACGGTCGTGGGCGGGCTGCTGTTCTGTCTCTGGACCTGGGGCTTCGTCTTCATGGTGCTGGGCCACCCGCACGACCACGGGCCTGCGCGCCTGGACTGGCACGCCGTGGGCAACATCGTGGGGCTTGTTCTCGTACTGGTGACGCCGGCAGCTACGCTGCTCGCAGGTGCCTGCCCCTTCTGCTGCTGGCCGCGAGCCTTGCGGTTAGCAACCATCGCTCAAGGGTTGGCGGGGTACGGATACGCAGTGCTGGCCATCCTCTTCCAGTACGAACATCAGCGGGAGGGGTTGGGGTTGCATCCCTTCGCGCTGGTATTCGCGGGGATGAGCCTGGTCTCGTTCCTGGGAGCCCGCTACCTGCGCTCGTGCTCTTGCCCACCGGGGGTCCCGCCGCAGAGCCAGCGAGGCGCACCGACGCCCTGACGGGCCGCGCCACGGCAGGGAAGGCGGCGTCAAGCCGCCGCACTCCAGAGGGGCTGGCGCGGTCATCCGCCCACAGTCCCGATTACATTGGGATCGGGAAGGGAAACCGGTTTCATTGCTCGCTTCGGCCGGACCCGCTGGCGTCCTTCTTGTTGACTTGCCTGGCAGCCACCCACTACCTCGAGTAGGAAGCACCCTGCGGCAGCACGGCCGTGAGGGAGCGCTGGCACCTCCCTGCTCGCTTTACGCCCTCTGTGGGGCGGTGACAGAATTCCGTGCCGGGATTTTCAAAGACGAAATCGCTTTCAGATGACCGAGAACCAGCCTCTGGCGAGTTTCTGGACTTCACAAGACCCCGGTTTCTAGAGTTTTGGTAATTCTGTCATAGCCTTACGGTCGCGGTACGGTTGCCGATGGGAGGCAGCACGTGCCACACCCCGTCACCGTCCTGCGTCGTTCGTCCTTCCATTGGAACATCAGCGCCCGGGAAACGGCGCTAACCGGGTATCACTCTCAGGCGCTCGTGTGAGTGGGATCGCCTCCAGCCAAGGACTCGGGCCAAGAGCGACCGAAAGGAATTTACGGCGGTCGGGGCTCTTAACACCGCGCGCCGGTCAACGGCGGCAGGAGGACGACGGGACGATGATTTCATATGGGCAGCGCCGGAGGAACAGGGATCAACTCGCGGGCAGCGGGCCAGTGGCACGGTGGTTCGGCTACTTAGTGACGGCGCTGCTGCTGGTGGCGGTGGTGGTCTGGGCGGGCCAGGAGGCCCCTCCTGCGGCGCCCCGCTCGCCTCACTCGCTGCGTCCGCCCGAGAAGGCCAGGCTGCACACACGGCACGTCCTGTTTGACTGGTTGCCCATCGCCGGGGCCACCGCCTATCGTCTCCAGATCGCGGAGATCATCCGTGCGGGTGAGGACCCGTTCGCCGGATTGCTGGCGGCGGAGCTTACCCTGAATGCGCCCCAGCAGGTGGTGGCCGCCGGGCTGGACTGGGGTCGGAGCTACGCCTGGCGCGTCCAGCCGCTAACCGGCTCAGAGAGCTCAAGTTACGCGCCGGCGGGGGCGTGGTCACCCACCCACCGGTTCAGTATTGAACCCTTGCCCGAGCACTGCCCGCCCACCGTGGCCAAACAGTACCGGCCCGGGGCCTACCACCCCGGATTGACGCTGTTCAACGTCTCATCCGTCAACAAGGCGTTCGGTGGGAAGGATGCGGGCATCGCTCTGGCCGTGGATAGCGCCGGGCAGATCGTGTGGTTCCGCTACGAGCCGTACCGATTCACCGATCTGCACCTGCTGCCGAACGGCAATGTGCTGTTTGCCAGCCACGAAGTCGCGTACGAAGCCACCCTCGACGGCCGCGTCGTGTGGCGCACGCCGCCGGGGCACCGGGTGCATCACGACGTCACCAGGCTCCCCAATGGGAATCTCCTCTGCCTGGTATACGACGAGCGGCGCGTGACCTTCCGCGGCCGACGAGAGACCTGGCAGGGAGACGCGGTCGAGGAGATCACCCGCGCCGGACGGGTAATCTGGCGGTGGAGTGTGTTCGACTATCTCCCTATTAACGAGATGGATGAGGTTTCCTATCGGAAGTGGAAGCGTGACCAGGAGCCCTACGACTGGACGCACTGCAACGCCGCCCACTACGATGGCCGCCACAACGCGATCTACCTCTCGGTGCGGAACCTCAGCTGCATTCTCAAGATCGACCGGCGGACGAAGAAGATTGTCTGGCGGATGGGGTCGGGCGGCAACATAGGGCAGGGTTTCTTCAGCTACCAGCACGCCCCCCAGTTGCTCTCAAACGATCACCTGCTGGTTTACGACAATGGTAACCGCCGTGATGGTAGAAACGCGGATGAGGATGCGGGGAACGCGTTTTCCCGCGCCATTGAGATTGCGCTCACCGCCGCCCAGCCGCCGGCGGCGAAGATCGTCTGGGAGTACCGGCTGCCGTACAGCCAGGGGCAGGGCGAGGTGGATCGCCTCTCCAACGGCAGCTCTCTGATCGCCGACGGATATAATGGTCGCATCCTGGAAGTGAGCGCGGAGGGGCAACCGGTGTGGGAGCTGACGCTGCCGGGGGGTAAGCCACGGGATTACATCATCTATCGCTCGGAGCGCGTGCCCGGCCTGTATCCACAGTTCGGGAATCCTCCTGTCATCCAATGAGCGCCGAGAGGAGCCGCCAGAGCGCTCGCGTTTGGGGAGGAAGGCCGGGCGGCAAGCAGCTTGCGAGGTTCGCATGGAGTTAGGCCAGTTCGCGCTGGTGGCCGCCCTGGCCCTGCTGGCAGGGTTTGTATTCGGTCTGTTTTCCGCCGGCGGCGCGCTTATTCTTATTCCCATCCTGAACGGGCTGCTGCACGTGCCCTTCCGCCAGGCCGGCTCCGCCACGCTGCTGATTCAGGCAATCACCGGCTCGGTCACCGCCGTCCAGCACGCGCGCCACGGGAACCTGCGGCCCGCCCCGGCGCTACCGATGCTTATCGGCACGGCGCTTTCTTCCTTTCTGGCCGGGAAATGGGTCCCAAAGGTGCCACAGGAGGTGCTCATCGGCCTGTTCGGCGGTATGGTGCTGCTGGCGGTGGCAATGTTGCACCGGCGCCGGGGTGGAGAGGAGGGCGGCAAGTCCCGGGCGAGCTGGCCTGTCCAGATGCTCGTCGGGTTTGCGATCAGCTTCCTTCCCGCCCTGGTGGGAATCGGAGGTGGTTTTCTCTACGTGCCCGCCCTGTACACCCTCTGCGCCCTCGGCATCCACCAGGCAGCGGGCACCGCGATGCTGTTGGTGGTTGTCACCTGTGTGATGGGGGTTAGTGGCCGAATCCTCTCCCACGAGCAGATCCCCCTCAGCCTGGTGCTGATCTTCTCCGTGATGACCGTGGTGAGCAGCGGCCTGGGCGCGCGAACGGCGCGGACGTTGAGCGCCCCGCGCCTGAAAGCCGCGTTCAGCATATTTCTGGCGTTGCTCGGTGCCTACTATGTGGGTAAGGCGGTCTATGACAGGGCCAGCCTCTGGCAGCCGCCGCCTGGGAAGCTTTTGGTGCTGCCTACGGGAGCCGCCTCTGTTCGAGCGCTGGCACAACCGCACCGGACGATTGGCTAGGAGGTTCTGATGGGAATTCTGATAATCGGGACGCAGCGCTCGGGCTCCAACCTGCTCCGCCTTATGTTGCATTCCCACCGCGCCATCCACGCGCCGCACCCTCCGCACCTGCTCAAGCACTTCATGCCGCTCGCGGATCACTACGAGCCCATTTCCCGGAACGACAACTTCCGCCGGCTGGTGGACGACATGATAGCCGTGGTGGAGCTGAACCCCGTCTCCTGGGAGCCGCCGCCCGACCGGGAGGCGATCCTGCGCGCTCCCCGAGCGCGCTCCATAGTGGGGGTCTTTGAGGGTATCTACCGGACGGCGGCCCGGCGGGCGGGAAAATCCCGCTGGTGCTGCAAGAGCCTGCTCAACTTCGCCTACGCCGACGAACTGCTGGCACTAATGGGGTCGTCGCTACAGTTCATTTACCTGGTGCGCGATGGGCGTGATGTGGCGCTCTCCTTCCAAAAGGCGATTGTGGGTGAGAAGCACGCCTACTGCATCGCTCGCCAATGGCACGCGGACCAGCAAGCATGCCTGCGTTTGCAGGCAGCGCTTCCGGCCTCGCAGTTTCACACGGTATACTACGAAGAGCTGATCGTCCGTCCGGAAGCCGCACTGGAGCAGCTCTGCGCCTTTCTGGGTGTTGCCATGGAGCCACAGATGTTGGATTTCCACCGCTCCGCCGAGGCGCAGCGCACGGCCGCTTCCAGCTCCCTGTGGCAGAATGTAGCCGCACCTGTGATTCGGAACAACTCTCAAAAGTTCCGGCGGGAGATGGATCCTGCCGATATTGCTATCTTCGAGCGGGTGGCCGGGCCGTCGCTGGACGCCCTGGGTTATACGCGCGCGGGGGTGGCGACCGGGAAGGAACGACCGTTCTCACCGAAGGAAATCGCCGTCTTCGAGCGCCTTAACTGGGAGAGGAGAAAGCAGGCGCGAGAGCAGTTCGCCGCCGCGGACGATCTGGAGCGCCGCGACCGCCAGGAGGCGTTTGTCCGCCGCCTGGCAGAGCGCCGGTCGGCGGCGGTGGCAGCGCGCTAGCGATCTGTTCTGGCGAGCGCGAATCCTGCTCTGCCCGGGGCCGGGTGGCTGTGGGCAGGTGGGTCCGCAGGGGTTGAATCGCCGCCGCGGCCCGCGCCGGCTTCAGCCTCCCGTTGCTACCGGCTCCCAGCCGTGGCCGGGGGCTTCCGGGTCGACGCTCAGCACGGCCCCGGTTTGCGCAAACGGCCGGCCGGTCGGTTCCAGCCCGATGAGCGCGTGTGAGTCAAGATCCAGGTAGTCGAAGGCGCCTGTCCCGCAGGCGAGGTGGACGGCGGCCCCGATGCCGAGCAGAGATTCCAGCATGCAGCCCAGCATCAGCCGGAGGCCGGCGGCGCGGGCCACGGCGATGATCTCCAGGGCAGCGAGCGGTCCGCATTTGGCAAGCTTAATGTTAATCCCGTGCGCCGCGCCCGTGCGCGCCACGCACATTGCCTGCGCCACGCTCTGCACCGCTTCATCGGCGATAACCGGCACGGGACAGGCGCGTGTGACCGCCGCCAGCGCTTCCCAGTCATCCTTGGGGACCGGTTGTTCGAGCAGTTCGACGGGGATTCCCGCCTCCAGCAGGCGGGAAACAAGGCGGAGGGCGGTCTCCGGTGTAAAGCTCTGGTTGGCGTCCAGGCGCAGGCGGGCGTCCGGAGCGGCGGCGGCCACGGCACGCACGCGGGCTTCGTCCACTTCCGGCTCCGATCCGCCGACCTTGATCTTGAGCGTGCGGTAGCCAGCGGCCCGCGCTTCGGCGGCGTGGCGGCCGACCTCCTCCAGCGGGCCCAGGGTGAGCGAGAAGTCGGTCTCGACCCACTCCCGTGCGCCGCCGAACCAGTGCCAGAGGGAGAGGTGGCGCGTGCGGGCCAGAGCATCCAGGAGGGCCCCCTCCACCGCGGCGCGGGCAGTAGGCCCGCATAGGGCTTCCCGCAGTGCGGCGCCCCAGTGGCGGATGCGGCGCGCGTCCAGGCCCTGGAGGGCGTCGGTGGCCAGGGTGGCGTCGCGGGCCACACTCGCCACGGTTTCGCCGGTTACGTAGGGCGCGGGGGCTCCCTCCCCATAGCCCACGACGCCACCTTCCAGATGAGCCGTAACGCACACCGTCTGCGCCACCGTACTGGCTCTTCGGGCGCTGGCGAACGGACGCCGCATCGGATAGTCGATTCGCTTTACGGACAGGCCAATAATGCGCATCGCCGCCTTCATCGTCGGGCGCGGGACCGCCCCTCATCCGTCTCCCAGGTTCGTGGCGTCCCGCCGACGTTCCTGGTCGCGCCGGGCGGTTCTCCTGGCTGCGCTGGTCCCAATTGCATTGGGACTGGCGCTGCCTCAGCTTCGCGCTCAGGGAGATCCACTCGCCCCGTGGCGATTGCGGCTGGAGGCGATCCACCGGGCGGTGGCGGAGCGGGCGCACGTGGGTATTCTGGTCGCCTCTCTGGATCGCGGCGACATTCTCTACGCCATCAATGCGGATCGCCTGTTCGTACCCGCTTCGAGCCTGAAGTTGTTCACCACAGCGGCGGTTCTGGACCGTCTCGGGCCGGAGCACCGCTTCGAGACCACAGTGCTGGCGCTGCTCCGCAAGGTGCCAGGGCGCCGGAGCGGCCCGGGCGGTGAGTGGGACGTAACCCTCAAAGGCGGCGGCGATCCGGTGCTCACGTCCCAGGATCTGGCCGAGCTGGCCGCCGCCACCCGCAAGGCGGGCATCACGCGCGTGGACCGGCGCCTCCGCTGTGACGATACCTGGTTCGACGCGCAGCGGCTCGGCTACGCATGGGACTGGGACGACGAACCTTATCCCTATGCTGCGCAGATCAGCGCTCTTTCCGTAAACGGAAACGCCACCCAGGTGCGGATCGCACCTGCGGCACGGCCGGGACTGCCCGTGCGCGTGGCGCCGGAGCCGTTCTTTCCGGGCAGCGTAGATTGCTTCGCGACCACCGGCCCCGCCGACATACCGGACACGCTGGCTGTGAGCCGCCGGCGCGCCCGGAATGAGATCGTGGTGGCGGGACAGATGCCCCTGGGCGCAGAGCCTCGCACGCTGCCCGTAACCGTGGAGGAACCAGCGCTGTTCGCGGGTTGGACCTTCCGGCACGAGCTAACCCGACAGGGGGTACGTGCCACACCACTGCCAGAGCTGCGCGCCGCGCCACCCACTGCTCGAGTGATCGCCCGCCACGCGTCGCCCCCACTGCTGGAGATCCTGCTCCGCTTCATCAAGCCGAGTAACAACCTGATCGGGGAGATGCTGCTCAAGGCATTGGGCCGGGAGCGCTGCGGGGAGGGTTCCACCGCCGCGGGCCTAGCTGAAGTTGAAGCGTTCCTCCGCGAGCAGGGAATCGACGCAAACTCCTTCTGTTTCAAAGATGGATCGAGCCTCAGCCGCCTGAATCTGGTGTCGCCCCGGGCACTCGTCCAGCTGCTGCAGGCTATGCGGCGGCACCGCCACGCGCGGATGTTCCTCGATTCGCTGCCAGTAGCCGCGGTGGACGGCACGCTGCGCCGCCGGATGGCGAGCACGGCGGCGGCAAGTAATTTGCGTGGTAAAACGGGGACGCTGACGAGCGTCAGCGCCCTCTCCGGTTACCTCCGCTGCGCGGGCGGAGAGGAGCTGGTGTTTTCCATCCTCACCAATAACTACCCGGGCCCTGCCGCCGATCTGAAACAGATGGAGGACCGTCTGGCCGTGGCGCTGGCGGAGCTCCGGAGGTAGCAGGCGCCCACATTGGCAATGCCGACCTGCCCGGCGCAGTGCGCATTGGTCCAGGCAGCGAACTCCTGCTCGTGCAGCTACTCATCGTTTTACCATCTTTAACCCTTGCACGACGAGCGAGAGGGCGGCATGTAACATACAGGTAGGCTTACCAGCACAAGAAGGAACTACAATGCGTATCATACTTCGCGCTCTAGGCCTTGTCGGGTTGCTCGTGCTGGCGGCTTCCAATACTCCAGCTTCGGCGCAAGTATCGGCTATGGCGACGTTCACGCGGACCGAGGTTGCTCCAGGCCACTTCGATTACCATGTGACCCTATTCAATACCTCCTCTCTGGCGGGAGCGGATATCGTTTTTACACATTTTGGTCTTAAGAACCCAGCCTCGCTGAGCAACCTCAGCGGGCCGTCCGGTTGGAGCGGCTCGACAGCGATCTACCTTACCGAACCCGGCACAACGTTTGCCGAATACTGGTTAGAGGCCCCGTTAGCGGATGCCGACCTGGCCCCACCTCCGCCTAGCGCGGGTGGCTCTACCTCACTCTCGCCGGGAACCCGTCTCAGCGGGTTCCAGTTCCGGACCGATCGGGTTTTTGACGCGTTCGTATTCGAGACCTACCACCGCGATCCGTCAAACCCGTCGAACTTGTTGACGGCGAATGGGCAGGCCCACCTGAACCCTGAGCCTGCCACCCTGCTATTGCTGCTCGCGGGGGGAGTGCCGCTGGCGGCGCTGCTGCGCCGTCGAGCCGTTCGTCTGCGTTCGTAAGACCTGGTTTATCGCATCGTTTCCATAAGAGTGGAACAAGGCGGGCACCTCCGGAGAGAGGTGGTCACCTGTTTTTACTGCTGCTGGTCGGGCATCGTGGGACCCTTGGGCGGCACTACCCGACTATTGGCGGAAGTAGCATGGGTGCGTGTCCGGCCGCCGCTCCAGGCGCCGATGGCGGATCTTTGAGCGGGATGCTGCGCCGGGTTTCATATGAAGCAGCAATGGGCGTGCCAGTCGGCCGCCTGAGAATCAACCCCTCTAACGAAGCGGATCAGCCTGTCCCCCCACGGGGCGCGGCGGTGCGTCCCCGGTCATCCAGTTCCTCACCGTTTCCCCATCTTTCCCTTACATAACAAGCGACAGGGTGTTACCTTGCCAGCAGCGGCAGGCCAATCCGTCCCCCCTTCGGCTAGTCTACTCCGGTTCCCCTCTGGGCTGGTAGGCCCATTCGTCATAAAGCGGATATCTACCATGTCACCTTCCCCTTTGCCAGGGCAGTGTATGTGGGCTGGTAGGACGTGCCGGCTAATTGGGGTACTGACCTAGCGGATATAGTCACCCTGTCTGGGGTATACATAAGTAACACAGCTTGCTGCTGCCTGGCGCTCCGCCGGCGGGCGCCGACATCGGGTGGGGACCAACCTGAGCGGATTTCGGTTCCGGGTCGATCGGGCTGTCGATGGGTTCTCAATCTTCATCCTCCATCGTGATCCATCAAACCCGAGGGTTTTGTGCTGCTGGGAAAGGCGAGGCTCAAGCCCGAGCCTGCCAGCCTGGTGCTGCTGCTCGCGTTGATGCGCTGGCACCGACGGCCGCTGATCAATCCTCCCTTCCCGCGCCTAGCCCACCAGCCCCCGTTCCAGTCAAGAAGGTTCACCCTCCCAAAGAGGAATCGAGATGCGTCTCGCACTTCGTGCCTTGGTCTTGGCCGGGCTGCTGACGCTGGCTACCTCGGGCGCTCCCGCCTCGGCCCAAGTGTCGGCCATGGCGACGTTCACCCGGACCGAGGTCGGATTAGGCAAGTTCGATTACCATGTGACCCTATTTAATATTTCCTCCCTGGCGGAAGCAGATATCGTGCGCGCGCGCTTTGCGCTCAGCGACCCGGTCTCGCTGAGCAACCTCCACGCGCCGCCCAGGTGGGGCCGCACGGCGGCAACCTACGCTAGCGAACCCGGCACAACGTTCGCCGAATATTGGTCATTCTCGGCGGC
>JACQGL010000039.1 GCA_016199525.1 Armatimonadota bacterium
CCAGGACCCCCATTTCTTCCGTACCGCCGCCGCCGCTGGAGTCTACGCCGCGCTGCTGGCCACGGATCGCAGATAGAGGGGCGCCTCACCACAAAGGTCCAGAGAGCAAGCCAGGCGCCCGAATCTTGTTTATTCCACCTTTTGAGTACCTCGACGTCCTTTGTGTCCCTACCCCTATGGGGCCGTAGGACCGGGCCGTATGGCCTAGCGGTTAGCTCTCTTCCCGACGGTGTGCATCGCTATTCAGAATGCGCAGGAACTCGGGCACCGCCACCACCTCCGGTGGAGCATGGCCCCGGGCTTTCTGCCGCAGCCGGCGGTCGCTGGTGACCAGGTAGTCGGCACCGGCCTCCCACGCCGCAGCGAAGACCGGGACATCGGCGTCGTCCCCCAGGATCCCACGGCAGTGCTGCACCGCCGCCGCGGAGGGCTCGGGCAGATCATCGTGCGGCAGATCGCGCAGCAGCGCTTCCAGCTCGCGGAGCCGGCCGGGCAGGGCGCGCCGTAGCATACGGCGGGCCTCCTGGACCACGTATGCGGACCACTGCGGGCGATAGCGACGATCCAGCGCTGCCGATAACAGAGGATGCGGCCCCCGATCGTAGAGGACCAGGGCCACAAGGAGATTGGCATCCAGAAAGGCACGGGGTAGGAAAGATGGCACCGTGATTAGCTTACCGGCAACGGGAAGAAGCCGGTCGTGCATGTTCCTGCGCGGGTGGATCGCTGCCCCGCAGGTACATACGCGGCCCGGGGCGGTAGACCCCGGGCCAGACCGTTCCCCCCCGACCGTCGGGTTAGTGGATGGTGCGCGACCCGGGAACCGGGTCCCGTCGCGGTAGATCCAGCACGCTGCGCACGCCCAGCCCGTCTTCCATTCCGTCGCCCTCCTCTTCATCGGGGATCACGGAGAGCCCCAGGACCGGCGGTTGGCGCGCCGCCTTCGCCGCGCCATCGAGGACGGCGGCAAGACCCAGCGACAGCAGCTCGCTGACTACTTCGTCCTGCCGCAAACCGCCTGCTTCCTCGAGGATGGCACTGGCCAGCTGGAACTGGACCGCCCCCAGGTCCTGAAGCTGAAACCTGGCGTCGATCTCCAACGACAAGCGCTGGCCCTGGCGCTCGCGCTCCCGAGCGGCTTCCAGGATATCCTCAACGCGGCGGGCGATGCGTCTTAATACGACAGCTTCCGGGCGATTTGATCCGAACACGGGTGCCTCCTCGCCCGGGCGACGCTTTCCCATCGGCCTGCACACCGACGTTATTCCCTGAGCCTCCGCGGGGAAACAGCTCGCCGGGAAGGCTCGCCCGCTACGCCACCCGACCGGGCAATTGCGGACGGGGGAGGGTGAAGTCTGCCGTCTCGCGTGCTGATTATCGGGACCCCAACCCCCTGGCTGCAGATGAATCGAATAGATGTCGGCGCCTGCGGATGCCCGATGTGGGGGGGATGGACCAGAGCGCAGCGCGTCCCGAAAGCTTTCGGGACGACGCCAGGATGGGAGTCATTCACCAGACGAAAGCGTGGGGACGCTGACCCGTGTCGTGATCGCCAGCCTGTTGCGTGCCTGATCCCACGCCAGCCGCCAGCCCAGCCCCGATAGTATCGGGACCAGTTCCCGCGCCGGGACCCACGCCCGGCCATCCACGATGCGCGCGGGGAGGCCCGTGCGGGTCCCGACTGCGTCGGGATCGGCCCCTACGAGTAGACGCACCTGATCCGGCTCTACATCCTCGATGTGCCAATCGAACCACTCGGCAATAGGCCGGATCCAGAGCCACACCCTACCCCCCTCCAACAGGGCAGCGTGGGAGATCAGATTCCCGTTAATCAGTACGGTAGGTTCGGCCCCCAGCAGGGTCGCGACGCCGCCACGGAGCTGCGCCATTACCACGCCCCGGTCCAGGCCCGGGTCCCACGGCAGCACGGAAATGTCCCACTTCCCTCGCTGCCGCACCCCGTGCAGAGCCTGCGCCTCCCAGTGGGAGAAACATGTACGCGCGTCCGCCGGGAGGTCCGCGTAGGCCAGGACCTGCGCTGCGCACGCCTGCGCCACCTGCCATTGTGTCTGGTTGAACGGCCATCGCCCGGGGTTAAAGCCCCGAACGCTTTCGGGGTGGGTTGCCCCACCCATCCCGCAGATGGCAATGCCGGCGCTGCCCGTATTCATGCCGCGCGTGTGCGCGGCGTAGCGGCCGTCACGGCAACTGGCGTTGTCCGCCAGGGAATAGCGGCCCCGGTGCACCTTCCCTGCCCCGTCGATAAGGAAATGGTAGTGTTGCCGGTCCAGGTCGGACACCTCGTAGGTGCCCGCCGTCCAGTGGAGGATCACCCGCACCGGGTCGCCGTTGAGCCACTCGCCCGGAATTGGTCCGCCAATCATTCAACCTGCCTCCCCGGGAAAGCTCACGCCAAGGGGCAAAGGCACAAACAATTCCGGGGTTCCCGGCAACTTTCCGCCTTTGCGTAAGCCTCCCCAGCCTGTCTTTGCGCGCGCCTCACTCCCCACGCCTACACCGCGGTCAACGTCAACGCGCTGATGTCCGCGCTGTCCTGATCCGGTACGGTGAACAGGTGCGATAGCCGGGCATCCAGGCTGCGCACGTGGTACTCGGTGCTGTCCCCGCTCATCATCGGTGTTAGCGCACTGCTCCGCGTTAGGTCTGCCTGGAAATAGCCGCTGGCGTCGGTCGTCGCTGTGACCGCCTTGACCACCACCACGTTGCCCGCCGCCTTGAATGCTCCTGACCCGCGTAAGACAAATTCCACGGGAATACTTGCGGCCACGCTTCCATCCGGCTTTTTCAAGTAGCCGTACACGCGGCACAGACTCGGGCTGGCCGGAAGGCCAGGGGAGAGCTTCGTCAGCGTGTAGGTTGCGCTCGTCGTCCCCGAAACGACGAGCGTTTGGGCGGGAAGGGCGGCGTGGGCGGGCGTGGTCTCCACGAGGATATGGTAGGTGCTATCATCCAGATTGAAGATAATCTGCCCGCTGGCATCCGTGTCGCCCACCGCCAGGGTGGCCGTTTCCGCCGCGTTCTTCACCGTGACCCGCCGGTTCGGGACACGCTGCGCGGGCACCGCATCGTCCTGGAGCGTAAGGGTCACTGAATTTGCGCCGTTGCCCAGGGTCGTGCGGCTACTCACCTTTACATCCAGGTATTCGCTGGCCCCCTCCGGGTTGATCTCCTCGCTTGCCTTGGCAGGCGTCCCCTCACCGGTATCCCAGGTGATGCGGCCCCGAAAGGCATCGGGAAACGTCGCCAGCGCGCCGTACGCCCCGCCGCCCAGGTCCTGGATACCGGCCGTCACCCGCGCGCCGTTCGCCGTCCCGTCGGCGTTAAACAGCTGGGAGCCCACGGTGGCCAGACCCGCCTTCCCGCTGCCGAACCCGACCGTCTTGTAGAGTGAGTAAGCCATCTCGTCCTCTCCCACCCCAAAACAACCAGCTAATTAAACATTGGAACTAGTTCCTTGGTGTATTAAGCGTTCAGCCCTCAGCGCCCAGGCCCATCGCTGAACGCCCGCTATCCGATCCCTGCCAGCGCCCTTACAACATCCCGTCCCGCCATCCGCACCGGCCGACCCACCAGCGGTTGCCCGGTGAGAGATTCGAACTGACGCGCGTCGGGACTGTCGGCGACCACCGCATCGAGGATAAGCCCTCGCAGCCTGGTGGCGAGCGTCTGCTGAATAGGATCAGCAGATTCCGGCTGGTCTGCGAACTCGGCCCGAATGGGTTCCACGTCGTTCCGCCATCGCCCCTCCGCGTCCAAAGGGCGAAACAGTAAGGCTAAACGGCTGGGCGTGTCCGCATCACCCCGCAGAATGCTTATCTGCCAGACCTCTACCGCCATCGGCTCTTCCTGCTCAACAACGCGCTGCACCGGAATCACGAAATCGCTCATCAGTTGTCTCCTGCCCCGAAAGCTTTCGGGGCCTGTCCGCGATCCCGACTTCATCGGGACGCGGACTGATCTGTTTCTGGTTAGCTCAAGAAACCGAAGGTTCGCAAACAGTCATATGCCTTCTGAAGCATCGATTGCTCGGTGGCTCCGTACGTGCCCCCTGCGGTGGCCGCCCCACCAGTCTGCTGGACGGCAGGTGTGGCCCCCAGGAAGCCGATCTTCTGCGTGGATGCCGTACCGAACTTGGTCCCCGTCGCTGTGTCTAGCACGACATTCTTCCCTGCATCGATCGACAGATCGGTATTCAGGATGAGCCGCGCGGTGGGATAGTCAAGGGTGACAACCTTCGCAGTGCCCGCATAGATCGCCCCCGCCGTGGTGTTGGATGTGGGTACCGTCGCGCCCAGTGAACCGTCGGCAATGTTGTCCGTATAGGTAGTAGTCGTGTTGTCATTCAGGGTGGCGAGCAACTTATAGGTAGACCCCCCCGCCGTGGTGCGGTAGAGCTTTCGCGCCGTAACATCCGCAATGGTGCTGGTCGGGATGCCCGTCAGGCTGATCTGGCCATTTGTCCCCGGATCAACCACCGTCACCGAGTTGGAGGTAGTGCCGCCCGTGGTCTCCCCGGCGGCAGTGACATAAGTTACCTTATAGGTATAGGCTCCGGCGCTCAGGTTGCCCGCCCCCGCACCCGCCAGTGCTGCCGTGCAAGCGCCCGGTGTAGAGACGAACTCGAAACGGAAGTGGCCGTAGAATAGATGGAGTCGCTGGAAGGGAGTAGTAGCCGACCCGATGCCGAGAAATCGACCATCCTTGCACAAATAACTGTTAGCATTTCCCAGCAGCCCGTGGTTGGAGATAACTGAATTATCACCTTTGTAGATATATAACCCTACAACCCCGCTGGTATTTGTATACCTGAACAGATGGATCGCTCCGGCGCCAGTGACGAGATCGGGGAAGCCGAAATGGATATTGGAGGCAGTATCCCCGGCGCGCAGGTTGATATACCGGGTATACGATCCCACCAGCCCCAGGTCGCCGGATATCTGGACCTTATCCGCAGTCGGACTGCTCCCGAAGCCGGTACGGTTACCGCTCACCAGAATGTCATTCGTACCCACCGCCAGCCCGTTCTGCGGGAGAGTAAGCTTCCCGTCCTTGTCCAGCTTGGCCAGCACGCTTCCCCCGGAGGCCAGGAGCTGAAGCAAATCGGCGCTCTGGCTTGCCGCCCCTTTGAGGGTCAGCGGCACTACCGCCGCATCTGGCGGCTGGAGGGTGTTACGGGCCGAGCTATCGGGGGTCAGCACGACGCCGGGCGTGCCGACGGCCTTCCCTGTCGCGTTGTCCCACTGAAGGAACTCCTTATCCGCAACGGAGGAGAAGTTCACATCGTCCAGATCTTGCAGCCGCGTCACTACTCGGATGGCAGGCATCGCTCCCGATCCTCCTCCAATGTCTTGAGCCGTGCCGCGGCCTGCTCGTAGGCCGCCCGGGCGGACTCGTCGTGCGGGTTCAGAACGTAGTTCAGCCAGGCGTTCACCACCGTGGCCTCCAGTTGTTGGAGTGCCTGCTGGTACAGAGTGGCCACCTGCGGCGGGGTAAGGTGTTTGCGGGTATACGGCTTGAGGCTAGCCTCTTCAAAGTCAGCCACCATGGGATCTCCTCTCACGCTCCGCCCGTACGGGCAGCAGCGCCTGCCCCGAAAGCTTTCGGGGCCTGCCCTTCCGCCCTTCCCGCTCTTTCGCCCCACAGCGGGACCGCTTCACAGGCGCCGCGGAATGGCACTCAATAATCTAACCGCCCCAGAAGCGGTCATTGGTTGATAACGGTGAACAGCGGGTTGGAGACGGGTCCGCCCCGACGCCGTCAGGATCCGCTGCCTGCGCTATGGAGGGATACAGGCGGCGGTACGCACACCGGGGCGTCCCAAGACTTTCGGGACGCCCCGGTGTTTCCAAAGGGGAGAAGCGAATCAGGGCCTGGATCGTGGCCGCAAGGGCTCTGGCGGCTTCTCGAAGGCCTGCACCGAGCCCGGCAGGAAGGCGATATTCCCCACGCCTGCGTGCCGCGGATCAAACGAACCACCCCGACTATCATACAGGAGCGGAACAGTGCTTATGTCGGGGATCGCGTTCACCTGTGCGCGGCTAAGCTGGGGATTATAGCTGTAGCCGCTGCCCGGTCCGGGGTTCCCCGCCAGCGGGCAACAAGGCAGATGGGGTGAACGCTGGTAGGAGGCCAGCGCGCCACTCCACCGCTCCGCAGGCGGTAGCTGCCCGTCAAACTCCATCGCGTAGACGTTTACCGCGCGCGATAACTGCCGCAGCGCCTCAGCGCAGACCGCCTGCCGACTCGGGTCCCATACAGGACCGAGGACGCGGCCGATGATGAACCAGGCGGCCAGCACCCCCACCGCCGCTGCCACCAGGAGCGGACGAGTTATCGGCCGAATCCACGCGCGCGCCGGAGCAGGTTGAGGGAGCGAGCGCACTCCACCCATCACTCGTGCGATGAACTCCGGATCCGGCGCCGGCAATACCGCCTTTCGGAATGCCGCCACATCCTGCTGCGACTGCCTCGCCCAGGCCGTGCAGTCCCTACAATCATCGATATGGCGGCGCAGCCGCCATCGGCGCCACGGGCCCAGATCACCATCCAGAAGAGCTGCCAGATCCTCCTGCCGGTCTTCGCACGCTCTCACCCGCATGGGGTCACCTCGCGTTCCGTAGTTTGCCGGCACGCCAGAACCTGCCGGAGGCGCTCCCGCGCCCGCAGGCAGCGCACCCGCACCGCCCCGACCTTCACCCGCAACAGCCGGGCGATCTCCTCATAAGAGAGATCCTGAACATAGCGCGCTGTCAGCAGCTCGCGATCTGCGTGGGAGAGATGCTTCAAACAACTCAAAATGGGCTCATCCTCCGGCTCGGGCGCGGGGACTGTCCAGTTGCCGACTCCATCTTCATACGGCACGGTTGC
The DNA here is from genome assembly GCA_016199525.1 of Armatimonadota bacterium. GTDB lineage: Bacteria > Armatimonadota > SYMT01 > SYMT01 > JACQGL01 > JACQGL01. The sequence continues at coordinate 6,889 of JACQGL010000039.1, forward strand.
CGGCCCGATGAACTCACGCGCCTTGAGGCAGCGATATCGCAGGATGCCGTGCAGCCAGGCGCGAAACCGCTCGGGGTGACGCAGGTTGTGAATCCCGCGGAAGGCTTCAATAAACGTCTCCTGGGCAACATCCTGGGCCAGGTCGGCGTTGCCAAGCGTGTGCCGGGCCGTCGCCAGCATCGCCTGGTGGTAACGCTCCACCAGCTCGCGAAACGCCTCGACGTCCCCGCCCCGAACGGCGGCCACGATCTCCGCATCGGTGCGCGCCATGCTCCCCGTCTCTCCTGTGTATCGTCCCCCCACCAGACCGCTTCGTTACTCTGAGTGGCGAAAAGGCGCGGACTTGTTCATCGCGGTTTCCACCCACAGGCGCAGCACCTCGCCGACGCTCCATGCCTGCGCGGGGCAACCGCCAGGCCGATGCGGCGGATCGCCATCGGCAAGTTCCGGAAGCGTGCCGGTCTCCAGCAAGACACCGCGTAGCCCGCTCAGCCAGTCACGCACCCGAGCCTGCGCCTCAGGCGAGTACCCCTGGAGGCGAAGATAGGCCCGGCCCAGCGGTCCCAGCAGCCACGGCCAGGCCGTACCCTGATGGTAAACAGCGTCCCGCTCGGCGGGGCCCCCCGCATAGCGGCCCTGGTAGCCGGGCTCCGCTGGCCCCAGGCTGCGCACTCCCATAGGCGTGAGCATCTGCTCGCACGCCACCCCCACCACCCGTCGCTGGCGCTCCCCCCTGAGAAGTGGAAAGGGCAAACCGACCGCCAGCAGCTGGTTCGGGCGCAGCGCCGGGTCCGGCCCGTGGTCCGTAAGGACGTCGTTCAGGTAACCGCGCTCTTCGTTCCAGAAGAGGGTCTCGAAACGGCGCGCGGAGTATTCCGCCTGCCGCGCGTAGCGCCCGGCGAGCCCCGCCGGCCCCAGACGGTCACACAGGACCGCCATCACCCGCAGTGCGTTGTACCACAGCGCACTCACCTCCACCGGCCGTCCTGCACGCGGCGTCACCACCCGGTCGCCGACCTTTGCGTCCATCCAGGTCAACTGCATGCCAGGCGCACCCGCCGAGATCAGCCCGTCATCATCCTCGTGAATGCCCCAGCGCGTGCCCTCGCGGTAGCACTCGATGATCTGCGTAAGCACGGGTAGCAGCGTCCAGCGCACGAACTCCGTGTCCCGCGTCGCCTGGAAGTACTCGTAGGCCGCCACGAACAGCCACAGACTGGCATCCACCGCGTTGAACGTGGGCGATCCGCCATCGTCGGGCAGGTAGTTGGGAACCATCCCCTCATTCACCTGCCTCGCCACCGTGGCGAGGCTGTGCCGCGCCTGCTCCGGGCGACCGGTCGCCAGAGTCAGCCCCGGGAGGGCGATGAGCGTGTCACGTCCCCAATCCCCGAACCAGGGATAGCCCGCGACGATGGTCAGCTCATCGGCCCCGCGCTGCACGAGGAACTGGTCGGCGGCCAGCGCCAGCAGCGTAGCCTCCTCTCCCATCGACGCCAGCGGCGCCGCGACCTGCGCCAGGCGGGAGAGTTCCGCCTCGCGCAGCCGCTCCCAGCCCTCAGCAAGGAGGGGCCAGGTGGCGACCACCAGCGCGGTTGGCTGGTTCTCCCGCAGGGGGAGGGTAAGGATTGCCGGTCGGTAGAGGTCCTCTTCCGCGTCAAGCCCGCGACGACGCTCCTCCGGATACTGGAAGCGCCGGTACCACGCCCCGTTGGGCTCCCAGCCCATCTCCGATGCGGAAAAATAGAGACGGGGGCAACCATAATAGAGGCAGACGCTGAACCCGCACGGTTCGGCCTGCACGCGCCCATCCACGTAGCCGTTCTCTCTCTGGAGGTGGTGGGCGTCACGATAGGCCAGCAGCGGCGCCACCCGCAGCGTCGCTCCTGCCGGAAGGCCCCGCGCGGTAAACATCAGCACCACCGCGTTGAGGCCGTGGGGCATGAACAGCCCTCGTTCCAGCTGCCCATCGCTTAACTGGTAACGCCAGGTGGGAACCGGGTAGCGAGCGAACGACTCCAGCCAGCGGTAACCGTGAGGATAAATCGTGCCAGGATACAGGTGCGTATTCAGGGCGTACTGCCGGCCACCCGCGTCCACGGTGCACTCCAGGTCCGAGAGGAGGACCATCCGCCGGCCGGGCGGTGTCGCCCCGGTCGGGACGACGAGGAGACCGTGATAACGCCGCGTGCGGGCGCCGCTGGCGGTGGAGAATGCGTAACCACCCAGGCCATTGGTTACCAGCCATTCGCGCGTCAGGCCCTTCTCCGGATCGCGGAGAAGCTCGCGCCCGTACCGCGGCCCGATACAGAGAGCGATTGAATCTCTCTCCACTGCCCTTCTCCCGAATCAGAACCACCGACCTTCAAGGCCCGACGCACGCTCTTCGCGGCGGAAGTTCACCCCCACCCCTGAGGCTTCCTACGAGAAAAGTGACGTCCACGTTTCCCGCCTCGGGACCACCGCGCAGGGAAACGGAAATGGGTACGCATCATCTTTTGGTCGCAGGATCCACGGCCCATCGTGAGCACCTGTGATCTGTGCTCGCAGTGCCGCGACTTCTCGGATGCTGTCGCCGATCGGTGGCCGCTTCGTGCTGCTGGGGTGCGGAACCTTGACGCACATCCGCGGGAAATTTCTTGACATGGCGTTCTGGGTGCACGTAGACTTTTCATCACAATACGCAGCTCTGTGGCCTTAGAACAGGGACCGGTTTATGCCCGCTAGCACGACGCTCTCCACGATCACTCCCCACGCAGATCACGGCCGTCTCCTTGCGCTGCCAGATGACGATCTCCGTGCCGCCCTCGCTACCGTGGATGCGGATGCAGCTCTCAACCTGCTTGCCGTGGCGTCGTCCTTCGCAGATCAGTCGCGCGTCCTCCGCTCCCTGCCCGTCCGCGTGCGGCTGCGCGTGCTGGATCCCCTTCCGGCCCCTGTGCTCGCCGGGTTAGTCCAGAACCTGGAAAGTGAGAACGCCTACCTGGTCGGCCAGATATCGGTAGAGCGGTTTGTCGAGCTACTGTCGCTGTGCAGCCCGGAGCGGCAGCTCTACTGGCTGGCGCTCAGCACGCGCGAGTTGACCTCGCGGTCTTTCGCCTTCCCACTTTCCGTACCACCCGAAGATCTGGCGCGCGCGCTGCTGAGCGATTCCGCCTTCAGGGACCACGCGCGCGCCCTAGCCAATTTCCCCGTCTGGAACCTGCGCTTGCCGCCCGATGCAATGCGCGATCCCCTGGCGGCGCTCCTCGCCACCTACGGCGCGGATGGCCTGCTACGGGAGTTTCCTCTGACCCATGGCCCCGCGAGCGAGGTGGCGGCGGCAATTCTGGAGCAGCATCCGGAGCTGTACCTGGATGTGATCCGTGCCGCCCTGCACCAGCTGGACTACGCGGCCACCCACCCGGAAGAGGAAGAGCTGTTGGCGACGGAACCGGTTCTGCTGCGCGCCAACGCGATCGGCTCAGCGCCATCCCCGCCGGTGGTGGAAGAGGCCCCCCCGCCGCCGGTACGGCTGCCGATCCCCGTACTGGACCCGCTCGCTCCCGTGGCGCAGATTCTCTCCCCGGCGCGTCGGGAGGCGCTGGCGGGCGAACTCCACCACCATCTCCTCCGCGAGGCAATCGCCGCCGGCGGGTCCTTCCTCGCCAGCGACCTGGAGGGCATCGCCAGCCGGATGGCCGCCCTGCTGCAACTGGGCGGCGCCGCGCTGGGAGCCCTGGGTCCGCACGGGCTGGCGCGCGCTCTGGCGCAACACTCGGTAACCGACCTGCTGGCCGCCGGCGCCCGCCAGATAGAGCAGCTGCGGCAGGTGGCGCTGCGCTTGCGCCCGCTTCGGCAGGTGCTGGACGTGCGGCAGCGCAGCCTGGTGCAGAGCCTGCTTGCTCCCCGCCTGCTCCTGGATGTCGAACGGCAGCCGGCGCTGGAGGTCATCGGCCCCGGCGGCGTCCGCGTGCTCCCGGTGGCGGAGGTGCGCGCCCTGCTGCAGCGCACCGCCGCGTGGGCGGAGCTGGCGCGCAGCCTCACGTTCTGCCGGATGGCAGCGGCCCTCCGCGAGGCGCAAGACAGCGAGGCGGTGGCGGCGGGGCTGGCATTGGGCGCCGTCCTCTACGGACGAGTAGAGTTTGGCCTGGCGGAGCCGGATGACCTGCGCACGTTCGCCCGCCGCTATCTGAGCGCCAAGACGCACCGGCTCCTCCCCCGCGCCCGCGCGGCCCTGCAGCGAGCAGCAGGAGGGATGCCTGCGCCGCGGGGGGTGCCCGCGGACGCCCTGGCGGTCGCATTGGAAGCCGGCCTCGAGCGCCTGGCCGAGGTAATCCGCGCCGCCCCGACAGATGCCGCAGCGGCCCGCCGCGTCTGCTACCTGGGCAAGCCCCCTGAAAGCGCCGCGACCTTCGGGGCCGAGGAAGACGAAGAAGACTCCATTCCTCTATGGAACGAGCCGTGACCTACGGACGTGCAGCCGCAGTCCCCATTTGCAGGCTAAAGTGGGGGCTGCCGAGGGCACGCAGCATCTTGCCACCGCCCGGTGAATCTGCTAAAATCGGGGCGACCAGGAGAGGTGGCCGAGCGGCCGAAGGCAGCGGTTTGCTAAACCGTAGAGGGGACAAAATCTCCTCCGCGGGTTCGAATCCCGCCCTCTCCGTTTCCACGCACGAAATCAGCCCCAAACGGGGTGGTACATACAATGGCCCGGGGATGCCCCCGGGCCGTTCTGCAACCATCGTGCAACCGAACCGGGTTGCGGGAGGCATCAGGCGATTGCAGGAGATTGCAGGCCGGAGCGCCATCTGTCTGGCAATCAGGTATCTGAAGGGTGAAAAACTGGCGAAGCGCTACCCTATCGCCTGCCCCGCCATTACCAGGGAGAACGCCTCCCAGCTCAAGGGCCAGTTCTGACATCGTGCCGTCAGAGGAGGACTGCGATGCGTCCGGCGGAGAAGAAGATCGAAAGGCTGCGCGCCGCTCTCGCGCACCGAGAGGGAGACCGGGTGCCCGTCGGCGAGTTCTTCTGGACCGGTTTCCTCCACCGCTGCCAGCAGAAGTGGGGAGAGACCTTCGATCCGTACCGGCACTTCGACCTCGATTACGTAGTGGTCAACCCCAACATGGACCCGGTTATTCGCCCCTTCGAGGTGGTGGAGGCACGCGGCGGGGATACCGTCGTCCGGACGGGGTTCGGCGCGACCATCCGGCGGTCGCGGGACCTGCCGATGCCGCGCTTCGAGGCGTTCTCCGTGAACCGCCCCGAACAGATGGCCGCCTTCGAGTTCGATCCGCCGGACGACCCGCGGCGGTTCTACGAGAGCGGCGACGATCAGATCAACGGTGTCGGTGACACCCTGGTGCGGAACCTGCCCTCGTGGGAAGAGCGGCTGGCACCTTACGTCGGGGACTTCGCCGTTTTCGGTGGCATCTGCGAGCCGTACGAGTACCTCTGGCGCATCATCGGCAGCGAGCAGGCGCTAGCGTGGTTTGCGACTGATCCGGAGCCGCTGGCCGCGTTCGTGGATCGCATTGGGGCGTTCCTGCTGGCGCTGTGCCGGGCGCAGATCGAAGCGGGCAAAGGGCGGCTCTCCGGCATGTACCTCTGGGGCGACGTGGCTTACCGCAGGGGGATGCTGTTCGGCGCGCGGCGCTGGCGCGCCCTGCTCAAGCCGCACGTGCGGGCGCTCATCGATCTCTGCCACGCGCACGGCCTGATGGTCATCTACCACGGGTGCGGCAACGCCGCTGATATCCTCGAAGACATGGCCGAGATGGGCCTGGATGCTTACAATCCTCTGGAAGCCAAGACGGGGCTGGACGTGGTGGCACTGAAGCAACAGTTCGCTGGCCGGCTGGCGTTCTGTGGCAACATCGATGTGCGCGTCCTGGAGAGCGGGGATCCGGAGGCGATCCGGCGAGAGGTGATCTACAAGCTCCAGGCGGCCAGAGGGGGCGGGTGGATCTTCCAGTCAGACCACTCTGTGAGCAGCGCCGTGGCGCCGGAGAGTTACGAATTGGCCATCGGCACGCTGCGGGAATACGGCAACTATCTATTGCGAGTCTGATCGTTCCGGTCGTTTAGGGAGGAGGATGGCGATGAAACGCTACGGGCAGGTGCTGCGGTTGCAGCCGGGCGCGCTGGAGGAGTACGCCCGGCTCCACGCGGCGGTCTGGCCGGAAGTGCTGGCCAAGATCAAGGACTGCAATATCAGCAATTACTCCATCTACCACAAGGACAGCTACCTGTTCGCCTACTTCGAGTACCACGGCAACGACTTCGCGGCGGACATGGCGAAGATGGCGGCGGACCCCGCCACCCAGCGGTGGTGGGGTGTCTGCATGCCGCTGCAGGAGCCGGTGGCGACGCGCGCCGAGGGGGAGTGGTGGGCTAACATGGAAGAGCTGTTCCATCTGGACTGAGCCGGCAACCCTCACCGGCATGACCGGTTGACGTCGGCCGCGGGCTTGGCGGCTGGCACATCCATCTGCGGTCTTTGCGCCCGCATCGCGGCCACGGGCGCGAAGGTCTCGAGGATCGCCTGGCAGTCTGGATCGCGGGCGCTCCGGAACACGGCCTTCCCACCCGCACGGGCCGCACTAGGCGTAGCGCCCGGTACAGACCCCTGTAGGGGTATGGATGGCAGCCATCCCCGTACGAAGAAAATCCCCCCGTATGGTCGGACCTGGACCTGGGCAGGGGGAAGTCCGGCAGGAGGGCGCAGCACCGTCCGAATGCGCAGGCAACCGGGGGGCTGGACAGAATGCTATGCCGTTAGAGTAGTTGCACCTCCCAGCGTCCTCGGTGATAATGGGCATGAACGCGCCATGGCGGTTCGCGCCTTGCACCGCCTGGATCGCAGCGCGCCAGATGGGATACCCGATGCTGACCCGCTTGAAGGTCTCCGGCTTCAAGAACCTGGTGGATGTAGACGTTCGCTTCGGGCCGTTTACCTGCATCGCAGGGGCAAACGCCGTCGGAAAGTCGAACCTGTTCGACGCCATCCGGTTCCTCAGCGCCCTCGCCGACCGGCCGCTCATTGAAGCCGCCCTGTCGGTGCGCGACGAGAGGGGGCGGTCCAGCGACCTTCGTGACATCTTCCACCGGATCGGTGAGCACTCGGTGGACCGTATGTCCTTTGAAGCGGAAATGATCGTGCCTGCGGAGGGGCAAGACGACCTGGGACAGCGCGCTAAGGCGAGCATCACCTTCTTGCGTTACTCTGTAGAGATCGCCCTGCGCGGCGAGGATCCCATGCGGCCATTGGGAGGTCTGGAACTGCTCAAGGAAGAGCTGGTGCATATCAAGAAGGGAGCCGCTGCCGCCCACCTGCTGTTTCCCCACAGTACCAAGTGGCGCAGTACGGCAATCGTCGGACCGGGCCGGCGCTCGGCCTTCATCTCCACTGAAGGCGAAGGACCCGAACGACTGATCGAGCGCCATCAGGAGGGCAAGGCGGGACGCACCCTGCAACTTCGGGCTTCCGATCTGCCCCGAACGGTCCTTTCGGCGGTGCGCGCGTCGGAAAGCCCGACCGCACTGCTGGCGCGGCGGGAGATGCAAGCATGGCGACTGCTTCAACTTGAACCGTCCGCTCTGCGGAAGCCGGATGCGTTCACGGCGCCGCAGTGGCTCGGCCCTGACGGCTCCCACTTGCCCGCCACGCTCTATCGGCTGGCGCGGTCGAGTAACAGTGCCAACCGTCATGGAGCGAGCCTTGATGAAGAGCAGGTTTATGCCCGGGTGGCAAATCGCTTGTTCGAGCTAATTGGAGATGTACACACCGTTGCCGTTGATCGGGACGAGCGGCGGGAACTGCTGACTCTCACCGTCACCGGGCGGGACGGGACGGCTCACCCAGCGCGAGCGCTCTCGGACGGCACCCTCCGGTTCCTGGCGCTCTCTGTCATCGAGCTGGACCCGGCCGCGGACCGCCTGCTCTGCCTGGAGGAGCCCGAGAACGGCGTTCATCCGGAGCGTGTCCCGACTATGCTCGATCTGCTTCGAGCGATTAGCACGGATTCCAACGAGCCGGCGGGGGAAGACAACCCGCTCCGCCAGGTGATCGTCAACACCCACTCCCCCCTCGTCGTAGGGGAGGTGCTGGATGACGCGTTGCTGGTGGCGGAATCACACGAAGCAATTCAGGATGGCCGCCGCTTCACCGGGGTGCGGTTCTCATGCCTTGCGGATACGTGGCGTGCCAAGGCCCCGGGCAAGCCACCGGTAGTCTCACGTGGCAAGCTCCTTGCGTATCTGAATCCAACCCGGGCAGCCCCTCTGGAAGAGGAGACGATGCCAGTAAGGAACGGACGGAGCCGGCGTCCCCGGCGCGTCATCGATCGTCCTGACCTGCAGCCATTGCTGCCGTCGGTAAGTGCAGATGTGTGAGCTGCGGTACACGCTGCTCACAGACGGCAGCTCGGACGACGCGCTCGTTCCGGTCCTCTCATGGCTCCTCAACCGGGCGCTGCCCCACGTCGCTGTACAGCCGGAGTGGGCGGATCTGCGCCAGCTTCGGCCTCCACCGGTGCCACTCGAACGGCGGATCCAGGCCGCACTGGACTACTACCCCTGCGATTTGCTGTTCGTTCATCGGGATGCAGAGAGGGAGGATCCAGGAGGCCGTATCAAGCAGATCCGGGCGGCCGTAGGGGCCTGTCGCTGCGAGGTTCCCTATGTCTGCGTCGTCCCGGTTCGGATGACCGAGGCCTGGCTCCTCTTCGACGAGGGGGCGCTCCGTCGTGCGGCTGGTAACCCGAATGGGCAACAGGCGCTCGAATTGCCATCATTATCCTCGCTTGAGGATCACCCAAATCCGAAAGGCGTCCTGAAGGAGTGCCTTAAGTGCGCGAGTGGGCTCAGGGGCCGGCGGCTGTGCCAGTTCCAGATTCCCCCACGCAGGGTGGCGGACCTCATCGGCGACTTCTCTCCGCTCCGTGGCCTTCCGGCGTTCCAGAGATTGGAAGCAGGTATTCAGGACTTCGGAACTAAGTTCTTACGCGCTACGATGGGCTGACGCCTACCTACAACTGCTTCCACGACCCGCGGGAGACAGTGGTGGAAGCGGTCCGCCTGTGGGAGCTGCACGTAGAGACGGACCACGCCGTGGCCGCCGCCTGCGGGTGGACGCACCTGGACCTGGGCCACGGCTTCCACGAGACGCGGCAGGGCGTCCGCTACACCCTCAGCGAGCCCGCACGGCGAGAGGTCCTGGCCCGCCTCCTGCCAGTCCGTTCCCCGCATTGAGCAGCCTGATGGGGCGCAGCCGTTCGCGGGCGGTGCCCGACGATCCATCCACCAGGTCCGCAAGCAGGAACGCCGACACAACCAGTACGAGAGAGTGTCTCATTGCTCGGCCTCCTTATCTTGCCGGGGGTGTTGCCTTCCGCATCCCGTGCGTCCTGCGTGTCGTTGATGCCCCTGCAGGCAGGCTTTTCCACTTACCCGCCCCGCCTCAGGGTAAGCACCGCCACCTCCGGCCGGCAGAGGAACCGCATTGGTAGGCCCACCACGCCGATCCCCCGGCTGACATACATCTGCGTGGCCCCCATCCGAAACAGACCCGCCACGTACCGCCGACCCATTCTCACCGGCACGCGCAGCGGCCCTATCCCCGGGAGGCAGATCTGCCCGCCGTGTGTGTGTCCCGCCAGCGCCAGGTCCACTCCCGCCTCCACGACGAGGGGGAACACATCCGGGGCATGGGCCAGCAGCACGCAGCAGGTCTCGGGGCCGCTGCACCCCAGCGCCGCGTGCAGGGAGGCGCGCAGCCGGGCCTCCCATCGCCGCCAACCAGAGGGCGAAAGATGGTGGAGAGAAAAGCGCGGCCAGTCCATTCCCGCCAGGCACAGACCCGATCCGCTCGAGGCGCGCTCCAGAATATGGGCTTCATTCCGCAGCACCCTCACCCCCGCGCTGGCTACTGCCGCCGCCACGTAATCCCCACCCACACTCCGGTCATGGTTGCCCAGCACCCCCCAGGCGCCCAGCGGCAGGTGCGTGAGCCGTCGCAGGGCCGCCAGCGCTTCCGTTCCCAGATGGCAGTGTCGGCTAACGAAATCCCCCGTGAGAAGCGCGATGTCGGGCGCTTCTGCCACCGCCAGATCGATCCCCCGCGCAATGATCGCAGCAGGCTGGAGGTCGCCGAAGTGGAAATCGGTGAGGTGAGCCACGCGCAGGCCGTCCCAGGCAGCGGGCAGGCGCGTCAGATAGATCTCACGATGGGTAACCTGCGGCCACTGGGGCTCGATAAGCGCCGCGTAGGCCCCTACGCCCGTGAGGCTGAACGCCACCTTCAACAACCAAGCCCGGTGGCGGCGGTAACGGTCCTCGCGCCCATCGGGACCGACGGCCCCGGCGTCACACGGGGCAAGGACAGGGGGGTGCCGGGGCAGGGCGCCGTTACTCACTCCCTCTCTCCCACACTCTTTCTCTCCGTCTCTCTCGCCGCGTCCCTGCGTCCGCCTTATTCCTCTCCCGCATCTTCTTCAAGGTGGCCCGAGTCCGTGTAGGAGCTGATCTCCTCGCCCCGAAAGACGGTCACCAGAAAGTCATTGCGCTCGAAGTTCGGCAGATACGAAGAAACGATGTCCTCGTCGATTTGGGAGAGTAGCTCCTCTTCTGAAGTAACGGACAGGTCCGTCTCCAGGATGAGGGTAGCGTGGATGGTATCGTTAGCGTAGTGCAGATCCAGCTGACCGACCCGATTCTGCTCCTCCCAGATCAGGTAAATCTCGGAGGAGAGGGTGCGTACCAGCCGGGTGAGGCGGAACCTTCCGTCCATATGGATAATCGATCCTCGGCGCCGAGCGGCGTCCCGTACCGGCTACGGCGCAGCGACGGTAATCACCTCGTAGCCGGGCGGCACGCGGACATGCTCCACGGAGTGCAGCCCGTTGGGCTGCACGGTATAGTAGGTGACCACGATCACCAGGAGGTTGCTAGCGGGGCCATTGCTCCCGATCAGTCGGGCCAGGCGTGTCTCGCGTGTGGCAACGACGAAGTGGAGCGGATCGAGCGCCTGGACTTCAATCGGCTGCGCGGGCAGCTGTGGGCCACCCAGGGTCGGGATGCTGCCGCCGCCGACGCTGGGCAGGCCGCCGAACTGCGCGCGTGTGGGGATAGGCTGCCACCAGAACCAGAGAATACTGGCCAGCAAAAAGCCGCCCGTAGCGGCGGCGATCAATGAAAGCGGGCGGGATTGCATGGTATTCCTCGCGGGCGAGGTGCGCCCGTCAGGCGGCAGCGCTCCTTCTCGCGACCCAGTTTGGCCACATCATAGCACGGGCCCGCTCCTGCGTCAAGCGCGGCCCGGACCGCAGCATTCCCCACTTTAGCCTCAAACCGGGGCTGCCACTTTGGCCGGAAAGGTGGAACTACTGAGCAGCCCGGACTCCGCAGGCACGCCGTGTCTTCCCCAACCCTGAACTCACGGGAAGAAATGGATGAGTGGGAGAAGACAGCCACTCCTCCATTCCCACCATTCTCTGGCGCTGCCGCCGCTACTCGGCGAAGGCGGCGTCGAACGCGCGTCTCGAGGGCTCGAAATCGAGCTGCTTTACGAACGCGCACGCCTCGCGCGCGCCATGCTCGCGATCCATCCTGCTATCCTCCCACTCAATCGATAGCGGGCCCTGGTAGCCCACCTGGTTCAGCGCGCGGATGATCTCCTCGAAGTTCACGCTCCCGCGCCCCAGCGAGCGGAAATCCCAGAACCGCCGCGGGTCGCCAAAGTTCAGGTGACCCCCAAATACCCCGCTCGTCTTCGGTACGGACGACCACCATGCGTCCTTCATGTGCACGTGGTAGATCCGGTCCCCGAACCGCCGGATGAACTCCACGTAGTCCACACCTTGGTAGCCGAGGTGGCTGGGGTCGTAGTTGAAGCCGAATGTCTTCCGGCCCCCCAGGGCGTCAATGGCGCGCTGAGCCGTCTCAACATCAAAGGCGATCTCAGTGGGGTGAACTTCCAGGCCAAAGCGCACGCCCTCCCGGTCAAACTCGTCCAGGATGGGATTCCAGCGGGCGGCGAACTCCTCGTACCCCCGGTCGATACTCTGGGGGTCCACCGGCGGGAAAGAGTAGAGCAGGTGCCAGATCGAGGATCCGGTAAAGCCGTTGACGATCTTCAGACCCATATTGGCCGCCGCGCGCGCCGTAGCTTGCATCTCCGCGGCGGCCCGCTGCCGCACGCCCTCGGGATCACCGTCTCCCCAGACATGCGGCGGCAGGATAGCCCGGTGCCGCTCATCGATGTTGTCGCACACTGCCTGGCCCACCAGGTGATTGCTGATCGCCCAGCACTTCAGCCCGTACTTGGCAAGCAGCTCGTGGCGGCTTTGCGCATAGGCGCGATCCTCGGCAGCGCGCCGGACGTCCAGATGATCGCCCCAACAAGCCAGCTCCAAGCCATCAAATCCGAAATCTCGCGCCTTCTGCGCCACCGTTTCCAGGGTCAGGTCGGCCCACTGGCCGGTGAAGAGGGTAACTGGTCGTGCCACGATAAATCCCTCCAGCAATCTTGGGGCGCACTTCACCCGAAAGCGTTCGGGATGCGGCGCCACACGCAAATGAGGAAGAGACGTTGCGTCTGATGGGAACGTTGCCCCGAAAGCGTTCGGAAACAGAGCGGGTGATGGTCAGGCAAGCGAGACCTGTCGCGCCAGGCGACCGGCCCATTGCCGCGCTCATTCTACCACGGGCACGGACAGGCGTCAAACGGCAGGCCACCTCAGGGTGTGCGTCACGTCTTTGCGCGTGCCTAGAGCGTGTTATGAACCGCCCCGGGTGTGGGTAGCACCTTGGCATGTCGGAACGCAAGCGGTATCCCAGTGACGTCAGCGACGAGGAGTGGGCCTTTGTGGCCCCCTACCTGACGCTGATAGCCCTGACGGCCCCGCAACGGCAGCACGACCTGCGGGAGGTCTTCAATGCTCTGCGCTGGCTGGTCCGTTCCGGAGCTCCGTGGCGTTATCTGCCGGGTGAGTTCCCGCCCTGGCCCGCGGTCTACCAGCAGACCCAACGGTGGCTGGCTGCGGGTTGCTTCGAGGCCATCGTGCACGACCTGCCCGTCGTACGGGCCCGTATGGGCGAGTGATCCTGCGGCAGGCCCAGGGGCGCACTGCCCAGCCCACCGCGGCCATCTTCGACAGCCGTCCCGAAAGCTTTCGGGACAGCCCGGAGAGTGGAGAGCGGGCGGGCTACGACGGGCATAAGCGGAAGAAGGGTTCGAAGGTGCATCTGGCGGTCGATACACTTGGGCATCTGTTGGCCTTGTTGGTCACACCCGTACGGGAC
>JACQGL010000015.1 GCA_016199525.1 Armatimonadota bacterium
CCCTCACAACCGCGCGCCGTGCCCCCGGTAGCGCGCCGGGTTATCCAGCCGGTCCCGCACGGCGGCGGTCACGCGGGCCACGACTGCCCGTACGGCTCGCTCCCCATATGCGGCGGAGGCTTCCTGCACGGGCGGCTGTGTGCGGCCCACCCCCACCAGCGGCGCGGCGGAATCCGTGGGGAGTTCGGACAGGTCCACGCCCTCGCCATCCAGCGCCAGCAGCAGGGACGTTTCCCAGTGCCCGGCGTGGTCGCCTGCCTCAGGGAACTCATCCTTGACCAGTTCGTAGCCGGTGAACGCCCAGGCGATGGCCCGGGGCTTCCCCTGCTGATAGATGCACACCGCCGCCCGCGCGTGATCGATGAGCGGGTAGTGGCCCGCCACCAGCACGATGACCTGGAATCCCAGGCTTTCCACCTCGAACAGCGCGTGGAGCAGCAGCTTCTGGTAATTGTCGTACTGCTCCTGGGGGCTACGATGCATGTACCCGGGCGCGAAGTTCTCCGGCGGGAGACCCATGCCGGCGGCGATCCGCTCCCGATCTGCGGCGTTCGCCTCCATCAACGCCAGTTCGCGGCACTCCCCGTACCAGAGAGGGGGAAAGACAAGCCCGCCTCCCGCTCGGGCGCACCGCACCGCGAGCGCGTGGGCCTTGAGCGTGTCCAGACCCACGGGATTATGGAAGCCGTGCCATTCGATGGTACCGATGGGCACGTAGGCCACCGGGCAGGCTTCGCGGCGCGCCACGACCTGTTTCGGGCGCAGCCGTTCGTAGCGGACTTCATCCATAATTCCTCTCCTTCCCGTCCGACGGATCCCCGCCGGTGGGGCTGATGGTGTCGTCATAGGAGTTGATGATCGGGGTGTCGCCCTGGAGCTGCTCGACTTCCGTAAGTGCCCCGGCGGTCAAGGCTGCCATCTCACAGAGGCACAGGAAGGAACAGACCACCGATGCGCGCTAATACAGGCCGATCAAGCGGCTAATTCCCGCCACACCAGCGCGAGCACCTTCTCCCCGCTTTCCAGCGGCACGTTGTCCTGGGCCAGGGAATAGACTCCATATATGCCTGCCGGGCATCGGCGCATCAACACCATCACCTGGCGTTTGGCGCGCAGGTGCGCAGGCGTGATCCCGTGCCACTCCGCGCCTACCGTACGGTGCAGCACCATGAACAGGCGGTCGTCCAGCTCAAACGCGCCATCCACATCGGGGTACAGAGCCGCCGCTGCGAACACAGGCGCGGCCATACTGGCGGTGCTGACCGTGGCGTCCACATTCAGGGCGGTTTGCACCTTACGGGCGAAATCGGCATCGAACAGGCGCACCACGGTCCGTCCGCGCGGGTTCATTTCTTTCGCCGCCAGCGCCACGCCCAGATTCACGGCGTCGTCGTTGGTGACCACAATCACGGCGTAGGCGTTGGCCACGCCCGCCTGCACCAGCGTGTCCCGCACGCGCGCATCCCCGATGACCACGGGGGTATGAGCGCGGATCGCTTCCACGAACTCCCCGTCCGGGTGGCGCTCAATCGCCGCCACCGGCGCGCCCGCACGGCGCAGCTCATCCACGATGCGATAGCCGACGTTCCCCAGGCCGACAACGAGGATGTGTCCGTCGTCCGGGAGGCGCTGCCGCCCCAGCATCTGCTGGAACCGTGCGGTGACGACGAAATCGGTAATGATCGAAGACACCGTGGCGATCGTAGCCGACCCCAGCATCATTACCAGACAGACGTAGATCTGTAACCAGGGCGAGGCACCGCGAGGGCTGATGTCACCGTAGCCCACGGTGGTCACCGTGGCGATGACGAAGTAGAAGGCATCGACGAGCGTCAGGTTCATCGCCAGGTGGAACACCAGCACGCTGAACAGCGCCAGGGCGTTCAGGGCTATGAAGGCGGTGCGCAGGGGCGCAGGCGCGTGGCGCCAAATCTGGCGCACAACGTCGAACCATTGCACGGGGCGCAGACGACGCCAGAGGGCGGCGCGCCGCTTGCGCCAGGGGGATGGGGTGGCGTTGGCGGGATGCATGGCGCGGGCCAGCTGGTGCCAGGAGAACGCCGGCCCTACCACGGTGAGGCAATCGCCCACCGCCAGCGTGGTGTCGAGATGAGGTGCGGGCGCACGGCCAACCTCACCACACTCGTGGGTAAGCGTGGCGAGACCGTACTGCTCGCCTACCTGGCGCACGGTCAGGCTCACCAATGGCGAACCGGGATCGATGGTCTGGCGGCCAATGACAAACAGCGTGCCGTCGAGC
The DNA here is from genome assembly GCA_016199525.1 of Armatimonadota bacterium. Taxonomy (GTDB): domain Bacteria; phylum Armatimonadota; class SYMT01; order SYMT01; family JACQGL01; genus JACQGL01. Next base: position 2,261 of record JACQGL010000015.1, read on the forward strand.
GAGAACGAACCGGCGATCCGCTCGCCCATCGCGGCGGCGGCGAAGGTGGGGGCGGTGAGCGCCGACATCGCCAGCGCGCGACGGATGTCGAATGTGGCTTCGAGCTGCCGCGCCAGAGTCTGGTCGAACAACCGAATGACCACGGGCAGGTCAGGCCGGAGCTGTTTCGCGTCGAGGGCGATCTCGATGTTCACCAGATCCTGATCGGTGGCGGCGATGAGGGTGCACGCGTCCTGGATGCCCGCCTCGGCGAGGAGCTGCGCATCCCGCGCATCGCCTAGGAGCACCTTCACGCCGCCCGCGCGGGCCGTATGCAGCCACTCGTCACGTGTGGTTTGGGTGACCACGGTGACCGACTCGCCCAGGCGCCGCAGCATATCCACGACGCGATAGCCGACCTGTCCCATCCCGCATACGATACAGTGTCCTGCCATAGTACCCGTTTTGTGACCCGCACACTTGCCGAGTTCCCCGCTGACTACGCCCACTGGCTACTCATGCATGCCTGGGAATTCCCCGCCCACGGCGCCCGTGGACGGCGGCGCAGACGACCGCAGTCCGACCGCTCCGCGGGCTATTCCTGGAGCTGGTCGATCCAGTGCAGTACAATGGCGGCGAAATAGGTAGTGGAGGCGGTAGACGGCTGGCCGGGGGACGGACCGTAACCCCCATCCGCGTTGCGGCAGCGGCTGATGAACTCGCGCAGACGCCCCAGGTGCGGCTTCTCCTTCAGCATCCAGAAGGCGCGCATCACGCGGTAAGTGGTGGCGAGATCAGAAGTATCCCCCACGGCGGAGAAGCCGCCATCCGGACGCTGCGCCGCCTTCAGGGCACGAACGACGGC
>JACQGL010000045.1 GCA_016199525.1 Armatimonadota bacterium
ACACGCACCCGCGCCGGAAGCAGCACCTGTTCGCCCAGCTCGTATCCCTGGCTGACCACCTCGGAGACGCGCAGGTCCCAGTCCGCGCGGCCGACTTCATCTGTCCCTTCGCAGGTAAGGCGGCGATCGTCGGGGCGGAACGGATCCATGGGCACGGGCCGGATGGGCCAGAAGCAGAAGCGCGTGCCCAGGAACGCCTGTGCATCCTGCTGGGCGCGCACCAGCTCTCCCAGGGCGGCGCGCACCGCACTGCGCAGCCGCAGCTCGTTCGGCAGCAGCGCGTCAGGGAACGGGCGGAACACCCACTGCTCGAGGTCGCCCAGGCGTTCTCGCAGCCAGGCTTTCGCATCGGGGCGATCGACCAGCGAGTCGAGCTGCCCGGCAAGGTCGACCAGCTTGCGGCCGAAGGCGACCAGCGGCGGCGCGCCTTCCATGCCGTCCAACTCGGCCAGCAGGTTCGGTAGGGAGGGCGGCAGCTCGGCGCTCGATGGCAGGGCAGTGGCTGGCTCCACCTCCACCTCGGCAAAGTCTTCCTCGGCCTCGACGCCAGGGGCCCGGATGCCCAAGCGTGCCGTCAGGTCCGCCAGCGCCGCCGTGACCGCCGCCGCGGTCTCCTGCTGCCCCTGGCTGCGTGCCGCCGCCAGCCAGCGGAGCACCACGGGCTCCAGCGCCCGGGCCACCGCCTCGGCCAGTTCGGACACAGTCTGCATATCCGCCTGGGGATCGCGCGCGCTCATCGGCCGACCCTCCGCTCTGTTTGTAGCGAAGCGATTATGGAGATTGGCAACTAAACCGGCCAGATCGCGCGGCGTGGGAACCCCTCCCCCGGCCCCTCCCCCTTCCCTCGTAGGAAAGGAGGTCCGGAGGTTAGGTCCGCACCCGGAACCCGCCCCCAACGGGAGGTCCTGATGCAATCGGGACGAAGCGCGGGGCCAACACTAACGGTTTACACTGCCGGCCTCCATTATCGCCGTGACGACGCGCCATAAATGGCGCTACGAACGGGAGCGCTACCGCAATCGATACGCTACCGCCTGCCAGGTATGGCTGGTGGCCTCATCACGAACATGAACGGTGAGGTCCCAGTTGTCCTGCAGGCAGAACTCGAGACGGTAGGGCCGCGCGCCTACCGGGGCCTCCCGATTGCGTTGGGACTGCGGCTCGAAGATGCGCACGCGTCCCACCCGGTAGCGCCTGCCCTCCAGGGCAGCGTAGACGTCCAGATCGGTGGGCAAGATGGGGTCCACGTCTACGATCCGCGTCACCGCGCGCTGCGGCAGCGGCGCCAGGGTGGTGTTCTCGAAGTAGAGCGTATCGTGCTGCTCGTCTGGGGCGCCCGGCGGGGCCCAGGTGAGCGTATACGGAACGCGGTTGGCAATGGGGGCATTGAACCGCCACACTGCCCCGCGGGCCACCGCCTCCATCTGCAGCGCGGCGTGCTCCTGCACGCTGACGAACCGGTAGCCGTACTGCTGCCGGAGCGCCTGCTGTACCAGAGGCAGACGCGAGTTACCCCCCACCGCGAACACATAGCGCAACGGCGGGCGCTCGAAGCGCGTGGGCGTGGCTGCCGCTAGCATGCGCTCGATCTGCGCCATCGCCTCGTCCAGGAACGGCCGCAAACGCGCCTCCAGATCCTGGCGGCGGGCGCGGTAATCCGCCGCCGCGGGGAAATCGGCCAGCTTCCCTTCCAGGCTGGTCTCCGGCTGGCGATCCAGCTCCTTCTTGCAGTCCTCCACCACCAGGTCCACCAGCATGGGGTGGAGCCGCCGTTGCCGGGCGTAGCGGAAGAGGAGGTCGCGCTGCACGGCGATGCGCTCTTCCGTGGCGCCATCGCGCGCCTGGGGACCGAGCGCGGCGCGCGCCATAAGGTCGAGCACGACCTCATCCACCCGCCGGCCGCCAAAGCGTGCCAGCCCGGTGCCCTCCCCGCCGTTGCCGAGGGCCAGGCGGCTGCCCAGCGTATCCAGCACGCGGAAGCTCGGACGGGGATGTGCTTCCTCCACCAGCACCAGGGCGATGTCCGTAGTGCCCGCGCCGGAGTCGTAGGTGACGATAAGGTCCCCGTCGTTGAAGCCCTGCGTCTTGAACGGGGCGGCCTCCGGATCGAGGAGGAAGAACATGGACGCCGCTTCCGGCTCACTGACGAACTGAAAATCGTCCAGGCTCATCCGGCCCTGCCGCAGCTCCAGCGCGTAGATCTCGCGCAGGGCGGCTAGTATCCGGTCCCGCTGCTCGCGGAACCGGGGACCGTTGTCCAGCACGGGGAGGGTGAAGACGTACTTGATCTTAGGGTTCGCCTCGGCGCGCTGCTCCACGAAGGCATCGATCTGCCCACGGATGAACTCCAGCAAGCGGCGCACCAGGAAGTCGTTGGTGAGCCGCGAATCGCCGTAGCGAATGGCGTACTCATCGTGCGGGCTGGTGAGCCACACCTTCACGTCGCGGACCAGGTAGCCTTCCGCCTCGCTGCGCACGCGGGCCATCTCTTTGGCGGCGCGGCCGACCACGGGCCGCAGCTGCGGGTCCGCCGCGTCGAAGTAGAGGTAAGAGGGGAACCGGCTGTCGCCATCCACCAGGAGGGGCCCCACGCGGTTGGTGAGCGGATCGCGATAGTAGATGGAGGTGTTCTCGGTCCCCAGATCCACACCGATGATCAGGTTAGGCCGAAGGGCGAACGTCGCCCCTTGAAGCGCCGCATACAGCCGCACCTCGAACGTGTCGCCGCCCTCCGTCATCAGGCGCAGGGCGCGGCCCGGCAGGCCCTGCCGCATCAGCTCGGCGAACCGTGCCCCCGCGATGCGCACGGTCAGTCGCGCGGCTTCGCTCCGTCCGTCCGCCTGGGGCGGCACCTCCCAGTGCGCCAGGTTGCCGGGCAGGAGAGGGCGCCCATCGGACGTCAGCACCTCGAAGCCGTCCGGCACGGCGATATCGGCCAAGCGGACCGGTGTACCGCCTTCGTTCCAGACGTGGAGGAACTGCTCCTGAAGCGACTGATTGAAGACCAGCAGCTCTTCCACCACGAATGCCCTCCCCGGGCGCGGCACCGAGAGGGTAAGCAGTACGCCCTGCTGCCGCCATACCTGACGGGCCCACCGGCGGGTGCGGATGCCGTCGCCGCTGCGCACCTGGAGGGTGGCCGCTACCTCGGGCGGCAGGTTGGCGGGGGGTGTGGCGCGCAGGCGGAGGTCATAGGTCTGGCCAGCGGGGACCTGGAAGCGGGCGGGCCCGGCGAGGGACAGCCAATCGGGATGGCCGGCCAGAGCAACTTCGACGTCCACGGGAGCATGGCCATCCACGGACAGCGGGATGATCAGTGGGGCGGGCGGCGTCCCGAAAGCTTTCGGGACTGCGGGCAGATCAAAGCGCTGGCCGGGAATCGCGCAGAGGGCGGCGGCGTAGGTGCCGCACGCGGGGCAGTAAAGCCAGGCAACGTCGCCCATCGCCTGTTCGCACGCCGGATTTCGACAGCGCATTCCCATCGCGGATTGTGAAAGCCGAATGCGAAGTGCCGCACTCCGGGGGACTCTTCCGGGGGCAGGGCGGGGAAACCTCCCTGCGGGCCGGACGCGCGGGGGCGTAGCGCGGGCTTCCAGCCTCACCGGGATGGCGCCTCATCTTACGTGCAGCGATCCAAAAGTTTCAACCGGCAAAGCATGGGGGTATCTCGCTGGTACCTAGATAGAGCCCGATGAGCTATTGCTCGCGGAGCAGGCGCCCGGTGGGGGAGCCGCGACGATTACGGGGGAAAGGGCCAGGAACGAATCCGAAGAGAGTGCCCCTGGCACCAGAGGGGAGGCCACCGTGAAGCGTATTCATCGACAGGCGACCGAGGTGCCCCAGGCAGTGGCCGACCGGGGGACCGAATTGATCGAACGGCACCTCAACACTTACGGTGTGGCGCGGGCTAGCGATCTGCCCGAGGAGGGCAAGGTGCGCCTCTACCGTGACCTCCAGCAATTCTTCGCGCGAGAACTGCCCAACGGTCCGCCCCAACCCCCTCCGGGGCCGGGAGGTGTGCTGGGATGGCTCAGGCGAGCGGTTGATTTCCTGCTGGGAGGCTGATTAGCCGCCCTCCGTCTGGAGCTGCTGCCCGGGGTAGTATCATCCATGTCCATCTTTTGAGGGGTCCCACAATGTTTGCAAACGAGACGCGACCGGGGCCGCCGGCAGAATCGCTCCCCGTTGCGGAGCCACTGCCCCTGCCCATCGTTCCCGATTGGGAGGAGAAACTGCGCCGCGCTGAGGCGGCAGCACGGCTCATCGACCGGCACCTGGATTACGAGGAGCGTGGGCGCCGGCTCTCGTGGAGAGAGCGCCTGAAACCGGTTGGGCTGTGCCTGGAACAGCGCACGCAGCTGCTGACCGATCTGTACGCCATCACCCGCTGACCTCGGGAACGGCGGCTGGCTGCGGATGAAGCGCCGCCGGCCGTACATGCGTGTGGTCCGCGGATCCGCTCCGCGGACCACCGTTCACATTTGCGCCGTGGGATCAGTGGCAGCTCTCGCCCGATGGAGCGGGGCTCTCCTCCGTCTGGAACGAGCTGCCACAACCGCACGTGGACACGGCGTTGGGATTGTCCACCTTGAACCCGGCGCCCATCATTGTCTCCACGTAGTCCACCTGTGCGCCTTCCAGATAAGGGGCGCTCATCGGGTCTATAAAGACCTTCAGGCCGTCAAACTGGAGGATATCATCGTCATCCGCCGGGTTCTCATCGAGCGCCATGCCATAGCGCAGGCCAGAGCAGCCGCCGCCCGCGACGTAGATTCGCAGACCGCTGTCCTCCCGATCTTGCAGCGCCATCAGCTCCTTGACCTTGGTGATCGCCGTGTCCGTCATGCTAATCATGTCGAGTTCCTTTCCGCAAGCGGCCGGTATCCGCGAGTCTGCGGTACGGCCAGGGCCGTGCCGTAACGGCCCTGCGGGCGCAGGCACCGCCGGCATCGGTAAACGGCGTCGCGTGGATTGGGCCAGGCGATCGCCACGCCTTCCTGGCGCCAATTATAACGCGGGATGCGCATCAGGTAAACCTCGACCGCTTCGTCGGTCCGCGCACTAGGAGGCGGGGTATTCGGAGAGTGCGAGAGCGGGTGGCCGAACCGGAACCAACGCCCTTTCCGATTCGTGTTCCTATTTACCGGGGCACCTGCTCATCCGCGTGGTAGGAGCTGCGCACCAAGGGGCCGGACTCCACGTGCCGGAAGCCCATGGCCAGCCCTTCTTCCTTGAGCTGCCGAAACTCGTCCGGAGACACGTAGCGGATCACAGGGATGTGCTGCTGGGACGGGCGGAGATACTGGCCCAGGGTGAGTATGTCGCAGCCCACCAAACGCAGGTGCCGCATGCTCTGTCGCACCTCATCCAGATCCTCGCCCACCCCGAGCATCATCCCCGATTTGGTGAGGTTGTCCGGCTCGCGCTCCTTGGCGCGGTGCAGCAGCTCCAGCGAGCGCTCATACTTGGCCTGCGGCCGCACGATCTGGTATAACCGTGGGACCGTCTCTATGTTGTGATTGAGAATGTCCGGCCGCGCGTCCATCACCCTATCCAGCGCCCACCAGACGCCCTTGAAGTCGGGCACCAGCACCTCGATGCCCGTCCTCGGGCAGCGCCGCCGGATGGCGCGGATGACCTCGGCAAAGATGTGCGCGCCACCGTCCGGCTGCTCGTCGCGGTTGACGGACGTGATGACCGCGTGCCGTAAGCCAAGTCGAGCGATCGCCTCCGCCACACGTTCCGGCTCTTCTTCGTCGATGGGTCCCGGACGCCCGGTGGTGATGGCGCAGAAGCCGCACGCGCGCGTGCAGATATTGCCCAGGATCATAAACGTCGCCGTGTGGCGCTCCCAGCAATCGCCGATATTGGGGCAGCGGGCGCTCTCGCAGACGGTATGGAGACGCTGGTCCGCAACCAGTTGCTTGAGGCTGCGGTAATTGGGTCCTACAGGCGCACGTACCTTCAGCCACCCCGGCCGCGCCTCCAGCACAGGTGAGGGGCGGGAACCATCGATCTGGATCAGGTTGCCATTCATATTATGCAGTAGTGTCTCGAAAGCCTTCGGGGCACGGGCGGCACTGGGCGTGGCAGGCAAGGATGCCTGCGCTACACCCCGGCCACATTATAAGCGGTGTCATCCTTACCGGGCTCTATCAACGCGCGCCGTTGCCCCGGATCAGGTCTATGAACTCCTGCCGGGTGGCCGGTCTGTCGCGGAAGAGACCTAGAACGGCGCTGGTGACCATTTTTGCGCTTTGCTTCTCCACGCCCCGCATCATCATGCACAGGTGTTGCGCCTCGATCATCACTGCCACCCCCCGCGGCTCCAGCGTATCGTTCAGGGCATGAGCGATCTCGTGGGTCATTCGTTCCTGCACCTGAAGCCGGCGGCTGAACATCTCTACCAGCCGCGCGATCTTGCTGAGGCCAACGATCTTCCCCTTCGGCAGGTAGCCCACGTGCGCGCGGCCGAAGAATGGGACCAGGTGGTGCTCGCACAGGCTGTAGAACTCAATGTCCCGCACGATCACCATATCATCGAATTCTTCCGAGAAGATGGCGCCGTTGAGGACTGTCGCCACGGTTTGATCGTAGCCGCGCGTCATTTCCCGCAGCGCGGCGGCGGCGCGCATCGGGGTGCGCTTCAACGCGGCGCGTTCCGGATCTTCTCCTATCTCGATGAGTAGGCGCCGATAGAGATCCGCCAGCGCTTGCAGGTTGAGGTTGGCCGGCTCCGGCATCAGTCTTCCTCTCCGTGGTCAGTGAACGCGTTTCGGCCCGTCTCCCGTACGGTGATCTTGTACAGGCCGACTCCTTTCAACCGGCGCTGGAGGCGCCCCCAGATGAGCCTCTCCAGGTTCTCCGCGGTAGGATTGAGCTCCTGGAACTCTTCCGCCTCCTGGTTCAGGTGCCGGTAATTGTAGCGGCTGATGACTTCATCGTGGACGACGCGGTCCAGATCTTCCAGGTTCCGGACGCCTCCGTACGCCTAACCCGCGCGAAGGCGCACCCTGGCTATCATACCCTCCGGCGCCCGATCGGATCACGCCCGCGCGGCGCGCGCCGCTCCAGACGCACCGTACGGCGGTTTGGGCGCCGTGGCTTACGGGAGGGCCGGGCGCCCGTGGATGGTGCCGGACGACCGAGTGATCCACCGCCCGGCGACGATGTAGTATATCCGGAACGCCCGGTTCTGTATGAAACGAGCCAGCTCTGGGAGTGCCGCGCAGCGGGTTGGATATGCTGCGACGGCAGGTGTGCTGCCCAGACAGCCATCCGCCGTGCGGGAAGTCGCTCGCCTCCCGGAAGCGCTCGCGAGGTCGAAGAGCAAGATGATCCGGCGGCTGTAATGTGGTGCGGGTGGCACAGCGGGGGCATTGAGGCACGGAGAGGAAAGAGCAGAGCGGGAGAGTATTGGGTGTACGGTCACCTATTCCTGCTTGCTACCGGCAAAGGTGTCCGCCTGCCGGAAACCGGATGATACAATGGCAACGGCGCCGCCCGGCGCCGTTGCCCGTTGAGAGTGACCCATTCGCCCCACGGACCTCATCTATCGGGGCGGTTCTGAATTCGCCGACCGGGCAAACCACAGGAGCGATCCGGTGAAGATCCACGAGTACCAGGCCAAGCAGGTGTTCGCGCGCTACGGCGTGCCGATTCCCGCGGGCGAGGTTGCCGCCACCCCCGACGAAGCGCGCGCGGTGGCGGAGCGGCTGGGCAGGTCCGTGGTCGTGAAGGCGCAGGTGCACGCGGGCGGGCGAGGGAAGGCGGGCGGCATCCAGCGGGCCCGGACCCCGGACGAAGCGCACGCGGCGGCCAGCCAGATCCTGGGGATGAAGATCAAGGGCCTGGTGGTAGAGAAGGTGCTCGTTGAAGAGGCGGCGGAAATCGCCGCGGAGTACTACCTCGGCATCACCCTGGATCGCGCCGCGCAACGCAACGTCGTAATGGTCAGCGCCGCGGGCGGCATTGACATCGAGGAGGTGGCAGCCACCACCCCCGAGAAGATCGCCCGCGCGCTTATCTACCCCGAGCTGGGCCTGACCGATTTCCAGATCCGCGATCTCTGCTACACCGCGGACTTTGAGCGCGTGGTCATCGGGGAAGCGGGACGGTTTCTCCGCGCGCTGGCCCACGTCTACCAGGAGATGGACTGCTCTCTGGCAGAGATCAACCCTCTGGTGGTGACGCGCGCGGGCACGCTTATTGCCGCGGACGCAAAGATCAACATCGATGACAATGCTCCCTTCCGCCACCCTGAACTGGCGGAATGGAAAGAGGAGAGCGAGGAGGACCCGCTCGAAGCGGAGGCGCATCGCCGCGGGCTGGCTTACGTTCATCTGGGCGGCGACATCGGCGTCATCGGTAACGGGGCGGGCCTGGTGATGGCCACCCTGGACGAAGTCAAGGACGCAGGCGGGAGCCCCGCCAACTTCCTGGACATCGGCGGGGGCGCGACGGCGGACGTGGTGCTAAATGCCTTGGAGATGGTCCTCCTCGATCCGAACGTGAAGGGCGTGTTGGTAAACATCTTCGGCGGCATCACCCGCTGCGATGAGGTGGCGCGCGGTATCCGCGAGGGGCTGGCGCGGCTGAACGTGCGCGTGCCGATCGTCGTGCGGCTGACGGGGACCAACGAGGCGGAGGGCCGCGCCGTTCTGGCGGAGACCGGCCTGCGCACCGCGGAGACGATGCAGGATGCGGCGGCGGAGATCGTGGAACTGGTCGCCCGGCCATAGGTTGCCCGGGCTGGTGCGATGGCCGGCGGCACCGGAGCGGCGGCTGCGGGAGCACTACATGCGTACGCCTTACACCTGCGAGGCATAGATCAGGCGGTGTGGAAGAATGGAAGCAGGGGAGGGGGGAGTCCCATGCGGGACACGCCAGCATTTGAGTGGGTCGACGGCTTCCTCAACCTACTACAGAGTGTAACGCCCGAACTCGCGGGCCAAACCTACAGTTTCATGGACGTGGACGCTTACGATGAGCTTGTCCGAAGAGGAAGTGTGGAGCGTGCCATGTCTGTTCTGTGTACTGGTCCGAGATGCTCTACCGCGCCCACATGGCGGCGGCGACCGCGCTTCTGCGTGCCGACCGCTGGCTGCACGGGGCGATGAGTGCGCTCGATCCGGCCAACGTCCTGAGCCACACGGCCAACCTCCGCGGCCTCCTCGAGGCCAGTGCAGACACCAGTCATAGCCTCTCGGCTGTGCCAGGGACGCTGGCCCGAGACCACGCGGAGATCAGGCGCGCTCTCGCTGGCGGACAGGACAAGTTCTTGGTGAATGGTGATCTTGAGGATATGCTCATTCATTTCACGCACGGGCGGAAGCTGGGTAGGGGCGAAACGGCACCGGAGTCCCACCGTGCATTGTGCTCCCGCGACTACCTGGATTCGCTGCGGCAGGCGGTCCGGGCGGCCGCGGAGGACCCTGCTGCACCCGACCGGTTGGCTGACCTGATAGGCGAATGCTACCGCCGCCTTTGTGAGATGGTGCATCCGGGCGCCTTGTCCGTACACGTCTTTCTGCAAGCGGAGACGGAGGACTCGCCCGAGTGTGCGCTCGCACCAAATGATGTTGGACGTATCGGCTGGTTGTGGAGCGAGTACGGCGAGGTCATCAGCGAGGCGTGCCAGTTCGGGATCAATACACCCCTTCTCATCCTCGGCGTGCTCAACTCCTTTGACCTGGCCCCAGTGCGAACGCCGGGACTTGAATCGCGCCATCTGCAGCACATTCGAGGCTGGCGCAAGCTCGCGGAGCAACTGAGGGGATGAGTACAGGCCTGTCCCGTACGTGTTCACGATAACCGCCACCGAGGAGCGATTTGAGCAGGGTGGGACGGACTTGCCAGGGCCTGTTAGAGTCAGACGAAGGAGAAGAGTTATGCCAACGTTGACAGTGGGGAGCGAAGGCGAGATCTCGCTGCCCGATGAACTCCGCGAGCGGTATGGACTGAAGCCGGACACTCCCGTGCGGGTGATTGAGACCCAGAGCGGCCTCCTGCTGATTCCACTGACGGATGCCCCGATCAGTCCCGAGCTGGCGCGAGAACTGGCCGAGTGGCAGAGCGCCAGCGCAGAGACCTGGGATCTCTTCCCGTACGAGGAAGACCAATGAACGTAGGGGACGTGTTCTGGGTTGACCTGCCCGCGCGCGGTGGGCACGCCCAGGCCGGACGGCGGCCCGCCATTATCGCTCAAAACGCAGAGGTTTCCGCGCGACTTCCGACAGTTCTTGTCGTGCCGCTGACGACCCAGCAGGATGCTCTGAGGTTTCCTGGCACTGTCCTGATTGAACCGGACCGGGAGAACGGACTGCGCCGTCCATCGATCATACTGGTATTCCAGCTTACCGTTCTGGACCGACGGCTCGTCGCCGAGCGGATGGGTACGGCCTCCGACGTGGTCATGTCGGCCGTGTGGGCAGCACTCGACGAGATCACGGGGAGGTCGCGCGCGGTTGATCAGCCCCGTTAGACCCGCTGATCCACTTCCGATCCGCCGCCGGGATGAGCCATTGGATCCCCAGCCTGCGGTGGATCCGGCTCTACACGGCGATGCGATCGCGGCGTGAGCCGCAAGCGTCAAACGTCAAACGTCTCTCGCCGTCCTTCCTGACGTTTCAAGTTTGACGGTTGAATCGAGGCGCAGCGCCCGGACGCGGCGCGTATGAGCCTGACAACGTGCCAACCTGCCAACTTGTGAATGTGCCAACCTACGAACGTGCCAACGATGGGAGAACGGCGTGAGCATCTACATCAACAAAGACAGCCGTGTCCTGGTGCAGGGCATCACGGGGCGAGAGGGGCAGTTCCACACGCGCCAGATGCTGGACTACGGCACGCGGGTGGTGGCGGGGATGACGCCCGGCAAGAGGGGCCAGGACGTGTCGGGTGTGCCCGTCTTCGATACGGTCCGCCAGGCGGTACGGGAGACGGGCGCGGACGTGTCCGTGATTCTCGTGCCCGCGCGCTTCGCGCCGGACGCCATCCTGGAGGCGGCGGACGCGGGCCTGCGGCTGGTGGTCTGCATTACGGAAGGCATTCCCATCAACGATATGATCCCTGTGGTGCGGTTTATCCGCCGCACGGAGACCACGCTCATCGGCCCCAACTGCCCCGGCCTCATCACCCCCGGCGAGTGCAAGGTCGGCATCATGCCGGGCCATATCACCACCCCCGGCCCGGTGGGTCTCGTATCGCGCAGCGGCACCCTCACCTACGAGGTGGTAAACGCCCTGTCCCGCGCGGGCCTGGGCCAATCCACCTGCGTGGGAATCGGAGGCGACCCCGTCCTCGGCACGCGGTTTAGCGACGTGCTGCCTCGCTTTGAAGCCGATCCCGCCACGCAGGCGGTGGTGATGATCGGCGAGATCGGCGGCACGGATGAAGAGGACGCCGCGCCGTACATCCGCACGATGACCAAGCCCGTGATCGGTTTCATCTCCGGGCGCACCGCGCCGCCAGGCAAGCGGATGGGCCACGCCGGCGCGATTGTTTCCGGCGGGAAAGGGACTGCCCAGGCGAAGGTGGAGGCCCTCACCGCCGTGGGCGTGCCAGTGCCGCTTAGTGTGCGGGAGATTCCGGGCCTCGTGCAACAAGCGCGGGATGGGTAAACTGTTTTAAGGGGGCTTAACACCACGGCGCCACGGAGAACACGGAGAGGATCAGAGAGAGTGGGAGACAGGAGCATAGAAAAACAGAGGGATGGGGAGTAGCCACCCTGGTTTCTCCGTCTCCTCCTCTCTGCACCTCCCCTGCACACCCCTACGTTCGCTCACCCACTCTCCATCTCTGTATCTCTGTGGCGTAGGCTCGGAGAACCAGACCATGTACCTCACCAACGAGAAAGTCGCTGTCCTGGGCGCCGCGGGCGCGATCGGCTCCAACCTGGTGCAGACACTGCTCGAAACGCGTACTACGAACCGCATCGTGATGTACGATCCGCTCGCCGGGCCCCTGGAAGGCGCGGCAGAGGAGATCTACCACTGTGCCTTCCCTGATGCGCAAGTGACCTCGACGCTGGACGAACCGGAGGCGCTGCGTGGCGCCACCTGCGTCATCACTGCCGGGGGTGCTCCCCGCAAGGAGGGCATGACCCGCGAGGACCTTCGCCGTGGCAACTGCGAGATCGCCCGCGACCTGGGCGAGAAGATCAAACGCTATTGTCCCGACTGCAAGTTCCTTATCGTGATCTTCAACCCCGCGGACATCACTGGCCTCACCGCCCTCGTCCACTCGGGGCTGGATCCGCGCCGCGTCACCACCCTGGCAGCGCTGGATAGCACCCGCCTCCAGACGCGGCTGGCCCAGCACTTCGATGTGCCGCAGGACCAGGTGACCGGCTGCGCCACCTATGGCGGCCACGGAGAAAAGATGGCGGTGTTCAAGGGCGACCTGCGAGTGGCGGGGACGCCGCTCACCGACATTCTGGCGGGCGCGCAGGTGAACGGCAAGGGCCTTACTCGTGTGGAATGGCAGGAGATCCAGGAGCACGTGCGCAATGGCGGCGCGCGGATCATTAAACTGCGGGGCCGCTCCTCATTCCAGTCGCCCTCCAGCCAGAGCGTGCAGATGCTCCGCGCACGGATTACCGCAGGGGATTACCCCTGGCCGTGCGGCGCGTACTACAACGAGGGGGAGTTCCGGCGCATCATGATGGCCGCTCCTGTTCGCTTCACGCCGGAGGGGATAGTCGCCGGAGTGCCGCGCGGGGACGAGGAGGACATGGCTGCCCTGCGCGCTTCTTACGTCCACCTCTGCCAACTGCGCGACCAGACTATCGCCGACGGCCTCCTGCCGCCGATCGCGGAGTGGGGGGAGGTGAATCCGCACCTGTAGGCGGCGGTTGTCTCCGTGGCTTCTTACACTCGCACGGCCTGCACCCGGGCCAGCGCGCGGCGGACGGCATCCAGGTCCCGTCGGAGCGCGTCCATAGGATCCGGTGTGGGTGGCGGCGCCAGGATCAGGTAGCCAGGGAACTGGATCTCCGCCAGCGCCCGCAAACAACCTCCCAGATCCACCCGCCCCTCACCCAACAAGCGCCCGTCTTCCTCCCGGAGACGCACCTGGCAGATCCGGCTTCCGAGATGCCGGATCTCCGCCGCAGGGTCGCGACCGGCGTGGGCCGCCTGCGCCACGTCGTAGTAGCACAGGACGAAGTCACTGTCTACCGTGTCGAGGAACTGGAGCGTCTCCGCGGCGGCCAGGGGGACCAGACAGCCGATGACCACCCCCAGCGCTTCGCCGCGCTGCGCTATGTAGCGGAGATCCTCCTCTAGCCGGGCGATCATAGAGAAATCGTCTAGCGTCGTCAGGACGTGGATCGGGAGCAGGACGATCCCCGCCCCGAGCCGATCCGCATATTTGACAGCCCGGACTACCCGCTCGCGTGCCGGGCCGCGGCGGGTCACGTCTGCAGCACCGAAGTCGTGCTCGTGGCAGACGACAGAGACAACGCACACGCCCACCGCCTGCTGGGCAGCGATCGTCACCCGGGCAATGGGGTCGTCATCGATCCCGCTCAGCTCGACGCCGTCGAATCCCAACGCACGGGCGCACTCCAGCAGGGACGCCCGCGGCTGTCGCAGTGATTCTTCTGCCACGCCAATTTTCACTTTCGCCTCCCCGGACCGGGACGCAGTCCCACCTACCCATTACCCGTCCGAAGGACGAAAGTGAAGAGCGAGAGACAGGGGACGAAAAGGCGAAGAAACAAGAGACGTCGCGCTCAAGATGCCTGTCGGCGGAGGGTGGGGTCCTCGGCCGCTCCGGTACGCAAGGGGGCGGTTTGCGGGCGGCGGTGGTCCTTATCGCGGTACATTTCCGCATCGGCCTGGACCAGCAGGTCGGCGGTCGGCTGAGTGGAAGCCGCGATGCCGATGCTGAGACGCACGAGGAACGGCAGCTTCCGGCGCTCGTTGAGCGCCACGATCCCGGCACGGATACGTTCCAACACCGCCACCGCTTCGATCTCGGTAGTCTCGGGCATCAGGAGAACGAACTCGTCGCCGCCGTAGCGCGCCGCCAGGTCGTAGGCGCGGGTATCGCGCAGGATAGCGGCCACCGCCACCAGCACCCGGTCCGCCATAGCGTGTCCGGAGGTATCCCAGGCCCATCACCAGGGCGGTGGCACCCGCGATCCAGGCCAGCTTCCCCGCCGGGCCAGAGCGGGCCTGGTCCCGACTGCGTCGGGATGCCACCACGTCATCACATCCCAGATGCCGATGAACAACGTCGCGGCCGCATAGCCCAGCAGCCGCCTGATGAGCGGAGAACCCATACGCGTACCGCCTCCGATACGATCATCGGATTCTCTGGCGACCCGCAGTAACCAGGCCACGGTCGGCAGAAGGCGGGATTCCGGCTGCCGGTACGGGAGAGGCGCTTGCCGTGCTAAAATGACGCGGACCGCTCCCGCGATGATCCCAACGCACTCAAGAGGATGGATTGGCAGGTTGGCAAATTAGAAGTTGACAGGTTGCAGGTTGGTAAGTTAGCAAGTTGACAGGTTGCAGGTTGACAGGCGGCCATAGGCCAACCTGCCAGTGTGTCAACGGTTCATGGGGTGCGCGATGTTCGACCCCTCCCTGGCCGAGAGCTACCACTACTGCCAGACCATTGCCCGGAGCCAGGCGCGGAACTTCTACTACTCGTTTCTGGTCCTGCCTCCCGAGCGCCGGGCGGCAATGTGCGTCGTCTACGCCTTCTTCCGCTACGCGGACGACGTCTCCGATGATGGGCCGCCGTACGCTCTGGCCGCACGGCCCGCAGGGGCAGATACTGCGGCGGCGCGCATGGCGGAGTGGCGCCGGATGCTGGACGCTGCCTACGCCGGTGACACACGCGGCCATCCCATTCTGCCCGCCTTTCAGGACGTGACGCGGCGCTACACCATTCCCGCGCGCTACTTCCATGAGCTGATCGAGGGCACGGAGATGGACCTGGCGCCGCGCCGTTACCAGGACTTTGCCGCCCTCTACCGCTATTGCTACCACGTGGCCTCCACCGTGGGCCTGGTGTGCCTCCACATCTTTGGGTTCTCCCACGCGCGCGCACCGCAGCTGGCGGAGTGGTGTGGCGTGGCGTTCCAGCTGACGAACATCCTGCGGGATCTGCGCGAGGATGCAGAGCGGGGCCGTATCTACCTGCCCCAGGAGGATCTGCGTCGCTTCGGCTACCGCGAGGAGGATCTGCGCCGGGGCGTGGTCAACGACGCCTTCCGCGCCCTGATGCGGTTCCAGGTGGAACGGGCGCGCGACTACTACGAGCGTGCCCGTCCGCTTCCGGAGCTGGTACATCCTGCCAGCCGTCCGTGCCTGGTGGCCATGGTGCAGATCTACGAGGGCATCCTGGACCGGATCGAGAGCGGCGGCTACGATGTGTTCCGCTCCCGCGCGGGGCTGCCGGCCTGGACCAAGCTGGCGATCGCGGGCCGGGCCTGGCTCCAGGCGCGGCGGACTACCTGACCGCAGCCACTATCCGCATGGGATGGGATGGAGCCGCAAAGTCACCAAGAGCGCGAAGGAATGCAGAGCAGATTGGCGGTCGCCGGTTCCTCGCCGGTGAGGACAAGCCCGACGGTCCAGAAGGTTGTTTTCACCCTCATCTACTAACCCGCGTGTGGGTTGCTAACCTCCGCGCCACCCCGGAGCGAGAGGAGCGCCCCGGAAGGGTGCTGGTGGGGTGTCGCCTCGGCAGATCCACGAGGGGTGTCTCGAAGGATTTCGAGACGCCCCGGGCTACAGGGAAAAGAAGTGCCCCCCAAACGAATGTGGGAAGCATCGTAAGTAAGGCTGCACAATCAGATCTAAGGCCGACGATCAAACGGACGGTTTGGTTACTTCTTCAAGGAAGTAGATGTCCGGCTGTTCCGCAACGCCCCCTCGGCGCATCGCCGCTTTCAACTCCTCGGATTGCATGAAGTGGCGCGCCTTCTCCAGGTTCTCCCACTCCAGAAGCACGATGACTTCACTGGGGTTGTCTATGTTACGGAAGACGTAACCCCCTTTGGACCCGCGGGCCTGGCGCAGAGGGGTGTTCTCATCGAACACCGGCTGCCAGCGGGTATAGTCCTCCACTTTGTGGCGAACGAGCACGTACGGCATCGTAACTTCCTCCCTTTCACCTGATCCCCACCCGCGCGAGCCCGGTCCGACGACCTCGCCGCGGTGCGCCGTTCCTGGCGCCGGGATCAGTTGTGTTTTCCCCGATCGGCCCAAGTCGAACGATCCGTGGCAACTTTTCGGGGAGCCGGAGTTACGGGCGGCCGTGGTAGTCAAAACTACGTCCGCCCATCGGGTTCTATCGGAGCACAGGTAGTCGCGCCACCGTGAGGGCCCGGCTACTCCACCGCCCGCAAAGCGAGGCACGCGTTGATGCCGCCGAAGCCAAAGGAGTTAGAGAGGACAGTGCGCACCGGCCGGCGGCGGCCCTCCCAGGGGACGTAGTCTAGATTGCATTCTGGGTCCGGCTGGCGCAGGCTGATGGTGGGGGGAATGAAGCCGTGGTGGATGGAGAGGGCAGCGATGGCCGCCTCGATGGCCCCCGATGCGCCCAGGGCGTGGCCGTGCATCGACTTGGTGCCGCTTACCGGCAGCCGGCGCGCGCGCTCCCCGAAGACCGTCTGGATGGCGGCGGTCTCCGCGGCATCGTTGAGGAGCGTGCCGCTGGCATGGGCATTGATCGCCTCCACCTCGTCCGCTGCCATTCCGGCGTCTGCCAGGGCCAGCGTGATCGCCTGTTGCGCTGCCCGGGTATCGGGGCGTGGGACGGTCATGTGATAGCCGTCGTTGGTGAGGCTGGCGCCGGCCAGTGCCGCATAGACGCGCGCGCCGCGGCGGCGGGCGTGCTGCTCCGACTCCAGCACGAGCACCGCCGCCCCTTCCGCCATGACAAAGCCGTTGCGCGTGGCGTCGAACGGGCGGCAGGCTTCGCAGGCGGGGTGGTTGTGGCGCGAGAGGGCGCGGATGAGGTCAAACGCCCCGAAACAGAGCGGCGATAGGGGCGCTTCCACCCCGCCTGCCAGCACCACATCCACCAGGCCGCGCCGGAGCAGGTTCAGCGCGTGGCCGAGGGCGATGGCACCGGCGGCGCAGCTGTCCCCATTGGCGGTGGCGGGGCCGCGCCAGCCCAGGTGGATGGCAACGTTGCTCGGTGCTGCGCCCACAAACACGGCCAGCGCCAGCATCGGGTGAATGGCGCGCAGGCCGCCCGCGGCGTAGCGGGGATACTGCTCCTCCGCGAATGCCACTCCCCCGAGCGCCGAACCCAGAAACACACCGGCGCGATCCGGGTCCACCGCGCCCGGGTCGAGATCGGCGTCCGCCAGGGCGAGGCGCGCGGCCACCACCGAGAACTGGGCGAAGCGGTCCAGCCGGCGCAGGTCCTTGCGGCCCAGGAACGCCTCGGCGGGAAAGGCACCCACTTCGCCCGCCACGCGGCAGTCGAACCCGGCGGGATCGAAGCGGGTGAGAGGGCTGATGCCAGAGCGGCCCGCCTGGATGCTCTCCCAGAACGGCCCCACGCCCACACCCACAGGCGTGATCAGGCCCAGACCGGTGATCAGCGCCACGGCCATCACATCACTCGCTTTCCAGGACGCGTTTCAGCGTCGCCAGCGTGCGACCGGCGACGGACCGTACGAACACCTCCCCCACCACCCACTGGCCCAGGCGAGTGCGCAGCAGCGGGTGCTTCAGGGCCAGCTCGTGGCGTATGGTCACCTGCACCGCGTCGTCCCGGGGCTGCAGTTCCCATACCACGCGCATCCCGCGCGACAGTCCGCTTATGTGCTCAAACGTGATCCGCCCCGTTTCCGGCCACAACCACTGGTGCGACCCCCAGCGCACCGGGATCCAGCCGCGGCGAGCGGCCATTTCCACCGTGCGGCGGTTCCCCTCCTGCTCCAGGATGCGGACCCAGCGGTAGTGCGGCAGGATCTCCGGCCACCGCTCCACGGCGGCAGCGGCGGCGAACACCCGCTCCATCGGCGCGCGGATGCAGATCGAATTCTCGGTGCGTCGTGGCATGCGAAAGGCGAAGGACAACGAACGACGGTGGTACGCGCCGCCGCTGGAACCGAGAAATGACTTCTATCTGGTCCTTGCAAATCGCCCCTCGTTCTTTCCTTTCCTCGTTTCCTCTCCCCGTCGTTTCTCCTTGGGACAGTTACGCGAACAGGGCGGCCAGGAAGGACCGGTTCAGCACCTCCTCCACGGGGACAACATCCGCGGTGGCGGCGAGGAGGCGGGTGGCCAGGGAAGGACGACGGCCCAGCCGCTCCCAGGCGCGTTCTGCCAGCCACGGCCGCGCCAGCACCGCCTGGATGGCAACCTGAAGGGCGATCTTCGGGCGCAGCCAGGCGGCCCGCTGCCGCTCGTAGGCGCGCAGGGCCTCCCAGTCGTCCCCCGGTCTGGCCAGCGCCGCCAGCGTCGCCTCTGCGGCCAGCCGCGCGGTGTGCAGCGCGAACGTAATCCCCTGGCCGGTGAATGGATCGTAGAATCCCGCCGCATCTCCCACCAGGAGCAGGCCCGGCCACGCCTGCCGCCGCGTCCGCCAGGCGATCGGCCCGGTGGTCCACACCGGCCCCCGTCTTCGCCTCTGTCGCTGCTCCCCAAGAAGCGGGTAGCGGGCGAGCGCTTCCGTGAAGTACTCTCCCACCCGTCCCGAAAGCTTTCGGGACAGTTCGGTGGCTGGGACGACCATCGCCAGGTGCGCAATCCCCGGTCCCTGCCAGGCGAGGCCGCAGTAGCCGCCTGTGGGGCCGAGGTGCATCTCCAGAGCCGGTTCGCCAGCGGGGCCCTCCGTCTCGTAGCGGGTCACCAGCCCGAACCGCCGGTAGCGAGGGACCGGCCGCAGCAGGTTGAGATGCCGCGCCAGTACTGAACGCGGTCCATCCGCGGCGATCACCACACGCGCGCGGACCTCACGCAGACGCCCGGCGACGCGCGCCCCTACGCCCACGACGCGCCCTCGCCCGTCGAGGAGCGGCCCGCGCACGTTCCAGCCCTCCAAAAGCCGCGCGCCGCAGCGAACGGCGTAGCCGGCCAGGGCGGCATCGAATCGCTCGCGGGAGAGAGCGAAAGCGGGTGTCGCCTCCACGCCCAGATCTGCCGCGCTCACGGTGAACAGGCGCCCCTGGCGAGATACGAGCCGCCAGTGCCGGTGCGGCTGGGGGCTGGCCGCTTCCACCTGCGGCCACGCGCCCAGGGCGGCTAGCTCGCGGACGCAGCCCGGGTTGAAGAACTCCCCGCACGGCTTCGGGCGCGGGAAATGAGCACGCTCCAGCAGCCACACGTCGCATCCCGCTGCCGCGAGCCACGCCGCCGCGGCACTCCCTGCCGGACCCGCTCCCACTACCACCACGTCGATCATAAGCGTGGGCAGGTTGGCGCGTGGAAACGTTCAGACGTGCGCACATTCGGACGCGCCGACTGCCTCGTAGACGAGTGCCAGCCGGTAGAACGGAAAGCACTGCACCGTCGCCCCCTCCAGCCCCGCCCGCGCGGCCAGCTCACCGAGCTCCCCGCGCTCGAACGCGTTCCGGATTGACGCGGGCCCATCGTGCCGGGCGAGAGGATTGCGGAACCAGACGGTGGTCAGGAGCCGGATCCAGAGGTAGGCCAGCGGATGGCGGCGGAGGTCCGCGACCGCCACTCCCCGCCGCGCCACCCGCTTCAGCTCCCGGAGGGCCTGAAGGGCATCCGATTCGGGCAGATGGTGTAGCGCCTGGGAGAGCAGCGCGAAGTCAACGTCGCCGTCCGCCAGCGGCAGGTCTCGCGCATCGGCCTGCACGAACGCAATCTCCGGGTAGTTCCTCGCCACGCTGCGGGCGTAGGCCAGGGCCTTCGGGTGCCGATCCAGAGCCACAACGCGCACCGGTCGCCCCCGCCGGCGGCAGGCATCCACCAGCCGCCGGGCGATGTCCCCGCCGCCGGTAGCCACATCCGCCACCCGCACCGGCATCCCAGGGGGAAGGCGGTTCACCCGGCGCAGGAGGGGTTGCAGCGCCGCCCGCACGCCGCCCAGCAGGGCATTCAGGGCGGCCAACGTGCGCAGGTCGTCCGCCAGCAGATAAGCGTCCACCTCTGGATCGTCCATCCACTCGGCGGTGAGACGGTGGCGCATGGGTGGCATACGAAGGACGAGTGAGGAAGGTCGGTGATGGAATCGGATCGTCAACCGACGCCCGGCGGTCTCGCTTGCGCACGGGCCGGGCTCGGGCAGGTAATGAGGCTGGTGCCCTCGCGATCGCGGGTGGGACGGTCACGCGGCCGCCGGCCGGTCACAGGCTATCATACCCACGTTTGGGGGAAACGAGACTGCAATACGAGTAACGGTAAAGTGGGGTATCGATAATGCAAACAGACGAGGGGTTGCCCTGGGTGCGGCGCCCTCGTCCCTCTCTTCCGTCCCTGGCGTCCTTTGCCTTTCGACCTTCGTTCGGTCGCTTCTCTATGCAGGCTGGAAGCCTGCGCTATATCTCTCCTGCCGTATGTGCGGTAGCGCAGGCATCCTTGCCTGCCCGGGTCCGCCGTCCGGTCTGCTTCTGGTTCCCTCAGGCGGGCCGCCTGGGGGAGATCACGACACAGCGGTCTGGTTCATCCCCTTCGCTGTAGGTAATCACGTCCGGATCATCGAGGAGCGCGGTGTGAACGATGCGGCGCTCGAAGGGGTTGAGCGGATCGAGGACGCACTCCTGGCCGGTTCGCTTCACCTGCGCGGCGTACTGGCGGGCCATCTCGGTAAGCGTCTGCTCCCGGCGCGCGCGGTAGTTATCGGCGTCCACCACCAGGCGGATGTACTGGCCGGCTCGCCGCAGGGTCACCAGGCCGACGAGGTACTGGATGGCGTTGATAGTGCTGCCGTTCGGGCCAGGGATGAAGTCGGCATCAGGGCCAATGGCAGTCAGCCAGTAGGTGCCATCCGGTCGCCGGTCGAGTTCCACTTCCACATGGAGGCCTATTGCTTCCAGCAGCTCCTGGAGGAAGTCGGCGGCGACGGTGCCGGGATCCGTTGTCACTGGGGCGGGTTGTTCACGAGCGGTCATTGCGTTCCAGTGTATTGCACGTGCGGCCAGTGTGTGACCTGCCGTGTAGGGTTCGGTTAGCGGCGCGGGACACGCGGGCCGCGTCGGCCGCGCGAGCTCCGCATCGCGTCGCGTCGCCCGTTGGTGCCGGGCTGGCCCTGCATAGGGCGCAGAGGTTCGGGAGCGGCAGGCGCGGCAGCCGCGGGTGCCCGCGCTGGCTGGCGCAGCAGCCCCCAGTTTTGCCACATGCTGAACAGGTTCTGGAAGAGCCAGTAGAGCATAAAGGCGGACGACCATTTCCCCGTCCACATCATTACGCCAAAGACTACGGGCATCATCCACGCCATCATACGCGTGGTGCGCGCCTGCTCTGGGTCCGCCGGCTTGGGCTGGAGGAGCGAGTAGAGTACGGTGCTCGCCAGATAGATCAGGAAGATCGGCACGTCGAATGAGGCCAGATTCTTGGCGATCCACCAGAATCGCTCGCCCAGGTGCGGGTTAATCCACAGGAAGTAGCCATGGGTGAACTGGTACTCGAACTGCCGAATCATATACCAGACGGGGATAAGGACCGCCATCTGGAGGATGGCAGGCAGGCAGCCGCCGAGAGGATTCACCCTCTGCTCGCGGTAAAACTCCATCATCCGGCGGTTAATTTCGTCCTGCGGCCGCCCCTTGCGCTTGAGCTCCTCCTGCAGCTCCTTTATCTGCGGCTGGATGCGCTGCATATCCCGCATCGCCTGGAACTGGATCTTGTTCAGCGGCCACAGCAGGCCCTTCAAAGCCAGAGTAAGCAGCAGCAGTGCGAACCAGTAGCTGAACGCCGGCACTCGCCCGGTGAGGTTCACCAGGAAGGCGAGAACCCGGTACTGCCACTTCTTCTCAAAGATGCTGTCCCGGCTGCTCCGCACCTGGTTCAGGCGAGCCTCGGCCCACTGGCTCACGTTGGGCACCGGCTTGCTCTCGCCGTTCAGCTGCTCCGTAATGCTGGCGGACCGGCCCTTGAACCGCTGCTCCATCTCTTTGAGGAGCATCTCCTGCCGGTCGAAGAAGCCGGTATTGGTCGGCTGGAGGGCGGTCATGCGATCCAGCACGCGCAGCTCGCCAACGTAGGCGTTGATGCCCAGATCGCTCTTGGAGTCGTACTGGCGAACCTGTCGATACTGCCCGATTGCCTTCTCGTAGCGCTTGATCCGCTCGGTGAGGGAAACCTGGTTATCGGGGGCGTTGAGGGTGTCCGTTTCCGCCTTCTGCGCGGCAGCATAGATGTCCGACACGGGCTGGCGTGGTTGCGGCGGACCCGGCCGGAAGAAAAGCTGGAAGAGAACCATCCACGCCAGCCAGATGACCAGAATGTTGATGAGCCGCCGCTTATCCATTGCCTGTTGTTCCGTTCACGCAGATTGACAGAAGTGTGGCATAAGCCCGATCACCAGATGGCACTACGGCCTTCGTTCCGTGCAGGGACCGGATCGTAGCCGCCCGGGTGGAAGGGATGGCAGCGGAGAATCCGCGCCAGAGCGAGCCAGCCGCCCTTCCACGGGCCGTGCACCTTAATCGCCTCCAGCGAGTAATGGGAGCAGCTCGGGTAAAAACGGCAGCAGGGCGGCCGACCGTGCGTGGCCGCCTGATAAAGGCGAATCATGGCCATGATGCCCTGCTTGAGCCACTCCGAGACGAACATCTTCAGTATTTTAGTGGGTCGGGACTGGCCCGCCGACACAAGGGCCGTTTCTCAATACGCGGGCCTGCCGGGGTGGGCCCCTCCGCTGACGCGGGCGTGTCCCGTAGATGCGTACACCCGCGCCGAGACGGACGCCCCCCTGCGGGCCATGTGTAGGGCGCTGTATCCCCTTCGTCGACACGCAGCGCCCTCGCTCGCCGGAGCAAGTCCTCCACCGCCGCTGAAAGTTCGCGGAAAGACGCATCCTTCGCCGCCGGCCGCGCTGTGAACACCATTTCCACCCCGGGGCGGATGCGCGTCTCCAGAGCGCGGATGATCTCGCGCAGACGCCGGCGGACACGATTACGTGCCACCGCCTGACCAACGCTCTTGCCCACCGCGAATCCGAACCGCTTAGTCGGCGGCGGTTGGGGCAGCGTGTAAAGGATGACCAGGGGATGCCCCCAGGACCGTCCCTGTTCATAAACGCGGCGGAACGCCTCTCGTTCCCTGAGCCGCAGCTCTCGCCGGAGCATCTCCGCCTCGCCAGGGGGAATTGTAGATTAGAGACGTTCAACTTCAAACGTAAGATTTACAACCCACAGTCTTGCCTTCTCTCGGTCCGCCGGGTACAACGAATCCAAACACATAAACGGGCCGGTTCATCCGGCCCGCCATCCCTGGGTGCAGCGTCTCCAGCCCGTCGTACGGACGGGGAACGACGCCTTACGGCTAAACAGTCAGGCGGTGCCGCCCTTTAGCACGCCGCGCCTGAATGACCCGCCGCCCATCTGCGCTGCTCATTCGGGCCCGAAAGCCGTGGACCCGCTTCCGGCGACGATTGTGGGGCTGAAACGTTCTCTTCATAACGACTGGGCTCCCCCGCGGTCGCTGAATTATAGCATACCGTATCACGGCGAACAAGACCCGTCCGAGACGGGGCAGGGCGGTTCAGTTCTCCCCTGATGGCGCCGGCTCGA
>JACQGL010000042.1 GCA_016199525.1 Armatimonadota bacterium
ACACGGCCAGATTCACAACTGTCGGTGTGCCCCCTGAACTCCTGACTGCCCCGACCGCAACGCCCGCCCAGGCAGGCCATACGGCCCGACCCTACCCTTGCCCGCTCGCCCATACGGGCGTCCGACCCTACGGTCCCGTACGGATAGGGACGGGCTCAGGCAGGGCGGTCTCATATGGGAGTGGGATGCCGGCGCTACGCCCCGCTCCGCAGCACGTGAAGCGAAGCGGCGGCAGGGCCCAGAGGGCCCCCCCGCACTCCAAAGGCCCAACGCCTGCAGCCCGAACGCCTACCCCCGGAACGTGGCCCTGAACCGCTCCCGCAGGACGTTGCGGACTGCTTCCAGCCGCTCATCCGCCTCCGCTTCCGTGAGGGTGCGGTCTTCCGCGCCGATCTCCAGCTGGTAGGCCAGGCTGATATAGCCCTCGGGGATCCCCTTCCCCGAGTAGGCATCGAACAGACGCACGCGCCGCGCCCAGTCGCCCAGGCACTCGCGCAGGGCCTCCTCCAGGGCGGCGGCGGGCACACCGCGGGAGGCCACCACCGCCAGCGCGCGCTCTACCGCCGGAAAGCGGCTGGGCGGCCGGTAGCGGTGTTCCTCTATGGCCAGCTCCAGACAGGCCTGGCCATCCAGCTCGAACAGGTACACCCCGCGCGGCAGGTCGATCGCTGCCGCCACTTCGGGATGGAGTTCACCCAGCACCGCCACTGGTCGCCCGCACGCCAACGCCCGCGCCGCGCGCCCGGGGTGGAACGCGGGGATAGACGCGCGCTCGAACGTCAGCGCGGGCAGGCCGAGCACTCCGGCGAGCTGCTCCAGCACACCCTTGCAGGCGAAGAAATCCGCCACCGTATCCGCGGGCGGATTCCAGGTTTCCGACCAGCGCGAGCCGAGCATCAGGCCGCTGACGAGGAAACGATCGTCTGGCGCCCCGTGCTCGCCCCCCAGCGCGTGCGCCCAGCCGCTCTCGAACAGCCACACGTCTTCCGTCCCCCGGCGGCAGTTGTAGAGCGCCGCCTGAAGCAGCCCTGGCAGCAGGGATGGCCGCAGCGTGGCGAACTCCTCACTGATCGGGTTCCGGAGGGTGATGGGGACCCCCGTGTCGCTGAGCCAGATCGGAGAGCGGGTGAGGCGCGTCTTCTCCAGCCACTCTCCGGAGAGGAGGGTGTGCGAGGCCCCCTCGTGGAGGCCATCGCCCATTAGCTGCTGCCGTGCCCGGGACGCCAGCCGACCCAGCTCGCTGATCCGCCCGGGCCCGGCCGCCCCTTGAGGCAGCGTATCCGGCAGGTGCATATACCCGTGCAGGCGGCCCACTTCCTCGATGAGATCGGCTTCGATGCTCAAGTCCGGCCGGAACGTGGGTACGGATACCTGCCACTCGGAGGCGTCCAGGCGCTCCACCGCCAGCCCTAGGCGAACGAGGTACCGCTCCTGGCTGGCGTCGGAGATCTCCGCACCCAGAAGCGCGCGGCATCGGTCGGGCCGGAAACGCACCGCCGCGGGGGGAACTGGGTGTGGGTAACAGTCCACAACGGTCTCGCTGACCATTCCTCCCGCCAGCTTCGCCAGCAACTGGGCGGCGCGAGCGGACGCCCGCTCCACGCCGTTGGGATCCACCACTCGTTCGAAGCGTCGAGAGGACTCGGTGAGAATGCCGGTCAACTTCGCCGTGCGCCGGATGGCCACGGGGTCGAAAGCGGCGGCCTCCAGCAGCACGTCGCGGGTGGCCTCGCTTACGGCGGTCTCCGCACCCCCCATCACGCCCGCGATGGCCACCGGGCGTTCCGCATCGGCAATCACCAGCGTCTCCGGCGTCAGGTCCACCTCCGTACCATCGATGGTAAGAATCTTCTCGTCTGGCCGCGCACGGCGGACGACGATGCGCCCTTCTCGCAGCAGCTGGGCGTCGAACACGTGCAGCGGGTGGCCCAGTTCGAGCATCACGTAGTTGGTCACGTCCACCAGGTTGCTGATCGGCCGCAGCCCCGCCGCGATCAGCCGCCGCTGCATCCACTCCGGCGAGGGGCCGGGCGTCACGCCGCGGATGAGCCGCGCCACGTACCGGGGACAGAGCCGGGGTTCGTCCAGGTCCACCCGCAGAGTGGGGGCGTCTGACCCGAGGGAGGGCGGCGTCACTGCGGAGAGGCGCAGCTCGCTGCCAGTGAGCACCGCCACCTCGCGCGCCACACCCACGATGGACAGGCAGTCCCCGCGGTTGGGGGTTACGTAAAGGTCGAGGATCGGTCCGTCCTCGCCGGCATGGATCGCCTCCACCTCCAGGCCCGCCAGCGTGAGCCGCTCCGCCAGCGCGGGGACGGGCACCTTGATGGATACGTATTCCTTCAGCCACTCAATCGGCACCAGCATCGGAAGCTCTCAACGCCTCTCAGAGCCGCAGAGCGCACGGGGGTGCAGAGTTGGATCGGATGGAGAGTAGTGAAAGGGGGGATAAGGACGCATCGAAGCATAGGTGTGAGCGCGGGTGAAGGTCGATCACCCGCAGGCGTGCTTCCATCCGCTTGTCCCCGATACCTTTGCCTCCCCGTCCTCTGCGTTTCTCGTGTCTCTGGGGCTAGTTTTTAGAACTGCCGCAGCATGCGCAGGTCGTTTTCGAACAGCAGCCGGATGTCCTCGATCCCGTAGCGGCGCATCGGCATCCGATCCATGCCCAGGCCGAACGCGAACCCCGTCCACTCTTCAGGATCGATTCCCACACGGGCGAGGACATTGGGATGGATCATTCCCGCCCCGCCCAGTTCCAGCCAGCCCTCGCCACGCCGGATGGCAATCTCCGCCCCCGGCTCAACGAACGGAAAGAAGTCCGGCCGGAAGCGAACTTCTGTCTCGGGGCCGAACATCTCGCGCGCGAAAGTGACCAGGGTGCCCTTCAGATCCGCCAGGCTCACCACGCGGTCCACTATGAATACATCCACCTGGTGGAAAGTGTGGGAGTGAGTAGCATCCACGGGATCGTAGCGGAAGCAACGGCCCAGGGTGAAGATCCGGAACGGTGGTGTCAGGGCGGGCATCACACGGCCCTGAAGGGCGGTGGTCTGCGTGCGCATCAACAGCGTGTCCGTGAGGTAGAAGGACATCTGCTCATCCAGCGCGGGATGCTCCTCCGGATAGTTCAGGGCGGCGAAGTTAAACTGGTACTCCTCCACCTCCGGGCCATCGACTTCCTGGAAGCCGAGGCCGGTGAGAATCTCGCGCACGCGCTGAAACGTCTGCACCAGAGGGTGAGGGTGGCCCCGGGCGGGCACACGGCCCGGGAGCGTGACGTCGATCTGCTCCGTCTGCAACCGGCGCGTCGTTTCCAGGCGCGCCAGTTCCTCACGCCGCTGGCGCAGCAGCACCACCAGATCATCACGCAGGGCGTTCACACGCTGGCCGAAGGCAGGGCGCTCTTCCGGTGGCAGCGTGCCGATAGCACGCATCAATTCGGACACCTTGCCACCCCGGCGGCCCAGGTATTCTGTTTCTAGCGCCTCCAGCTCCGCCAGCGTACGCGCCTGGGCGATGCTGGCTCGGGCGGCGGCGCGCAGGTCATCGAGGTTGGTCATAGTCATCGATGGGCCAGGCAGCGAGCTGGCCGCTGGGCCCGTTCTCCCACACGGGACCACGGGTCCATCAGGGTGTATATCTCAGCGTGCTTCTGGTACCTCATGCTTGAGCGGGCAGAGCAGGCACCCGAGCTCGCTATCGTGAAGCCTGGTTCTGGCGTGTGGCTAGCTGCTGGGTGTAGAAGGCTCCCCACGGCCTGCCCTGATTCTGTGGAGCAGATCATCCATCATCTCCCGGAACTTGGCGAGCATAGCATCATGTCTGCAGTGCGGCAAGATATTCTGCGATCTCGACATCCATCATCTCCC
>JACQGL010000043.1 GCA_016199525.1 Armatimonadota bacterium
GGATGGGGGTCGGGGGACGGGGAACTACTGCCTCCTGACCCCTGCCTGCTGCCCCCGCGTAGCCTGACCTGCACAAAGAGCCGGGGCACGGCACCTTACATGACAATTTCCTGCCAGGAGATGTGCCCATGCCTGGCTGCTACCGACTCGCCGTCTCTCTGCTCCTCCTGACTGCCGCCCCCGTAGCGGCCAAAGCGCCGCGAGTCGCCATCCCCGACCGGCCGCCGGACCAGGAGGCCGCGGCGGTCTGGCTGCGGGGCGGCGCCCCCGTCCGCGGGCAGCTGTGGCGCGAGGGGGACGCCTACATCGTCGCGGGCGCGCGCGGCGTCCGCCGGATCCCCATCGCGCGGACCCTGTTCGTGGTCGTGCCGCGCGCCGGAGAGGAGCTGCCGCGCGAAGCCCCGCGGCGGGTGGATCTCGGCGAGGCGACGATCCATCCCCTCGGCGGAGAAGCCCTGCACGGGCGCGTGTGGTGCGAGGGCGATCTCTACCCTACCAACTTCATCGAAAGGAGCCCTTAGATGTCTCGGTTCCTCGGACCTCTGATCCCGCTGAGTTTCGTCGGGATTGCCGTATTAGGACTGGCGGGAGCCGATCCCGACAGAGCAGGCGCTCTGCCCCAACCAAAAACCATGCTGAAAAACATCCTCACGGATCGCACGCTCTGGGGGCAGGACTGGCCGCTGGCCGTAGCCCACCTGACGGCCTGGAGCCGCGCCGGTGAGAGCAAGGTAGAGATCTTCCTGGATGCGTTACGCGGCACCACACCGTACGAAAACACGGAACAGGCGACGAAGGCGGCTTCCCAACTCGCCGCGGCGACGAAGGAGCCACAGCCACGCCTGAAAGCCGAAGTCGTAGCTCGGTTAGGAACCCGCGTCAATCAGCGGGCTGCATCGATGCAGGCGCGAGTCGTCCGGCTCTATACCGAAGATGAGTCCACGAGGATCGTCTGGACCGGCCCCTCGGTACAGTTTCTCGCTCCGAACCTCACTCTATCCGCCGTCCATAAGCGCCTGGGTGAACCGGAAAAGATCACCGGCAGGCTCATTCAGGGTCGGTCGGATAGCAGCCGTCCAGTCATCCTGAAGTTGCACAGCTATGCCGGAGGCGCGGTGGTCTTCGCGGAATCGAACTACGCGCCCAGGCCCGACATCGTGGACAGGATCATCGTTGATGTACCAGCCGCCAAGGCGGCGCTGTTCGAGGACACGGAGGTGACGCAATGAGACCCCGTCTCGCACCCTTAGGCAACACGAGTAAGCGTGCCTGGTTGCTGATCCTGGCAGTAGCGTTGGTATTGGTCCCTGTCCCCTCACAAGCGCAACCCATCATCGTCGACATCGCCACCAATGCCACCGATCCCTTCAACCTGGATGACGCGGAGCCAAGTATTGCCGTGAACCCGGCGAACCCGCTGGAGATCTCCGTGGTCACGTTCGCGGAAGGATGGGGACCCGGGTCGCCGGGGCCGGTCTGGAAATCTTTCGATGGCGGCATGACCTGGACAAAGCTATTCATCCTTCCCCAACCCGTAGCGGGTTCCACCGGATCAGGGGACCAGAAGATCGCCTATACCGCCGATGGAAGGCTCCTCTGCGCACAATTGGCCGGTGCCCCAGGGGCCGGCATTGCTCCTCCACGGTGTTTCATCTACCGGCAGACCGGAAACCCCTTTGCGCCGATGACGCCCGGAATGGTCTACGGCGATGACCAACCGCACCTGGACCATGATCAGTCCATCGCAAGTCCCTTCTTCAACAACCGAACTTACTCTCCATGGCTCGATTTTAGTGTGTCCAATGAACTATCCACCGTTGCGGTATCACCCGATGACGGAGCCACCGTGATGAACGTCCCGGTTGGCGACAACAGCATGTTCCCAAACCGCACAACCCGGATCGCCCTCGGGCCAAGCGGCCGGGCTTACGTTGTCTACAAGACCCGAGAAGGCGCGGTGGGGGGAGGTTTCGAGGACGCCCACTTCCAGGTGGCACGCTCGGATGATGGCGGCACGAACTGGGACGCCCTGGGGGCCGGCGGGATCTCGGTCCACGAGCTACCCGCTGCCCAGACGTGGTTCACCACCAGTTGGGGCAATGCAGCGAAGGGACCGGTCGCGCGAGCACGCAGCAGCGATGCCTGGATCGCGGTGGACCCCGTGACGGAAGAGGTGTATGTGGCCTACTGTGATCAGGATGCCTCCGGGTTCGGCCAGGTCTACGTCGCTCGCTCGGCAGATTTCGGGATGACCTGGACCTCCACTCGTGTCACGGATGGCACTCACCACTCTGCATACCCGGAGATTGCCGTCGCCGCCAATGGCACCGTCGGCGTACTCTACCGAGACTTCGACGACTCCGGGCTGACTACCATCTTCCGGGTACACCTTGCCCGCTCCTTCAACGATGGGGCGACCTGGAGCGATCAGATTCTCCAGAGTTACGACGCCACTCCCCTGGCCGCCGTGAATATGTCCGACGGCTTTCTCTGGGGCGACTATGAAGCTCTCACCGCCTTTGGCAACCGCTTCTTTGGCGTGTTTACGGGCCAATCCATCGGCAGGACAACCCTCCAGTTTGACCCGATCTTCTTTACCGAGACGGCGCTCCAGCCCGCAGACCTGAGCATCACCAAAACGGCCGTGCCCAATCCGGTGTTGACCGGGTCCAACGTCACCTACACGATCACTGTAACCAACAACGGACCTGGCCCGGCACCCAACGTGACGGTAACCGACAACCTGCCTGCCACGACAACGTTCGTCTCCTGCTTGGCCACCGGCGGTGGTGTCTGCGGCGGCTCCGGTAATAACCGCACCGTCACGTTCGCGTCGATCCCGGCTGGCACCTCGGTGACCATCACGTTGGTTGCCCAGGTGAACTGTCCGGTGCCTGACGGCACTCTCATCAGCGATACGGCCACGGTCAGCTCCGATGCGCCCGATCCCAACATAGCCAACAACTCGGCCACGGCGACCACGACGGCATCGAACCCTCCGCCGATAATCAGTGACGCGTCGGTTAACCTATCGGTCCTCTGGCCGCCGAATCACAAGCTAGTGCCTGTGACGGTAAACTATACAATCACGGACAACTGCGGTCCTGTCTCCACCTCGCTCAGCGTCAGCAGCAACGAGCCGGTCAATGGCCTGGGTGATGGCGACACCGCTCCCGATTGGGAGATCATAGATGCACATCACGTCCGGCTGCGATCGGAGCGGTCGGGCGGTGGGAACGGACGCATCTATACAATCACCATCACGGCTACAGACAGCGCAGGCAACACGTCGACGGCGACGGTGGCGGTAGCCGTACCGCATAACAAGTAACACAAGTAACAGAACTACTACGTCCGCCTGGGTGGATGCTCTCGGATGGACAGCATCCACCCAGCATCGCTGCTGCTAGCGCTGCCTGGTGAACGCGAGCGTTACCCTAACGCTGCAACTCGCTAAGAGCTTGTGTGGAAAGAAATCATGCAGTTGGGCGCTTCAGCATCAGGTAGGTCATCGCGATGTTGGCTTCCGTGCTTTCCAGCAGGTAGCTGTATTCTCGCGCCCGCCCCCGCCAGCGTCCGAGCCAGGCGAAGGTGCGCTCGACTACCCAGCGTTTGGGGAGCAGTTCTCACCCCTTCTTTCCTTCCGTGCGCTTCACTCCCTCGATGCGGAAGGTGCGGTATACTCGCCGATGGACTTCCACCTGTGGGCTTCCTACATCCACAGGATGAAAGCCTGTTTCGGCATCAGGGTCGTCTCTATCTTGACCAGGCGGGTCTTCCGGGGCGTCATGCAGCGGCCTCTTCCGGTTCTGGCTCGGGATTCACGAAGATAAAGGTCCGGTCGGCTTCCACGTCGCCGGCCATATATTCGGCAGGGTCGCCGTAGAAGAGCCGGCGCGGCCGTTCCCGGACCGTGGCTTCCAGCGCGGCCAGGCGTTCTTCGATGCCGCCGACTTCCAGCGCCTTGAGCAGGATGCCGGACAGATGGCCGACCGTGGTGGCGACCTTCGGGTCCAGGTCACCGCGGCGGACCTGGTTGATAGTTTCGCCCAGCCAGGCCGTCCGCCAGCCACTGCTCGGCGGCGCGGCGGAGATCATCCGGTCCTGCGGGCCGTGAGGTTCCATTCTCGATTCGCCACGGGGTCAGGCCCGATGAAGCTGTTGCTTTATACCGGGCCGAAGCTGTTGCTTTATGATCCATCTTAGCTCCGTTGTCCTTCTGATAAACGGGGCCGACGGGCAGGCATTTCGGGCTGTTCTCGTGCCTATCTGTGGGGAGAGGCACTGGGTGAGAAACGCGCCCCGGGGGAGTCGAACCCCCAACCAACAGCTTAGAAGGCTGCTGCTCTGTCCGTTGAGCTAGGGGCGCCGCTAACCATTTTCTCATCATACACCGGTGCGGGCAGAGCGTCAAATGGTGCCAGGAGATGCTGATTATACAAGGCTCCCCTCGGTTGCGCACGTCGCCGCGCCGCCGGTAACGCGCCGATACGGATCCGTCCCCAGCAGGCAGGAGAGAAACCAGGCAGGCACCGCCTTGTAGCGGCCGGGGCGGGGCGCCCCGTCATCGGATAAGTATCATCTTGAGGGCGATCAGAAACAACACGCGGTGCACTGGCGCGCGTTCTGGCAGAGCGGGCAGAATACCGGTAGCCCTTCCGCGCCGCTGGTCTCCGGATCCGGCTGGCCTCCCGATGCATCGGGACGGACGCCCTGCGCTTCTCCCGCCGGTTACCCGCCCTGGGGGACCTTGCCGGTTGCTCATACCTGATCAAACCCGCCCCCACGCAAGGCTATAAAGGAGCACCGTGAGGACGATCAACGTCACGATGACGTACGTGTGGTCGCGCTGCAATGCAAAAGCAAGAACCGAGAAAGCGACCCGGGCCACAGGTGTAGCGATGAGCAGCAGGAGTCCGAGCTGGATGAGGCCGCGGCCCCGCAGTGCCAGTGCATCGGCCACGATCCCCGACACGCTGCGCAGGTCTGCCGGCTCCCCACGAAACACGTGGTAACCGGGCGGGCTGGCGCCGTGGCGGACGAGGTAGAGGACGCCTCCTGCCAGCACCACGGCGGCGGCCGTGATGACCCCAATCCGCAGCAGGTTGCCGATTATCTCCTCTACTTGCTGCTCCGTCAACGTGCGTCTGGGCCAGGACATCTCAGATCCTCCCCGTTAAGCCATGGTAGACCATCTCGATCGCCAGCGCGAAGACGGCGATGCTGAAGAGAAGCCGCAGGGCCCGGGTTCGAGCACCGGGCAGGATGCGTGCCCCGAGCAGCGAACCGAGGAGCACTCCCAGCATTACTGGCATCGCCAGGCCCGGATCGATGTAGCCTCGCCGAAGGTAGATCCCCGCGCTAGCGGCGGCCGTAACGCCGATCATAAAGTTGCTGGTCGTCGTGGAGACCTTGAACGGGATGTGCATCGCCTGATCCATAGCGAGCACCTTCACCGCCCCCGAACCGATGCCGAGCAGCGCGGACAGGATGCCGGCCAGGAACATCAGGCTGAAGCCGGTAGGGACGGCGCGCACGTGGTAAGCTCGCGGACCCTCGGGTGTGGGGTAGCTGCCTTTCATCCTTAAGCGGGTGGCCAGGGGGTCGGGAGGCCCCTCGCTGACCGGCTCGGGCTGGGGCCGACCCGACAGGTAGGCTGAATACATCAGAACCGCGCCGAAGATCACCGCGATCGCGGCCCCCGGGATCCTGGCGGCCAGGAACGCTCCGATCACCGCGCCCAGGCTGGTGGCGATCTCCAGGAACATCCCGATCCGGAGGTTGGTATAGCCTTCCCTGACGTAAGCGGCCGCGGCGCCCGACGATGTGGCGATGACCGAGATGAGCGAGGCGCCCACCGCGTAGCGGATGTCCACCCCGAACCCCAACACCAGGAGCGGCACGATGACCACCCCGCCACCTAACCCTGTTAATGATCCCAGAAAGCCTGCAACCAGTGAGCCCAGGCCAATGAGCAGGGCGAATTCGAGAATGTTCAAAACGAACCCCTCTTTGTTTGGGCCCCACGCCATTCCGGTTCGCGGCATCAGTGGATGCGGAGCAGAGGCACGAGGACGACGGCAATGAAATCCTGCAGGAAGTGAATTACAGCCGGGGCGACCAGGCTCCGTCTCCACATGTAGATGAGAGCAAAAACAAGCCCCATAACACCCACGGTTACCACGCCAGCCGATCCCTCGTAGCCGTGCCCAAGGGGGAAGATCGCCGCTGACAGCACCGCAGCCGCAACCGCGCTTAACCCAATGCCTCTGAAACGGAGTATGAGGTAGACACGAAAGATGGTTTCCTCCGCCAGGGCAACCACAACGACCATCACGGAGGCCAGCATAAGCTCCACTAGGCCCCGCGCCATCTCGAACGAAGGGAGTGGTATCGACGGAGCGGTGAGCCCGGCGGCCCGCAAGGCCTGTTCAAGCAAATCAGCGCCCACAGAGAAGGGAATGAACAGCCCGCTGCCCAGGGCGACGTCTTTCCACCCGTTCCTGAACGTCCAACCAATCTGACCAACGGGCTCGCCGTTGCGCCAGAGAAAGAAGAAGATCAGACTGACCAGGGCAAGGTCGCGCAGAGAGGGCGGATGGGAACTTTCATTTGCGATTCTGAACTCTCCATAGCGCGCACGCCCCGATTTTACCGGCACCCGACGGAGTTTAGTCCGGCAGGCCGTGGCTTCATCGGAATTATAGTTGACGGCTCTGTTAGTGTCAAGTATAGTATTGAAGTATCTTATATGATACCAAAGGGTAACCAATGTCTCCAGTGTTTTCCCAGAATGATTCCGCCGCACCCGCCCTGGAGCGCGGCCTGGAAATCCTGCTCCTGCTGGCCGATCATCCGCAGGGTCTGGCCGCCCACGAGCTAGCGGTCCTCGACCTGCCGCGGGCATCGCTCTTCCGGCTGCTGCGTGTCCTGCGAGAAAGTGGTTTCGTGGAGCAATCGGAGCGCGACGCCCGTTACCGCCTCGGGCTGAAGGCGCTTACCCTGGGCGCGGCCGCGTTGCGTGGCCTGGAGGTGGTGCGCGAGGCCAAGACGCACCTGCAGCAGGTGGTGGAGGCCACTCGCGAGCGCGCCGAGCTGGCCCTGATGGACTATCCGCACCTGGTGATCGGCGACGTGATGGATATCCGGCTCCTGCCGGGGCTGAACGCCCAGCGGGGGACTCGCGTCCACAACCTGCACGGGATGGCCCATGGCAAGGCGCTGCTTGCCTGGCAGCCCGAGATCGCCGCGCGTTACATTCAGGAGGGGCATCTGCACCGGTTGACGGAGAAGACGATCACCGATCCCGACGCTCTGCGCGCTGAGCTGGCCCGCATCCGCGAGCGCGGCTACGCCACGGATTGGGGCGAGCACCGGCTCAACGTCGCGCGAGTGTCCGCTCCTGTGCGCGGCGCCCGCGGTCGCGTAGTGGCCGCCCTGGGCGTGGCGGGGCCGCTGTTCCGCATCGCTCCCGAGAAGGAGGCGTGGCTGGGAGCGCTCGTCCGTGGGGCGGCAGACGATCTCTCGCGCCACCTGGGTGCGGACCGGGTGTCGGGGACCTCCCCGGACAAGACCTCCGGCCGAGAATAGCGCACGTGTGAAGTGCGCCGGAAGCTGCCGGGACGGTGCCCAGTGGAGGTCAGCGGCAGCTCACGCCTTCTCCTCCAGGCGGCGCTTTGCCTCGTCCCACAGCGCGTCCAGTTCGGCGATCGTCATCCCCTGGAGGGAGCGTCCCTCCTGCGCCGCCAGGCGCTCCACCTCGCGGAAGCGCTCGCTGAACCGCGCCACCATGGTGCGCAGGGCGTCCTCCGGGTCTACCTTCAGCCAGCGGGCCACATTCACCACCGTGAACAGCAGATCCCCTATCTCAGCCCGCAGGCGCTCGGCATCCTCTTGCGGCAGCTCCCGACGCAGCTCGTCCACCTCTTCCTGGAGCTTGGCGACCACGTCTGCTAGCGAAGGCCACTCGAAGCCCACCTTAACCACGCGGCGCGAGACTTCCCGCGCCAGCATCAGCGCGGGTAGCGCCTGGGGCACGCCATCCAGGACGCTCTCCCGCTCGGGCCGCTCGCGACGCTTGATCGCCTCCCAGTTGCGCAGCACTTCTGCCGCGCTCCCCACTCGCACGTCTCCAAACACGTGCGGATGGCGGCGGATTAGCTTGTCCACCGTGTTGGCGATCACGTCGCGAATATCAAACCGCCCGTCCTCCCGCGCAAACTGGGCGTACATCAGCACCTGGATCATCAGGTCGCCCAGCTCGTCGCAGAGCCGTGCGGGATCGCCGCTGTCTACGGCCTCAAGCACTTCGTAAGCCTCTTCCAGGACGAAGCGCTTCAGCGTCTGGAAATCCTGCTCGCGGTCCCAGGGGCAGCCATCGGGGCCGCGCAACCGCGCGATGATGTCTACGAAGTCCTGGAACTGTGGGCGGCGCGTCTCCGGCGCCAGGGGTGGCACATAAAGGGTGCAGAGGTGGTCATAAGCGCCGGCCTCCGGCCGGTCTACCGCCAGGAGCGGCAGCGAGCGCACCTCCTCCTCGGCGGGCACCCCCGCATGGCGCACGATGAATACCGGGTGCTCGTCGGGATACTCCTCCATCAGGACGAGTTTGACACGGGAGGCGGTCGGGACGTCATCCACCTGATGGAGGAGCGCGGGTCGGGTGGCATCCCACCAAAGGTGCGCCAGTGCGGCGCTGTCCACCATCTGGAGCTGTGTGAAATCGACCTCCACCCCCGCGCTAGCGAGCGCCGCGGCGCCTGCATCCGCGAAGCTCGGGGCGGGGACGACGCGCGCCGGAATCCCGTGGGCTCGCGCCGCGGCCAGCAACCGGCGGACACTCTCCTCGGCGAACAACGGATGGCCCGGCACCGCGAACACGACATCCCCGCTCGCGTGCCGCTCCAGCACGACTTCCGCCAGCCGCTCGTAGAGGGCGTCGAAAGAGGGCGCGCGCTCGTACTCGGCGTCCAGGCTCTCGAAGGCGATGCCCGCGGCGCGCAGTTCATCCGCCGCGGGATGCCGGGACGTGCGCAACAGGAGGGTCGTCGCTGACTCCAGCACCGCTCGAGCGGCGGGGGGCAGTTGATCCAGCGTTGCCGGTCCCAGACCAACGATGGTGATCATCGGTTGTGCTTGCTCCCCGTAGGGGCGAGAGAAGAGCGGGACCGGCATCTCTCCCGGCCCCGCTCCTCCTCACCTCTCCTGGTTCTTATCCGCGCGTCAGTGGTTGTGACCTTCGTGGCCCGGGGTCTCTCCCGGGACCGCCGCTGGCAATTCTCCCGGCGGGAGCGGCATATTCTGCAGGGCTCGGATCAACGGCGCGTACTCTTTCCGATGGACCTTGATATCAGCCTGCTTGAAGAGTTCGGCCATCCGTATGCCTGCTTCCCTTATTTTGGCCTGGCCACGCTCTTCTTGTATCTGCATCGCCAGCACCGGTCGCAACTGCTCGAGATTGGGCTGTTCAGCGGACTTCTTGTCGTCCAGCCTGACGATGACCCAGGATGCCCCCGCCTGAATGGGCACCGAGCTCTCGCCCACGTTGAGCCGGAAAGCGGCCTTTAGGACCTGCGGTTCCAGCGTCGGATCGTCGGGAGTGAAGTCGTGCGGGATACGCCCCTCGGTGGTCTGCGTGGGGGCAACGTTTTCTGGTCTTTGCGCCAGGTTCTCAAAGGGCGCCCGGTTGTCAAGCTCCCGCTTGATCCGGTTAATCTCCTCCTTGGTGCGTGTTCGGATCATCGATAGCCGCACACGCGACGGCAGGCCCAGACGGCTCCGGTGCTTGTCGAAGTAGTTCTTGATATCTTGATCGTTAACCGGTATCTCGTGGAAAGTAAACTTGTGAATCAACAAGTTCTCGCGCACGTCGCGCTCTACATCCGCTTCGGTGCGGCCCTGCTGGCTTAGGAACTCGGGGTAGCTGAGATCGGCGCGGCTCTCGATCTGGCTGCGATTGACTTCCACCAGCTGTCGGACCTCCGCGTCCGTGGGCAGAATATCGAGGCGACCCGCTTCATCCTGGATGAGCCGGACGCGAATCAGATGGGCGAGGACCTGCGTACCTACAGATCGCTCCGGACTGTCCGTCAGCCACGCCGTGCACCGCTCGAAGAACTCTTGCTCGGTGATCGCCTTGCCGTTGACGGTGACGATGGCCTTGTCGCCGCACCCTGCAATGACCGGGAGAAGAAGGGAGGCGAGAAAAAGGAGCGCCGTCGGATTACGCCGCAGCGCTCCGGAACAGGTTCTCATCAGATCGATCCCTCACCAGTCTCACGCTCTAGCGCATCGTGACGCGCGGCGGACTGGCGGCACGCCGCACGGATTAACTCGTGAAGAGGTCCCGGTCGGCGCTCAAATAACCTCGCAGACGCATCATGGCCTGCTGGTGGAGCTGGAAAACGCGCGACTCGGAGACGCGGAGGATCTTGCCGATCTCCTTGAACGTTAGACCCTCGTAATAGTATAACGAGAGGACCAGGTGTTCGCGTTCCGGGAGACGGTTAATGGCCACCGCAAGCGCGTGTCGACGTTCGCGGCCCTCTACGGCCTCCGTGGTGTCCTTCTGGGCATCCTGGAGGGTATCGACGACCCGCAGGCTGCCGTCGGGCTCCGAAGAGAAGAGCAGATCATCGAGGGAGAGGACAGAGGCCTGGCCTACTTCGGAGAGCATGCGGTGCAGCTGGTCCACGGGCATTCCCAGAGCCTGCGCCACTTCTTCGTCCGTCCCGGGCCGCCCCAGGCGCATCTCCACCTGGGCGTAGGTACGCTCCAGCAGCTTGATCTTGTCGCGGACCGAGCGCGGGGCCCAGTCTTCGCCGCGCAGCAGCTCCAGGATGGCGCCCCGGATCAAGGCAATGGCGTAGGTTTCGAACTTCACCTCGCGCGTGGCGTCGTACTGGTCCACCGCCTTGATAAGCCCGATAATTCCCGCGCTGATCAGATCCTCGCGGTCAAGACTCGGGGGCACACCTCCGGCGATGCGCCCCGCGGTGATCTTGACGAGGTAGCTATAATTATCGATCAGCGCCTCGCGGGCCCTGGGGTCCCCCCCACGCTTAAACCGGGCCCAGGTCTCTTCTAGGGTCGCCGTAGCCATGCGGATCACTTCTCAGGAACGCCACGGAGCAGCCCCGCTTGCGAGAGATGCGCTGGCCGCCGGAACCCCCAGGGTGGCTGGCATCAGGTAGCCTGCCACCCTTGCGTCTTCCGGAATCAATAGAGGGCTGACAACCGACTGGCTCCCCGCTGCCCGACATGCGAGGGCTTGCCTTTTCTATGCGATGATTATCGTAGATGTCGGGACAGGATGTTGACCACGGTACGACGGCCGAACGGACGTAGCAGGATGTCCACCGCGCCCCTGGTCAGCGCTTCCATCGCCAGCTGCGCCTGGCTGGGCATCGCCGTCGCAAACAGCGTCGTCTCCGGGTAATAGCGACGCATGCGCGCCATCAGTGTAAGCGCGTCCGTATTCCGCAGTGTCACGTCGATGATGCAGGCCGTGGGCCGTAGGGAGTGGACCTTCTCCAGAGCATCCTGTCCGTCGCTGCACTCGCCGATCACCACGTAGCCGTACGGGCGCAACAGTTCCACCAGCTCGTGCCGTTGGCCTGGCTGGTCATCGACGATAAGTATGGTGTGGAGGGCGTTCACCATCCGCTCCCGCCCGCCCGAAACAGGGATACCTTGGCACGGATTATCGGCAAAGCAGCCCCGCGATGGAGGGTGGATTTGCGCTTGTCCACCTCCTGGGGCACTCACAGTCCGTTGCCCTAGTGCGAGCGAATCCTCGCACTGCCGCCCTGGCGGCGTCGCCCTTCACTCCTAGGTTGGATGCCGACCGGCTCCTAACCCTCCTTAATGATCCGCATTCAGCATGATTGACCCCGGTGGGCCTGATCCCTGGTATGCCGGCCATCTCACGCCCAGGAATTTCTCCTGTTTGCCAGCGCTGCTACGCGTGGCGAAGCTCCGCGGCATTTGCTCTTACACCCACCCCCGACGTACCTGCCGGGCGCGGGGCGGCGCCGGCAGGCTCGGTGCAGCCGTCGGCTAGCAAAATGGGCATCCAATTCCTTGCCGCTTCCCACCCGGACGCCGCGCCGACTGCTCGTTCGGCACGCGGCGCACGGGCAGAGATCATCCCCGGTATCTGGCACGGGCGCTGTGCCGCAAGCTATGCCCGGATGGGCTGGATATCAGAACTTTCAATCTGACAGAACGGCCGGGGTGGGGTAGTTGTCATGGAGGGAATCAGGAGATAGCCGCCAGAGCGGCGCACCGGAGGAAGAAAAGAATGAGACGTCGGGCCTGGACGACACTACTGGTTATGGTGGGGGCGTTGCTGGCGCTTACATGGGCGGGCGCTACGCTCCCCCGAGCGCGAGCGTTCCGCTTCTCCTACCGTGCGGCCCTCAAAGAGGTGCCGCCGGGAGCGAAGCAGGTAGCCATGTGGCTGCCCATCCCGAGCAACGATCTCGCTCAGAGGATCGATTCCATCCGCATCTCGGCGCCAGTGTCACTGGAGATTACCCGCGAGCCGGAGTACGGGAACCGGGCGCTCTACCTCCAGATGACGCCGGAAGAAGCTCTGCAGCCAGTGGAGATGGAGTTCATAGTTATTCGTCAGGAACGAGGCGTCTGGCCAAGCCCGCTGACCCCGGAGGAACGACGGCGGCTTCTGAGCCCGGATCGTCTGGTGCCGCTGGAGGGTCCTGTGCGTAAGCTGGCCGTAGAAACGGCAGCCGACAAGACGTCCCCTATGGAGATCGCCCGCGCCATTTACGAGCGGGTGACCAGCATGCTGCGCTATGACAAGTCGGGCACTGGTTGGGGGCGTGGCGATGCGATCTTCGCCTGCGACGCGAAGCACGGCAACTGCACCGATTTCCACGCCCTCATCATCGGGATGGCGCGCTGCCTGGGCATCCCGGCGCGCTTCTCCATCGGATTCCCGCTGCCGGAGCAGCGCGGCGCCGGAGAGATCGCCGGCTACCACTGCTGGGCGGAACTGTACGTGGATGGTACCTGGCTGCCGGTGGACAGCAGCGAGGCCGCCAAGTTTCCTGCCAGGCGAGACTACTTCTTCAGCCACCACGACGAGAACCGCGTGCAGTTCAGCACCGGTCGCGACGTGCGCCTCTCCCCGCCGCAGAAGGGCGAGCCGCTCAATTACTTCGTCTATCCCTACGTGGAGGTGGATGGGAAGCCGTTCCCTGCAGACCAGATCGAGCGGCGGTTTGCCTGGCAGGACCTTCTACCAGCGCCGCCGTAGCGGAAACATCCGGCATTGGGGGTCAGAGGGTCAGGACGCTGGCCCTCGGGCGCACACGTGTCCGGCTTGAGAGCGCCGCATTGGCGCGCGAGCGCGGCTCAGCCAAGGATCGCCTTCTGCGCTTCCTCTTCGCAGGGGCACAGCCGCTCTCCCCTCATGTCGCCCATCATGGCCAGGATCAGCGCCTGGACCTTTTCCACATTAGCGTGGAAGACGCGGAACACTTCCTCGATGGAGACCGGCTCCCGGCCGGTTTCCATCGCCAGACCCACATCGCAGTCGGTCACCAGGGCGATCCCCGTATAGCAGATCCCCAGTTCACGGGCGAGGATTGCTTCCGGGTACTGGGTCATCCCTACCACATCCCAACCCATGCGCGTAAACCAGGCGCTCTCCGCGCGGGTGGAAAAGCGCGGCCCCTGGATAACCACGATGGTTCCCGTGGGGTGTGCCTGGATCCCCAGGCGGGCGCAGTGGTCCACGGCCAGCTGTCGGAGCCGCGGACAGTAGGGCTCGGCGGCGGCGATGTGGCGCGTCTCAGGGCCGTGGAAGAAGGTGTCCGCCCGACCCCGCGTCCGGTCCACGAATTGATCCAGGATGACGAACTGCCCTGGGTTCAGATGGGGTTGGAGGCTCCCGCAGGAACAGGGGGCCAGGATTTCTTTCACTCCCAGCG
Source organism: Armatimonadota bacterium (assembly GCA_016199525.1). GTDB lineage: Bacteria > Armatimonadota > SYMT01 > SYMT01 > JACQGL01 > JACQGL01. Next base: position 13,956 of record JACQGL010000043.1, read on the forward strand.
AATGGAAGGCCCAGATGTTGGCGCGGTAGTTAACGGCGTGCGCGGGCACGGAGTGGTCCCGCCCGTGCCGGGGCAGGAAGGCTACCCGCCGACCGGCGACCGTCCCCACGGCGATCCGGTCGCTAGGTGGCCCATAGGGGGTGTGGATGCGGGTCTCTTCCAGGTCGGGCAGCCAGGAGTAGAACCCCGAGCCGCCAAACACGCCGAGATCTGCGGTCAGTGGCATCGTCTTCAAGTTGATTGGCGATAGATAGACAATCGCCCGGCGCGCACGAGGTGCCGAAGAGGAGTTTCTCTGCGGGCGGGGGCGGCTCCTCCATAGCGCGGGCGGCGATAGTGGGCGGCGGGCTGCCCTGCTCCGCAACCGCGGCCAGCGCAGGATTAGTCAGGGAACTCCAGTGTGGTCTGGCCCGGACCCAGCCGTCCCTCCGGACCAAAGCGCCGAATGATGAGATCCGGCTGCACCACGCCCCCATACTTGTTGACGGCCTCACGGACCACCCCAACAGTAGTGTCCAGGCGGTCTTGCAGCTGCGCCGTGTTGAACCGCATCACGTGCCACAGGCTGGCCTGAAGCAAGTTATCCCGCTCGTTGTCGGCGCGGATGGTCTCGCGTCGAGCGTGCCAGGTGTCCCCATCTGTTTCGATATCGAGGTTACGCTGGCGGCAGAAGATCGCGAAGTCCAGAAAGTAATGTCTGGCGCGCCGTTGCGAGTGACCCGACACCTGGACGTGGTATTCGCGCTCTGGTAACAAACCCGCCGCGCGCAGCTGGCGGTAGAGCTGGTCTTCGATTGGGCTGCCAATGAACAGGTCGTTGATGTCTTCCGCCGCGGCTACCCTCTCCCAGCTCGTGGGGATGAACAGAATGCGGCGCCCCCGCGCGGACGGAATAGGTTGGGGCAGGCTTTCCAGGGGGCCGAGGTCGATGCGGAGATAGAGCTGCTGCGCCCGCGGATGGGCAATCTCCTCGGGGAGCAATTCTATCCGCCGGGCGTGGGATAGGCCGCGAATCGGGGCGTAGTAGCGCACGCAACGCCTTTCTGGCCCGAACGAATCCGGTTGGTAGAAGGCCAGATCGGTGAACTGACGCAGGCCTCCCTTGATGCGCCCGGCCAGTTCCCGCGAACGCACGCGATACCAACCGCGTTCCTGGGCAAGGAGCAGGTCGCGGGGCTGGGGAAGGAGCGCCACGAGCACATCTCGCTGGGAATCCGCCATTTGATCCCCTGTTCAGCCAGTAGATGTAAGAATACCTGCTCGTGGAACCACGCCGGATCGCTGGATCACTCCTCCCGCAACCGGATCGCCGCCGCCAGATCCAGCCGGCTGATACGCCGCAACCCGGGCCACTGCGCGAGGAAAACCATCAGCAGCGGCCCCGCCAGCGCCAGCAGATAAGAGCGCGGCGCCACCACCGCCTGCATAGAGAAGCCCTCGGTCTGAGAGGCCTGTATCAGAAGACGCGCCAGCCACTGCCCGGGGTACAGACCTGCCAGCGCTCCCACCCCCGCCACCAGCAGGTTCTCCAGGCTGACCAGCCAGCCGATACGGCGCATCCCAAAGCCCAGTGTGCGCAGGGTGGCCAGTTCGCGTGTGCGCTCCCACAGTGCCGTGTCCGTGGCCGTGTAGACCACCACGAACGCCATCGCGGAGGCGAACAAGAACATCACCCAGAGGAACGTCCGCGAGAAGGCGGTCAGCTCCCCGATCTGGCGTTCCAGCTCGCCCTTCGTCTGCACCAGCGCCACACCGTCCAGCCTGTGCAGGCGATCACGGATACCAACCAGGTAGCGGGGGTCCACCTCCAGCAGGGCGCCGGCAATCGCGTCAGGCGGCATACCCAGGCGCGCGGCGAACCGGTGCTGCAGCTCGTCCAGACGCATGTAAACGGGAAAGCCGATCGGCTGGCGTACGGGGTGACCGGCGGGCAGGTCCGCGTCCGCGTTCCGGTAGCGCGTGTTCTGGATGTAGGCCAGCCGCAGCACATCGCCCACCTCCACGCGCAGGCGCTTCGCCAGGGTATCGCTAAACAGGATGGTCCCCGGCAGAGGAACGAGCGGTCGTCCTCCTGGGCCCACCAGGTGACGCAGGCGAGATCCCGGCACTACGCCCACAGCCACGGTCTCCTTCTCAAAGCCGTCGTGCCCCACACGGACGGGTATCTCCAGGCTGGGCTCGGCGTGCAGCACCCCCGGCCACCGGGCCAGGTGGTAGAGAACCGTCTGGCTGCGCGGCGGCAGGAAGCCAACGGAGAGATCGTAGCGCTGGATCTCGCGCAGGTAGAGCTCCATCCCCTCGTCCATACTGTCTATGAGCGAGCCGGAGACCACCAGCAGCATCACCGCCGAGAGGACACCCGCCGCCGTGCCCAGGGTCCGCAGCGGCCGGCGCAGCACATTTCGCAGGGGGAGCGCCAGCGCCAGCGGCAGTCGCACCTGCGCCAGGCGGGAGGGCCGCGTGGGCATCTGGCCGCGCATTGCCTCCGCGGGCGGGATGCGCGCCGCCTGCCGCGCCGGCCCTGCCGCGCCTAGCAGACACGCCGCCAGGGACAACCCAAAGGCAATGGCGGCGACTTCCGGATACGACTCCCGCACGAAGTAGGGCATGTGGAGGAGCCGCTCGTACATCCCGCTGATGAACCCTCCCAGCCAGTAGCCCAGCGCCACGCCCAGAATTCCGCCTCCCACCCCGGCCACCAGGCCCACTTCCAGGTAGTGGCACAGTATGGCTCTGGCACTGAATCCGGAGGCGCGCAGGAACCCGATCTGGCCCCGCTGCGCCTGCACCCAGCGCGCCAACACAAGCGCCACGGCCAGCCCTGCCACACCCAGGAACAGGGTGGGCATCACCACCAGGATCGGCTTGTAGCCCTCCAGGTCGGACTGAAGCAGCTGGTTGCTGGGCTGCTCCGCCTGCGTCATCGGCGCCTGTGGACCGTAGGACCGCAGGCGCCGCGCCACGGCCTGGCCCACGGCCAGCGCCCGGCCCTCTTCGGTGAGCAGTACCACCTCATTGATGGAGCCCGCCTTGCCCAGCAGCGCCTCCACCTCCCGCTGCGGCGCGAACAGCACCCCGAATGTCTCCGGCGTGGGCACCAGGAACTGCTTGCTCTGCACGGGGTAGATATATTCGGGGCTGGCCACGATCCCCGCCACGACGAACGAAACGCGCTCCCCATTGAACTTGGGATACAGGCGATCTCCAGGGCGGTAGCTGTGCGCGCGCGCAAAACTCGCCTCCAGGAGAACCTCGCGGCGAGGGGGATTGGCCAGGGGGCGGCCCTCCAGCAGCCGCAGCCGGTTCACCGTCCCAACTGCGTCGGGACCGGAAGGCAGGGTCACCAGGCGACCCATCACCCGCGGGCGGCGGCCCCGTTCCTGCTCCACCTCCACCTCTGCCACCAGGCGACCCTCCACGGCGCGCACCCCGGGCAACCGCGCGATGGCCCGGACCACGGACCGCGGAGCGCCCTCCATCGCTACCCAAACGTCCGCAAAACCCAGCCGCTGGTAGCTCACCTGGTAGGATGCCTTCTGGTTCAGATAAGCCACCAGCATGCCGTGGAACATCGCTACGCCCAGGGAGGCGACTAGGCTGATCGCCAGGAACTGCCAGAGGGCGGCGCGGACATCCCGCAGCAGCTTGAGGTGGAGGTGACTCACCAGCGCAGATCCTGGGGGGGCACGGGATGGGGATTGGGGCGGACCTCCGCGATCTCGCCGCTATGCAGGCGCACCACGCGGTCTGCCATGCGTGTGATCTCCTGGTTGTGCGTGACCAACAACACTCCATGCGCCAGCGCGCGCGAGACCTCGCGCATCACCTCCAGCACGCGGATTGCGGTCTCGTAGTCCAGGTTACCGGTGGGCTCGTCCGCCAGTACGAGAGCCGGCCGCTTTACCAGGGCGCGCGCGATGGCCACCCGCTGCTGCTCCCCCCCGCTAAGGGCGGCGGGAAAGTGGTCCTCCCGCTCGGCAAGGCCCACTGCGGCCAGCACCTCACCGGCATCCAGCGGCTCCGGCACCAGCTCCGCCACCAGTTCCACGTTCTCCCGTGCTGTGAGGGTGGGGACCAGGTTGAAAAACTGAAACACGAACCCCACCACATCGCGGCGGTAGGCGGTTAACGACGACTCGTCTAGCGCCGCCAAGTCGCGCCCTGCGACCGTAACGCGGCCGGATGTGGGCCGATCCAGCCCGCCGATGATGTTCAGCAGCGTCGTTTTGCCTGAGCCGCTGGGTCCGACGAAGACGACGAACTCACCTGGGGACAGGCTCAGGCTGACATCACGCAGGGCGGCGACCTCCACTTCGCCCAGGCGATAGCGCTTATGCACGTGCTCCAGAAGCACCAGCGACTCGGCCATCATCATCGTGGGCGCACCACCACGCGGGCGCCGTCCAGAAGCCCTTCCTTGCCGGATACCACTACCTGCTCACCGCTGTGCAGCCCGGAGAGGACCTCCGTATCACGGCCGCTGGCGTGGCCCGCCTGCACGTGCCGCTGGCGCACGACCTGGTCCTCGACGACGAACACGTAGCTCCCCGCGCTATCGACAAGGAGGGCATCGCTGGGCACCAGGATGGCTTGATTGGCGAGCGTGGCGCTCCCGGCGACGTCCACCTCCATCCCTGGTTTCAGGAGGCGTCGCTGGGCGGGGGACGTGGGCTGGAGCGAGATCCGCACCCGTACAATTCGGGCGCCGGTGCGCACCTCGGTTTGCGGTACCGCCTCCCCGCCGACGCTCACTATCTCCCCGGGAAAGACACGTCCCGGGTAAGCGGGCGCGGTGATCGACACACGCTGGCCCCGCCGCACGGGGGCCAGATCCTGCTCATCCACCTCCGCGGCAATCCAGGCGCGGTGCGCCTCTACCACCGAGAAGAGCGGCTGGGACGGCGAGGCCAGATCACCTGGGTCTACATACCGCCGCCCGATGACGCCCGCGAAGGGGGTGAGCAGTGTGCGCTCGGCCATCACGGCGCGTGCCTCCTGCTCCGAGGCCGCCGCCTGCCCTACGTGCGCCTGGGCAGCGCGGGCCTCGTGCCGGAGGGTATCAAGGTGCGCCACTGCGGAACGGGTTTCCGCCAGCTCTGCCTCGGCAGCGCGGAGGGCGGCGGCCGCCGCAGCCACCTCGCGCTCCCCGACCTTCAGGCCGACCACCTGCGCTTCCGCCGCCGCCTGCTGCTGCTCGGCGGCCTGAACGCGGGCTCGGGCAGCGGTGATTTGCTCGGGACGAGTCCCTTCGTGGAGGAGCGCCAGCGCCGCGCGTGCCCGCTGCAGTTCCGCCTCGGCGCGTAGCAGCGCTTCCTGCGCGTCATCCACCGCGCGGCGCGGAACGGCTCCGTTCTGCAGCAGCATCTCCTGGCGGTCTTTCTCCACTCGCGCCCGAGCCGCCGTGGCTTCCGCAGCCGCGACCGCCGCCTCCGCCTGCGTGATCTCCTCCGCCCGCGCCCCTTGCTCCAGGTCGGCCAGTTGGGCGCGGGCCGCCTTCGCTTCGGCGCTGCTCGCGGCCACGTTGGCGTGTGCGATCTTTCGATCCCTCTCCAGGGAGGCCAACGCCTGCTGCCAACGCTCCCGGGCGGCGGCCACCTGGGCCTCCGCGCGCGCGATCCGATCCGCATACACGGGCGCGGCTTCGCGGAGGGCCGCCGCCGCCGCCTCCGCCTGGGCGACCGCGACGCGCACGCCCTCTTCCTGCACGCGGAGGGCCGCCTCCTCTGGTAGGCTCGCCAGGCGGGCCAGCACCTGGCCCGGACTCACACGGTCCCCCTCGCGCACAAACACACGGACGAGACGGCCCACCTGGGGCGCTGATACCTGGGCTGTGCGACACTCTACGTAACCGGTGGCGGACCATTTCGCCACCAGCGGCGCGATCTGGACGGTAGTCACCTCGACCTCGTGCTGCGCAGTGCGGTCGCGCCACCGCCACATACCAGCGGCTACGGCGGCGGCCAGGAGGATCCCCAGGACGACGCGTGCTTTGGTGAACTTGCGCCCCATGCTCCGTAACCTGTGGGAGAAGAGAGCTCTCGCAAAGCGGCAAAGGCGCCGAGGAAAAGGAGAACTCCCTCCCCCGCCGATTTCATCTTCGCGTCTGGGTCCCGAAAGCTTTCGGGATGAGATCCCCAACCGTGCAGAGTCGAGATTACCCGCCATCCAGCAAGAGGATCAGACCGGAAGCGACCGCCCACACCAGCATCGCGATCACCAGGGGCCGGTCCTCCAGCAGCTCCGCCGTGGGGTCGCCTCCTGCCTCCCGCCGATGGACGAGGTAGAGGAACCGGAACAGCCCGTACACCACGGGAAAGATCGTCAGCATGAGGAGCGGGTGCGCGGCCCCCGTTTTCGACGAGATGGTGTAGAGACAGTAGGCGATCAGCGTGGCGGTGCTCGCGATGGTGATCATCTTATCGAGCAACGCCACGCTGTACTCCTCCAGGCTGCGGCGATGGTCCGACGCCCCCTCCTCCAGCAGGGAGAGTTCCGCCCGCCGCTTGGCGAAGCCCAGGAAGAGCGCGCCGAGCGTCGTGCAGACCAGCAGCCAGGGGCTGATCTCGACGTGAATCACCGCCGCCCCCGCCACGGCTCGCAGAACGAAACCGGCAGATAACGTCATTACGTCCAGGATCACCAGGTGCTTGAGCCAGAGCGAGTAGGCGATGGTGACGCCCGCGTAGGCGATGGCGCTGAGTAGAAACCAGCCGTCCAGCGCCGTGGCGCCCGCCAGCCCGCTCACCAGCAGAGACAGCATCGCTGCCGAGGCGACGACGCGCGACAGCCGGCCCGAGGCGAGCGGTCGCAAGCGCTTGCGAGGATGCTTGCGGTCTTGCTCCAGGTCACAGAGATCGTTGAAGATATAGATCGCGCTCGCCAGCGCGCAGAAGCAGGCAAACCCGCCCAGCACGCGCAGCCAGGCGTGGAGAGAGTGGTCTTGGTCGAGTGTGAACAGCAGTCCGGCGAACAGGATGCCGTTCTTGAGCCACTGGCGGGGGCGCAGCTCCTGGATAAGCGCCAGCACCACTGCCCCTATCCCGACGGTGCGAGGACGGATCGCTCCAGGTACATCCGGCGGTAGTACTCCTGATACTCGCCTGCCTTGATCCTTTTCCACCACGCCTGGTTCTCCTGGTACCACCGGATGGTCTCCTCCAGGGCCTGATCGAGCGAGTAGCGGGGCTGCCATCCCAGAGTGCGAATGCGCTCCGTCGCCACGCTGTAGCGGCGATCGTGGCCGGGGCGGTCCTGAACGAAGGTAATCAGCGTCTCCGGCTTCCCGAGGCGGGCGAGGATCGCCCGGGCCATCGCCAGGTTCTCCCGCTCCTCTCCGGAACCCACGTTGTAGATCGTGCCCGGCTCTCCCTCTCGGAGCACCAAGTCCAGCGCCGCGCAGTGGTCCTCCACATGCAGCCAGTCTCGCCTCTGGTGGCCGTCGCCGTAGATGGGTAGAGGCCGGTCCTCCAGCGCGTTGGTAATGAACAGCGGCAGCATTTTCTCCGGGTACTGGTAGGGCCCCAAGTTGTTGCTGCCGCGCGTGATGAGCACAGGCAGGTCATAGGTCACAGCATAGGCGTGCGCCAGGTGCTCCGCCGCCGCTTTCGTGGCTGAATAGGGGCTGCTGGGACGCAAGAGAGACTCCTCGGAGGCGCTCCCCTCCAGCACGGGGCCGTAGACTTCGTCCGTGGATACCAGCAAGAAGCGCTCCACGTGCGCTTCCAGGGAGGCCTGCAGAAGGGTAAGCGTGCCGTGCACCTGGGTGTGCACGCAGCCCCCGGGATCCATCAGCGAGCGGTCCACGTGTGATTCCGCCGCCAGGTGAGCCACGGCCGAGCAGCCCGCGATGGCGTTGCGGACGGCGTCCGGGTCGGCAACGTCCCCCACCACCAGGCGGAAGCGCGGATCGTCCCGGATGCCCGCCAGATTCTCCAGAATCCCGGCGTAGGTGAGCTTATCCAGGACGGTGACCGACACCGCCGGATGGTGGCGAAGCAGGTAGCGAACGAAATGGCTCCCGATGAAGCCTGCCCCGCCGGTGACCAGAATGCGTTGCATCCGCGTGTTCCCTTGACCAGATCGTTAAGCCACAAAGGCACAGAGCCGCAGTGAGCGAGAGGGTGGGGGAATGGCGGTTTGGGTAAGGGCGTGACGTCACCCTCTGGCCCCTTCGCTCCTTCAGCCCCTCCTGCACAGTGCTTTCCGCGTCCTTTACGTCGCCGTGGTGATAAGAATCGCTCACGGAAGGGAAACCTCGCTGTCATCTGCCAGCAAGAGGCGCAGCGCCGCCGGGCGCGTGCCCGCGCGGGTGATGGTGGCGTGGCGACCGATCAGACAGTCGGCCAGACGCTGCCCGGGCAGATGGATCACGCTGCCCTCCAGGACAATGCTATGGTCCACCTCGCTGCTCACGATCCGCGCTCCATCCGCGATACTGGTGTAAGGGCCGATGAAGGCGTCCACCAGTTCGCATCCCGCGCCGATGGCCGCGGGCCCGCGCACCGTGCTGCGTACCAGCCGCGTTCCGGGTCCGATGACCACGCGACCGGCAACGCGGCTCTCCGCGTCCACTTCTCCCTCAATGGATGGCTGGAGGTCCTCCAGGACAACGCGGTTCGCCTCCAGCATATCATCCTTCTTGCCGGTATCCAGCCACCAGCCGGATAGCCGGCGGGCCACCACCCGCTCGCCCCGGTCCAGCAGGCCCTGGATGGCATCCGTGATCTCCAGTTCCCCGCGCGCCGACGGTTGTAGCGTGGCGATCACTTCATGCACGGCGGGGCGGAACAGATAGACGCCCACCAGCGCCAGATTCGAGGGGGGAACACTCGGCTTCTCCACCAGGCGGATCACCCGGCCGGACGCATCCACCTCCGCTACCCCGAAGGCGCGCGGATCCGCCACTTCTTTGAGCAGGATGAGGGCTGCGGCATCGAGAGAGTTGAACTCGTGCACCAGGTGCCGCACGCCGCCCTGAATGAGGTTATCTCCCAGGAAGAGGAGGAACGGCTCGTCACCCAGATACGGGTGCGCGATCTTCACCGCGTGGGCAATTCCCAGAGGCTCGGGCTGCGGCAGGTAGGTAATCCTCACATCCCAGCGGCGGCCATCCCCAACAGCGGCCTCGATCTCCGCCCGCGTGGCCCCGACGATTACGCCGACGTCGCGGATACCTGCCTCGCGCACCGCCTCCAGAGCATAGTAGAGGATCGGTTTGTTGGCGACGGGGACCAGCTGCTTGGCGGTGGTATAGGTAAGCGGACGCAGCCGGGTGCCTTTGCCGCCCGCAAGTAATAGGGCTTTCATGCCTCTCTACTGTTACCGGAGTGGGGATCAGGCTGGACGCGCGCCCCCCCTCACTATAGTGGCATGGAACGCGCTCGAAAACCAGGAGGAGCGCCGGAAGATGCAAAGAGGATGCCGACGCCGCTGCCCACAGCGGCGCGGGGATCAGGCTTCTCGCTTTCGTTCGCTGCCGCTGGGGAGCGCCCGCGCCACCCAGGGGCCGAGCCGCCGGTTGGTGGCATCCAGCAGGGCATTGATCACCGCCCGGTAGGCGTCGGTGCGCGTCAGGCTTGCCCCAACCAGCTGTTCCTCCTCTCCCTCCGGGTCTCGCCAGGTGACGACCACCGAGATGAGCGAGTACTGGCCATCAATCGTCCAGTGCGCCGCCTTCTCAACGCGCAGGTGGATCTGGGGGGGCAGGAAGCCAGCCAGACAATCGGCAGTGGCCAGGGCGAGGGCGAGTTCGATTTCGTGTGGGCCGCGGACGTTGGTTGCTTCCTGGAGGCGGCCGCCAGCCCGCAGGCCCACCGTTACGGCCACTTCCTGCCGACGTCGGCTGATGGTGTAGCCATCCACGGCCACACGCTCGTAGCCATCCCACGAAGAAGGCTCATCGGGGAGGAACCGCCGACCCACAAACGGCATCCGGCCGTGCTGGCTTTCGGCAGCCAGGATGCTCTCCGGCAGCTCCTTGGCGCGCGTGGATGCCTGGCTCGCCAGGGTAAGCAGATCGTCCAGGGTGGCATACGGATGGGCATCCGGCCGCGGTACGTGACGCTGGCCGCCCGCGATGCCAATGGCGGCCCCAATCCCCACCGGCCGGTCTTCCAGCGTGAGCGCGCGGATCGCATCGCGCAGGGTTACGGCCAGTGCGCGGGCGCCTTCTGCCGAGCGTGTGGATGCCGCCACGAACTCATCCCCGCCGTAGCGGCACAGGCAGTCGCGCTCCGGGTCGGTGGCGGCGCGACACACCTGAGCGACTGTCTGGAGGATGCGATCCCCATAGACGTGGCCACGCGCCTTGTTGAACGCTCCGAAGTTATTCAGATCGAGGAAAACGATGGTGATCTCTCGGCCCGCAGCGAGCTGCCGGGCGGCCCAGCGGCGCATCTCATCCTGCCAGGGGAGCCCGGTAAGCGGATCCAGCACGCTTCCCCAACTGGCCGCCAGGTCACGATCGCTCAGCAGGCCGACGAGCTGGCCATTGCAAACGACCGGTAGCTGACGGAGGCCGTGCCGAAGCATGGTGGACGCACCCTCCACCACCGACGCGTCCGGTGCGATGGTGACCTCCGCACGGGCGGGGCTCATGGCCTCGGTGACGGGAAACTCGCCGTTGAAGCGGTAGAGGTCGAGGGTCTCCACGATACCCACGAGACGCCCGCCATCCATAACCGGCAGCGCCTCCAGCTGCTGGCCACGAAGCAGCTCCATGGCCGTACGGATGGACGCCGACGGGGTCACAAACAGGACCTTCCGGGACATCACATCTCGGACGAGCTGCGCCATTCGCCCCTCCAGAGTTTTTAGCGAGCCAGCCTTGGGAGCGCGATTAATAAATTGTAAGGTGTCTAGCCAGAGGATGTCAACCGTTCTACGGTTGCCGGCAAGCGCCGGGCAAGACGGTCCGGCCCCACGCGGCGAGCGGCCGGATGGCTGGCAGGTGCAGGCTAGCGCTCCTGATCACTCGTTCTTATCGGGGAGAGACGGCCGGATGCATCCGCAGCACGGAAGAAGCAGGTGCGTGCGCCGGTGTGACACGCCGGCCCTATCTGCCGAACACGCACCAGGATCGCGTCCCCATCGCAGTCCACGCGCAGCTCTTCCAGGTGCTGGAAGTGGCCGGAGGTGGCCCCCTTTACCCACAACTCCTGCCGCGACCGGCTCCAGTAGGTTACCTTACGGGTTTCCAGCGTTTGGCGCAGCGATTCGCGGTTCATGTAGGCAAGCATCAGCACCTCGCCCGTGTCCACATCCTGCGCCACTGCGGGGACCAGGCCACGGCTATCGAAGGTGACCAACTCCCAGATATCTTCCGCTTCTTTCATCATTGCAGGTCTCTCGCGGGTGAGGGCCGCGGGTGGCTAACGAAACCTGGCCGGGTAGACATAGCGTATCGGCGCCAGGGGAAGAGCGCCTGCATCCTTGCCGGCCTGGTGTTTACGATGGCTCGCTGCCGGCCGCCAGCCACCGCTACAGCCGGACGGGCAGCTGCCGGTTGCGCAGGTAGGATTTGATCTGTCGAATGGACAGGATCTGGTAGTGGACAAGGGAGGCGACGAGCGCTGCTTCTGCTCCCCCGCGCGTCAGGCCATCGTAAATGTGTGCTTCGGACCCTGCGCCGCCCGAAGCAATCACGGGAGTCGGAACGGCGTCGGCCACCGCGCGCGTCAGCTCCAGGTCGTAGCCGGCCTGCGTCCCGTCGGCGTCCAGGCTGGTGAGCAGGATCTCCCCCGCGCCGCGGCGCGCCGCCTCTGCCGCCCAGGCAACCGCGTCCCGCCCCGTAGGCGTGCGTCCGCCATGGATGTAGACTTCCCAACCGTCGTTCGCGCGGCGTTTGCCGTCGATCGCCACCACGATGCACTGCGACCCAAACCGGTCCGCCCCTTCGCTGATCAGATCGGGGTTCTGGACGGCACTGGTATTGATGAAGATCTTGTCCGCGCCGGTCTTAAGGGTCTCGCGCATGTCCTCGACGGTGCGGATGCCCCCACCCACGGTGAAGGGGATAAACACCTGCTCCGCGACCCGGCGGGCCACGTCTAGCATCAGGGCGCGCCTTTCGTAGCTGGCGGTAATATCCAGGAAGACGATCTCGTCTGCCCCTTCCTGGTCGTATAGTCGGGCGAGGTCCACCGGATCACCAGCGTCACGTGGATTGAGGAAGCGGACGCATTTGACCACGCGGCCTTCCTTAATATCGAGGGCAGGGATGATGCGACGGGCGACCATAGCAGTGCGGATTGTGAACTGAGTAAGCGTCGGGATGGCAGGCACGTGCCCACCCATATGGGCGGATCGCCGAATGAGAGCGGGAGGCGCCGCTCCGCACCCTCCTTACTTAACCTATCCGATGCGCCCGATCTATTCAACCCCAGCCAGTGAGGTGCGCCCGCCAGGCTGATCCTGTAGAACGGGGAGCGGGGCTCCGGAGATTATGGCCCGACACTCCCGCCCCGTCGTCCCTTCACACAGCCACTCTTGCGCCCGCTTCTCCCTGCGTGTGTCGCCACGCCCGGTGCCTGCGCGGTGCTTATGTGTTTCGCCGCGACTGGCTCCCAATCCCGTGAAGTCAGCATTAAGGCGAGCGAGGCGCAAGCTCCGCTCGATCCAGCTCGGAGCCATCCGTGGTGATATGGCGCAGCCGCGCGCCGGTGCCATCGATGTCCACCAGGGTTAGCCCGTGGTGGAGGTCATCCCGCTTAACGAGATTCAGATCGGAGCGCTTGAAGCGGTACAGGCCTGCACCGCCGTCTCCTGAGACAACATAGACGACCCCATCGATAGGTTTGAAGCGTTCGTAGTCGTGATCGTGCCCGGAGAAGACAGCCGTCACGCCGCGTCGCGAGAAGAGGGGCACGAGGAGAGTATCGAGCCGGGCGGTATTGCCATGCGGCCCGGTGCTGAAGGGCGGATGATGCATCATCACGAATTTCCAGCGCTCGTTTGACTGGCTCAGATCCATCTCTAGCCAGGGGGCGATGCGAGTCCGGAGCTGGGATGGGGAGAGGTTGGAATCGAGGACCACGAAATGGGCATCTCCGTAGTTCCAGCTATAGTTATGGCATGGGGGCAGACCCATCGGACCATCAGTAGGTACTACAGAGGCCGCCTCCAGCGGCCGGCCCCCCTGCGCGGCCACATCGTGATTGCCGAAAACGTGCCAGATGACGTGCTCCGCCGCATAACGTGCCAGCGGATGGAAGAAGTGCTGCGTAAGGGTTGCTTCCTGTGCGCTCGGGTAGGCGAGATCCCCAAGCGCGAACGCAAAGTCCGGCGCTTCCTGCTCCAGCAGTCGCTCGACGGTACGCTCGGCTGGTGATCCGTCGCCCATATCCCCAAAGACGGCGAAGCGGAATGGGACCGATCCCTTAGGGCGGGTATGGAACCGGTGCCATGGTGAGGTCCCCTGATCGGTGGCTACCTGGTATTCGTAGGTGCCGCCCGGCTGCAGCGGCGAAAGGGTTACCTGGTGTCTGTGGCCCGGTGGCTCATCCGCAAAGCGCCTTGCAGCTTCCTGACTGGGCTGCCGCAGCCACACCTGTGAGGCCATCGGCCGTACGGTAGTCCAGCAAACGGTAATCGAACTGCCCTGGTCGTTTTGCAGGTAGGGGTCCCGACTACTTAGTCCCTGCGCCCGGCTGGGTCGGCAGAGTAGGAGAACCACCAGCAGTGCCGCAGCGGCTGCCGACCCTGCAGAGAGGGGTACGCGCTTCAACATCTGCTCTACTTTCTCGATGATGGGTATACAGGGTAGGTAGCGTCGGGCGGTTGCTTAAGAGTTCCAGAGATTGTACCTCGACTGGTCCGCTGTCGTCTTTACCGCCTCACGGCTTCACCGCTCCAGCGCGTCCGCCGCCTTGCGTCGTCCGGCGATGAACCGCGGCTGCCAGATGCGTAGCGCGTCCGTCTGGGCGACGAGGGGGTCGGGGAGGCCAGTCTCGGCCAGCCGGGCGGCCGCGTGCTGAGCCATGGCTTCGCTAAGACGAGCCACCGCCTCCGGCCGGTCGTCGGCCAGGTTGTGTTGCTCCTCGGGGTCTGCGGCGAGGTCATACAGTTCGAGCGGCGGCTTCCCGTAGATATCCGGCTCCAGAGCGCGAATGAGCTTCCAACGGGGCGTCCGCCAGGCTCGCTTACGCATCCAGGTGCATTCCGTCAGGTAGATGCCTGCGGCATCCGGCACGGCGCCACTGTCCAGCCAGGGCAGCAGATTTCTACCCCGCATGCCGGCGCGGGCCATCAGCTCCGGCAATCCCAGAGCGGACAGCAGCGTGGGGGCCACGTCCAGGGCGTCGAACAACCCGCCGATCTCCCGGCCGGCGGCGCGGCGATCCGGAAATCGGACCAGGAGCGGCACGCGCACATTCGTCTCGTAGAGGCCGTGGTGATCGAACCAGCAGCCGTGCTCGTCCAGTTCCTCCCCGTGATCTGCGCCAACCACTATGAGGGTATCGTCCCAGAGCTGCAGATCCGTGAGCCGCTGAAAGAAGCGCGCCAGGCACACATCGGCGTAGGCGATGCTGGCGTCGTACTGGGCGATGACATAGCGGCGGTCCGTGACCC
>JACQGL010000041.1 GCA_016199525.1 Armatimonadota bacterium
CACAGGGGGATCAACTCCTCTGCGCGGCAGCCAATCTCCTCCGCCAGCTCCCGCTGCGCCGCCTCCGCGGGCGTTTCCCCCGGACCCACATTGCCCGCCGGGGTCTCCAGCAGCACGCCGCCCGTGGGGTGGCGGTACTGCTCGATGAGCACCACCGTGCCATCGGCGCGCACAGGGACGATGGTGACGGACGGCGCGTGCTCCACCACCTCCCAGTGGACAACGCGGCCGTCCTCCAGCCGCACGTCGTCCAGGCGCAGGGAAACAACACGCCCGCGATACACGTGTTCGGAACGAATCAGTTCCAAGGAAGTTTCCAACTTGTGGTCTCTGCTTCTCCCTTCCGGCTTGTGGCTGCTACGCCCGTACGGGCCCATCCGGAAACGAGAAAACCAGAAACCCTATTCTTCGATCAGCTCCACATTGGCGCGGGGCACGGTGACGCGCTCGCCGCTGGCGAGCTGCGCCTCCAGAACGCGCACGCTGGCCCCCGTAGGAATCGGTTGAGGCTCGGACGGGAGAGCCGCCACGGTGGCCAGGCGGCCGAAATAGGGCTCGCGGATGATGCGGATGGGAACGCCGCTCTCCAGGTCGTGGCGCTCACCGTCTTGCTCAGGCTCCCCATCCACGCGCGGCACGATCACCTCCGGCCGGATCACCCCCGCGCGGATCTGGGTGGCCCCGTTGATGGACGCCTGTTGCCCCTCCAGGGCACGCAGCAGATCGAAGGTGCGCTGCGCCATGCGGATGGCGCCGAACCCTTCGGTGATGATCAGCGTCAGGGGGATCCCCTCATGGCCCGTGATGGCCACCCCGATGTCGTAGCCGAGAAAATCGACCAGATCCTGATCTACTACCGCTCCCACAACGATGCCCGCCACGCCCACCTCCGCGGCGCGCCGGAGGGCGGCGCCCCGGACGCAGCAGCCCCCGCAAAGCACCACTCCCGCGTGCTCGGAGCGGATGTCCATCTCGGTGATCGGCTGGTTGGGGTCCGACACCGCCATTCGGATCGTGCCGCGCCGTTCGCCCCCGACGCCAAAGATGCCCTGGATGAAGGCGCCTTGCGTCGCCACGATCACGCCCTCTCCCTCCAGCACCTGGGCCACGCGACCCCGCACATAGGCGGTCACCTCGATCGGGTTGGGCCTCTCCCGGATGCCCACATGGCCGGTGGTCTCGGACACCAGCTCCGCTACCCCCGCCACGGGAGACCGGCACTCGGACTTGAACAGGCCAAAAAAGGAGCGCGTGCTGGCAATAAGCTGCCCAGCCTCCACCTCATCCCCCAGCTTCACCAGCAGCGCGGCGGGGACTTCGTCCGCGTCCACCCCCAGTATGTCCGCGGCGCGGACGGTCCGCAGGATGCCAGGGACGTTCGTCCGCGCGACCACTGTGTCCGGCTCCACCTCCTGACCTGCAGCAACCACCACCTCCCCCTTGAGCGGCAGACGTCGCGTCTTTCGGACGGTGGTGAAAGCGGACACTTTCAGGCCAGGTGTGTATGCAGTGCCCATCGTTTTCAGATACCTGGGTATCAGGCAGGGCGTATTCGGATCACGGTTTGTCGATTGCCGAGGATGCTGGCCATTTGCCGTTCCGGTTTGGCTACCCCTCACACTCCCCCCTACTGGCCGGACAACGGCAGGCTGAAGGCAGCCAGCCATTCACGCAGCTTCGCGACACGGGCTGCCGCCACAGCGGGGAGCTGGAGCGGGCGGCCACGGCCGTCCAGGATGAGCCCCACCACTCCCCCGCGGACGGCAGCCACCGTCTCCCGGCCGCGGCCTACTCCCACGTTGAACCCGCGCGCGGGGGTGATGCGCACCTCGATCTGCCTGCCTTCAGGCAGCGGTAGGACCTCGATTCGACCGCCCACGACTAGATAGTTCTTGCCGTCAAGTTCCACCTGCGCGATCGTTTCGCCCTCTTTCGCATTGCCCACGGGAGCAATCACGCTTCCCAGCCGAATCAGACAGTCCCGGTCGAAGACCTGTGTGGCCGCGGCCGCATGCACGGCAGACAGGATCCCCAGGTGCGGCATCATAAAAATGGAATCGACCGCCAGTTCGGTGACGCCTTCCGGCTGATAAGCATCGAGCATCATCAACGCTGCCTGCTCGCGGCGCGGGGCGTGGCTCAGCACCCCGCCGCTGCCCACGATCATATTCAGGGCCAGCATGTCCACCAGCGTATCGCCCGCCGCCTGCGGCTCGAAGACATCCGCGATGGTGCGCTGCTGCTGGACGCCCTTCAGGGAACGGGCCAGCGATTTGTGGTGCTCGAACGCCAGGCGAAGCGCCTCCCGGGCCACCGCCTGCTCGATCAACAGGTCCTCCAGCGTATAGGGGATGGTGGTGGGCCGGATCATCTTGTTGCGCAGCCGGTTGCGCAGTTCCGTCTCCTCCAGCGGAAATGGCACCCACCGCCCGATGTTCTCCACCCCCGCCTCGGTGAGGACGTTGCAGATGGAGTAGGACATCCCCAGGTTGGCGGATACCGTTCGGTTGAACGTCCCGCCGAAAACGCTGAACACATCCGTGGTCGCGCCGCCGATATCGACCGCCAGCACGTTGATCCCCTCGCGCTCGGCGTAGGTCTGGACGATGCGGCCGACGGCGTTCGGAGTGGCCATAATGTCGGCACTGGTCCACGCGAGCAGCTTGCTGTAGCCTGGCGCCTGCTGCATTACGTGCTGCAGAAACAGTTCGTGGATGGCCTCACGGGCGGGGTCGAAGTTCTCTCGGTCCAGCGCCGGCCGGACGTTGTCCACCAGGTGAAGATCCACGTGGCCGTTGAGGAGTTTACGCACGGGCTCACGCGCGTCGCGGTTGCCGGCGTAGATGACGGGGATGCGCAGGCCGATTCCCAACCGCGGACGGGGGTCGGCGGAGAGGATCATCTCTGCCAGCTCCACCAGGTGGGTCACGGTGCCGCCATCTGTGCCGCCGGACATCAGAATCATGTCCGGCCGCAGAGCGCGGATGCGCTCCACCTTCTCGTAGTCCTTGCGCCCATCGTCCACGGCGATGACGTCCATAATGATGGCGCCCGCCCCCAGGGCGGCCCGCTGGGCGCTTTCGGCGCTCATTGCCTTCACCACGCCCGCCACCGTCATCTGCAGCCCGCCCCCCGCCGAGGAGGTGGAGAGGTAGAGATCCGCGCCGGCCTTCTGGTCGCGGGCAGGCGTCAGCACCTTGCCCCCTTCCAGAAAGGTCCGCCCCGTAAGCTCCTCGACTTCCCGCACGGCGTTCACTACACCGACGGTGACATCGTCGAACGGGGCTTCCACGGTGGTAGGCGCTTCGCCACGGACGATGAGCCGGTATTCGTCCTGCTGCCGCTCGATGAGGATGGCCTTAGTGGTGGTACTGCCGCAGTCCGTGGCCAGGATAGTGCGGGGTTCGGTGGACATGGGCAAACGTGCCGGAGGCTCTTGGAAATGACTGGGGCGCAGGCCACGACAGGCGGATCGGCCGGGTCATTCTAACACGCAGGGAACGGCGTTGCAAGAAGGCGACACTCCGGAAGAGTGGCCGTCCGCGGTGGGTGTGGGAGTATGGGAGAGATCATCCTGCGCCCCACCTCCCGTACAGCTAAAAGAGGCCCCCCCGTACGGGAGGGCCTCGATCTACTACCGTTCCCGGCGCCGTTCTCCTAACTTCTAGAACCGCGCCGTGAACTGCGTGGCGATGAAGTGGGCATCGAAGTCGTTGTCCGAGGCCGCAAACGTCCCCGCCTGCCCCACCTTCATGATCTGATACAG
>JACQGL010000040.1 GCA_016199525.1 Armatimonadota bacterium
GTGGCCAAGGAGATCGAGCTATCCGATCCCTACGAGAATATGGGCGCCCAGCTGGTGAAAGAAGTGGCGTCTAAGACCAACGATGTGGCGGGCGACGGTACCACCACCGCCACCGTGCTTGCCCAGTCCCTGCTTACCGAAGGTCTCAAGAACGTCGCCGCGGGTGCCAATCCGATGGCCCTCAAGCGGGGTATCGAGATCGGCGTCCAGGCGGCCGTCGAAGCGCTGAAGAATAACGCCATCGAGGTTTCCACCTCCGAGGAGGTGCGCAACGTCGCCTCCATCGCGGGGAACGACCCGGAGATCGGCCGGATCATTGCTGAGGCGATGGATGCCGTGGGCAAGGACGGGGTGATTACCGTGGAGGAATCCAAGGGCACTACGGACACCCTGGAGAAGGTGGAGGGGATGCAGTTTGATAAGGGCTACATCTCTCCCTACATGGTCACCGACACGGAGCGGATGGAGGCCGTCTACGAGAACCCGCTTATCCTGCTCTACGAGAAGAAGATCTCGGCAGCGGCGGATCTGATCCCTCTGCTAGAAAAGGTAGCAGGCGCGCGCCAGCCGGTGGTGATCATCGCCGAGGATGTGGATGGCGATGCCCTCGCCACCCTGGTAGTGAACAAGATCCGCGGCATCATCCAGTCTGTGGCAATCAAGTCTCCGGGCTTTGGGGACCGCCGCAAGCGGATGATGGAGGATATTGCCATCCTCACCGGGGGTCAGTTCATCTCCGAGGACCTGGGCATCAAGCTGGACAGCGTGGACCTCTCGATGATGGGCCGCTGCAAGAAGATCATCATCACCAAGGATGAGACCACGATCATCGAAGGCGCAGGCTCCTCTGAGGCGGTGATGGGCCGCATCAAGCAGATCGAGGCTGAGATCGAGACCACCGAGTCCTCCTACGATAAGGAGAAGCTCCAGGAGCGGCGTGCGAAGCTCTCCGGTGGCGTGGCGGTGATCAAGGTCGGTGCCGCTACCGAGACCGAGCTCAAGGAGAAGAAGCACCGCTTCGAGGATGCCCTCTCCGCAACCCGTGCGGCGGTAGAGGAGGGGATTGTTCCGGGCGGTGGCGTCGCGCTGATCAATGTCATCCCGGCGCTGAAGGATAGCCTGGTGCGCCAGGGGCGGCGCGGGCGCGGCCCCGCGGGTGAGGGGGCCGAGCAGCGCGATACGCTCGTGGGTCTCCAGATCGTGCGGCGCGCGCTGGAGGAACCGCTGCGCCAGATCGCCGAGAACTCGGGCTGGGAAGGCTCCGTGGTGGTGGAGCGGATAAAGCGCCTACGCAAGGGCTACGGCTTCAACGCCGCCACCGAACAGTTCGAGGATATGGTGGCCGCGGGCGTGGTGGATCCGGTGAAGGTAACCCGCAGCGCCCTGGAGAACGCCGCCTCCATCACCAGCATGATCCTCACCACTGAGGCGCTGGTCACTGAGAAGCCGGAGAAGGAGAAAGCGCCCGCAGGCGGCCACGGCGGCTACCCGAGCGATTACGATATGTAACCGGCGGGCACTTACTGCCAATCGGACGCTCCCCGGCCCCCCACGGGCGCTGGGGAGCGTTGTTTTTTGCGCGGAGGGAAAGTAATTCGCTGTCCGGGACAGCCCTGCGCTGACCAGCACCCACTACCTGGCAGATTTTCGGTGATCTGCCTGGTCGCAGACCGGCCACATAGGGCGGCAGGGACTCTCATGCCGAATTATCATGAAGAGAGGAAGGCGTCAGCAAAGGGAGACCCCGCCGTCGGCAGAACAGCGGACGTTGAGAGACGAATGCCAGCCAGCCACTCCACCGATCTAATCGACCGCGCGCGAGCCGGAGACGCCAGGGCATTTGAAGCGCTGGTCGCCGGGGCGCGGGCCGACCTGTGGGCATTCTTCCTGCGCGCCACCAGGTGTCCTGAACTCGCACGTGACCTGCTGCAGGAGACGCTGCTGCTGGCCTGGCAGGGCCTCGCCGGTTATCGCGCCGAGGCCCAGCTGCGCACGTGGCTGTTCCGCATCGCTCGCAACCGGCTGATCTCATTCCGCCGGCAACAGCCCGCCCTGCCGCCGCTGTCGCTGGACGCTCTGGCGACGGATGAGGTATCGCCCCACGAGCCCGGGGACCCCGGCCCGCTGCTGGCGGATGTCTTCGTGCGCACGGAATTCGCCCACTTCCTCATCGAGGCGGCCCACGAGTGCTGCGAGACACACGAGTACCTGGCGCTGATGCTCGCCTATCGCGGCCTGGAGGTGCGGGAAATCGCCGACATGCTGCGCCTCCGCGAGAACCATGTTCGGGTGCTGACGTTCCGGGCGCGAGGAAAGCTCCTGGCGCATCTGTTCCGGGATTACCCGGATGCCGTGGGCGGCGCCGAGGAGCTGGCGGAAGCGTTCTCCTGTGCCGCGGGGGAGATGACCCCGGCGGAGGCGGCGGTCTTCCGCCAGACGGTGCTGGAGCGACGCCCGCCGTGTCGCTCCGTCGAGCGGCTGCGGGCGGCCTGCCTGAAAGTGGCGCGCTACCTGCGCGGCCTTTGAGGGGACCGCCGTAATACCACGGACGCCCCAGGCGTCGTATTAAATCAGGCGTCTCCGGTATCGTGTTGAACGAACTATGAGGTGGCACAGGCAGATAGACGACTGGACACCGCTGGAGCAGCGGCTGGCGGAACACGTGCGCGGCGCTGTTCCCACGGACAGCTGTCCCTCCGTGCGGCGGGTGATCGAGCTGGCGGCACACGGGCGGCGGCACGGGGATTGGGCCCGCCACATGCGGCACGTCGTCTGCTGCCCCGCTTGCCTGCAGACGTTTCGGGAGGCCCGCGAAGCGTTGCGTGGTCCGGAGCGACACCAGTGGTGGGGGGCGCGGGCAGCGCTGGGCCGAACGGGCTGGCCGCGCCGCACGGCGCTGGTGGTGGCGGCGGCCCTCCTGTTCTGCTTCCTGGTTCCCGGTCGATGGAGCGGTGATCCCCAGCAGCGGCCCTCCATCCTCGCGCGGCTGCGCGCCGGCAGCCGCGTGGCGGGCGAGCTGGTGCTCTGCGCAGATCGTGTGCTGTTCCAGGAGCACCTCCTCCCTCACGATCTGGCCCAGATGGTGCTCTCGTTCTACCGGGCACCGCACCCGCTTCCTCGCATTCAGCTGCGGGAGACGCATCCGAAACAGCTGGCGCTCCTTAGCCCACCCCCAGGGAACGCGACGATCTGTGACGCCCGCCCTCTCTTCCGCTGGAAGGGCGGTGAGGGAGCGCGCCAGTACCGGTTCCGGTTGGAAGTGGCCGCGGGCCCGCAGGACCAGCCATGGCAGCGTGCCGAGCGGCTTCTGGACCTGGTCTCCTCACAGGGCTGGTATAGCCTGCCAGCGGGCCTGGAGCTATCGCGGGGGTGCACCTACCGCTGGTTCGTCGAAGCGGGTGGCCGTTCGGAAGCCCTGCGTTCGCCCGTGGCCATGTTTCGCGTCCTGAATGCTGCCGAGGCGGAGCTGCTGGAGCGCGTGCGCAAATTCAAACTACCTGCGCTCATCGCCGCTGTGTACGATCGCCTGGGCATGTATCAGGATGCGGTGGACATGCTTGCGGAAGTGCGCAGCGCCAATCCCGAGTCCCCCGTGGCGCGCGTTGCCTTCTGGAACGCCGAGCAGCGCCTCTATCGCCATTTGAACCTGGGTTTCGCCGCTCTGCCGTGAGCGTGCCTCGCAGCGAATTCAACATCATCCCAATATAGGAACTGCAACCCGGCGCGCCTTTGGTTCGTCACTATAGGTGATTACGACAAGCAGCTCGTTGTCTCCGCAAGAGAGCCTCCCCGGTTCGCCGGGGAGCCGCGCTCTGGATGCGGAGGACCTCGCCGCCAGCACGACCGGGAACAGGGGCGAGGTCTTTTTTTGCCTCGCCGAGCGAATTATCGTGACGGCCCCACCATTCGGGGGCCCGGCCGGTTGGGAACGCGGAACGCTCACGCAAAGTCGCCAAGGGGAACCAGAAACCAGGAACGGGAAACACGGGACATGGATTTGTGGAAGGCCAACGGCTGATGACGGCTGCTATGCGCATCGCCCTATTCACAGAGAGCTATTCCCCCGTCATCAACGGCGTTGCCACCGCGGTGGAGTGGCTGGCAGAGGCCCTGCGGGAGCGGGGCCACACGGTAGTGGTGTTCGCGCCGCGTTACCCCGGGCACGTAGATCCGTCCGGGCACGCGGTGCGGTTCCCATCCTTCATCCTGCCCCACCACCCGAACTATCCGCTGGCCTATCCTACCAGTAGGGACGTATTCCGCGCCTTTCGCGACGGGGAATTCCAGGTGGCTCACAGCCATACGCCGTTCGCCACCGGGCAGGCGGCGCGCCGCTGGGCCCGGCGCCTGGGCGTGCCACTCGTCACCACCTACCACACGCTCTACGCGGAATACGCTCACTACGCAGGGTCGGTGGTCCAGGCGGTAGCCCGCCGCTGGTTGATCCACCTGTCGCGGCGCTATTGCCAATCGGCGGACGCGGTGGTGGTGCCCACAGCGCCTATTCGCGATGTGCTGCGCAGCTACGGCCTGAAGCGATCGGTGGAGGTGATCCCTACTGGTCTGCCCTCGCGCCCGCCTCCAGCGCCCGACCCAACCTTTCCCCGGGGCGAGTTTGGCATCCCGCCGGGCGCGCCTCTGGTGCTGTACGCGGGCCGGCTGGCCAGGGAAAAGAACCTGGGCCTGCTGTTCTCCGCGTTCGCCCGAGTGGCGAAAGCGTTGCCCCAGGCACGGCTGCTAGTGGCGGGCGGCGGGCCGTGGTTGGAACGGGCGCGCGCACTGGCGCGCGACACCGGAGCCGGGGAGCGGATCGTCCTCCCCGGGTTCATTCCTCGCCATCGGCTGCCGCTTTGCTACGTGGCTGCCGATGTGCTCGCTTTTTCCTCGATGACGGATACGCAGGGCCTGGTGCTGGTGGAGGCGAAGGCGTGCGGCCTGTCCGCCGTCTCGGTGGCCGCGCACGGGCCGGCGACGATCGTGCGGGATGGCGTAGATGGATTCCTCACTCCGAACGATCCCCAGGTCTTCGCGGACTGCCTGCTGCGCTTGCTGTGCGACCGCGACCTGCGCGCCAGGATGTCCGAGGCAGCGCGGGCGGACGCGGCGCGGTTCAGCATACACACCACCGCGCGGCGCTACGAGGAGATCTACGCGCGGGTGCAGCGCAAGCGCTCGGGATGGTGAGCGGGAAAGCGCGGCAGGCGGATCGCGGGCCAGGGAGGGCATCAGGCGTCAGGCTCCCGTTCCCCCACCGCCCTTCAGCGACCGGGGAGGCGCAGGCCCCGAAAGCTTTCGGGGCAGGCGAGGGAAGAGGCGGCCGGCATTCGCCGTCGTGGCGGCCGCGAGGGTAGCCACCGGGGTGCCTCGCAGCTCCGCCACACGCGCCGCCACCAGGGTCAGGTAAGCGGGCTCGTTCCGGCGGCCGCGATGGGGCGTGGGCGCCAGATAGGGAGCATCCGTTTCCAGCACGAGACGGTCCCCCGGCGCCTGGGCGGCGATGGCGTGCAGGTCGCGCGCGTTCTTGAACGTCACCACGCCGCCGATACCAAGACAAAACCCAAGATCGACCGCCCTGCGGGCCTCCTCCGCGCCGCCGCTCCAGCAATGAAACACACCATGCACCCCGCGTGCCGCGTAAGGGGCAGTGATATCCAGCGCCTCCGCTACCGAGTTACGGGTGTGAATGACTACCGGCAGCCCCATCTCCCCAGCCAGTTGTAGCTGCGCGTGAAAAGCGGCATACTGCGCGGCGCGCGGCGCCAGCTCGCGGTAGAAATCCAGGCCGCACTCGCCGATGGCAACCACGCGCGGGCGAGCGGCCATCTCGCCAAGTTGCGCCGCCCGCGCGGCGGACCACGCCTCCGCCTCATGCGGGTGCAGGCCCACAGCGGCGAACACGTCCGGCTCACTCTCCGCCAGGCGCAGGGCGGCTTCGCTGGACGGTAGGTCGTAGCCGATAACCACCAGGGCCTGGACCCCCGCCTGGCGCGCCCGCGCCAGCACCGCGGGAGCATCCTGGGCAAAGTCGGGATGGTTCAGGTGGCAGTGAGTATCGACTAGCATCGCAACGTATGATCGGGCAGCGCAGAGTGAGCGCTTCGCGAAGCACGTATTGATTTCCCTTTATCACCGGCCCGCGAGTCTTTCCTTTAGCAAGACGCCGCCGCGAACGCGACAGGAGAGGCACGACGAAAAGCAATACCGCACGCCAGATGCCTCATAGTGACGAGTATGGCCGCGCAAAAGAGAAGGGCTAGATCCCCACTTACCCTAACTGCCTAGTGATTCACCGGCACCGGTAGTTCGATCGGGCTAACGCCGACGCGGGGACGCTGTCCCCCAGGCGGAGCCCCTTACGCTTCGGGACCACCGCCGCCGCGTTCTGCTTCACCCCGTCCTGCGGGCGTGGATGGGACAGGCGGCTGCTTACAGGAGGTCAAGATGAAATCGAAGCTACCAGGAGCGCGGGCATCTCACGGGCGCGCGGCAGGGGCGAATCTGCGTCGATTGCGCCTGGTGGGACTGGCAGCAGGAATCCTGGGGATGTCCCCACTGGTCGGGCCCCCGACAGAGAAGACAGACGCCGCCTTTGTCCCCATCTTCGACGGTAGGAGCTTGAAAGGCTGGCACGTGAGTTCACAGACCGGCTACGGGACCGGCGGGCGGTGGGTCGTCGAGGGAGGCGTGATCGTGGGGAGCCAGGACCAGCCCGGGAATGGCGGCATCCTCATCACGGACCAGCCATACGGCGACTTTGTCGTAGCACTGGAGACGAATAACGACTACGGCCCGGATAGCGGCCTGTTCCTGCGCAGTACGGAGCAGGGCCAGGCCTACCGGATGATCATTGACTACCATCCGGGCGGGAACCTGATGGGCATCCACGGGGAGGGGCTCAGCGGCGATATCCACGTCTGCAACTTCGAGCTGCTGGAGACGCCGTTCAAGATCAGACAACGCGACTGTCTCTTTCCATTGCCCATCAAGGTGGAGGACTGGCCCAAGCTGTGGAAGCATGGCCGCTGGAACGAGCTTCGCGCCCGGATTATGGGCAATCCACCCACGATCCGCACCTGGATCAACGGCACCAAGGTTATGGAGTTCGCGGACACGGAGAAGCGCCACCCGGATAGGGGCGGCATCGCACTGCAGGTGCAGGGCGGTGGAGATTTCACCCGGCGGTTCGTGCGTTACCGCAATATCCGCGTGAAGGTCCTGGATAAGTCACGGGAAGACGCGCTACCCCACGATAGGGCACTGCTCGCTGCCGTAGCCGCCGTCCAGACCGCTGCCGACGGCAGCGTGCCAGATGATCCCGTCCCTCCTTCTGGCGCGCTGCCACAATGGGGTCTGAGTGACGTCACTCCTCCAGATTCAGCCAGCGCACTTCGTGAGTAGATAACTCCAGCTCCAGCGCCGCCACGCAGGAACGGAGCTCCTCCACCGTGTGCGGCCCGACGATGGGGAACACAGAAAACGGCTGGTGCAGCACCCACGCCAGGGCTACCTGGGTGGCGGTATAATCCCGCTGGTGGCCCAGTTGCTCCGCCCGACGCAGCCGCTCCGTGTTCTCCTCGCTGTGGTATACCCGCCGGACCACGTCATTATCGATTCCGGCAAAGAAGCCGCGCCCCTGGGACGACCAGGCGAACAGCGGCATACGCGTGCGGGCGTACCAGGCGCGGGATTCCGGGTCTGTGGCCGCCACGCACCCTTCCCACACCGGCTCGTTGGGGACGGCCAGGCTCAGGTGGGGACTGCTGAGCGTGAACCCCTCCAGGCCGCGGGCGGCGGCGTAGGCGTTCGCCGCCTCCAGACGCTCCGGTGTCCAGTTGGAGCCGCCGAAGGCACGGATCCGGCCCGCGCGGCGGTGCTCGTTCAGCACCTCCACAATCGGCCCCACCGGGACCTCCGGATCGTCGCGGTGCAGGAGGTAGAGGTCGATGTAATCGGTCTTCAGCCGCGCCAGGCTGTCCCGCAGGTCACAGGTGATGTCCTCGGGAGTGACGCGTCGGCGATCCGCGTTGTGGTGGGCACCTTTGGTGAGGATCACCATCTCCGTGCGGCAGCCCCGGTCCTGCAGCCACCGCCCGAGGGCGCGCTCGCAGTCGCCATCCGCGTAGATATGCGCCGTGTCCACGACGTTGCCACCCAGCTCCCGCCAGGTGTCCAAGAGCTGGTAGGTCATGGCCAGCGTGTCCACGGAGAAGACCATCGATCCCAGGACCAGACGGGAGAGGTTGCGGTCGAGAGGGGGGAAGTAGTCGTATCTCATAACCGTCACCTGTGGATGGAGCGCAGAGCTCTAAATGGTCCGGCGGGGCCTCTGCCACGCTTGGGTTGCCCGTTGGCAGGCTGGCAAGTTTGCACATTTTAAGCGCGGATGGCATCCTGACCTATCAACGTGCTAACCTGCTAACGGCCAGCACCGGTCCCGTCACCGAGACCACGTCGCATCATTCCGCCTGCACATGGCCCGACAGGCCTGCCTGGAAAATCCTGGGGGCGGGGGAACTGATGGGTGAGCAGGCAGGGATGCCTGCGCTTCGTGAACAGACGCGGGTGCTCCGCTCGGCTCTTGCGCTGAGCAAAGGTTCGCCTTTCCGTTTCGTAAATCATCCGAGCAGCGCATGGGCGCAAACCTTTCCTCCCCTTCCCGCATCACCGTTGATGATGGCTCCTGAGCCCGACGCGTACGAACAGGCGCGGCGGACGCGGGATGGCGAGGGAGAGGCGCTCGGCAACTGGTGCTGCGGGCGCGGCTGCGGCTGTTTATCCGGTCCCACCTAGCGCGAGTGTTTCACACAGCACCTCGATAAGTGCCTCGCCAGCGGAGGGTAGCAGGATGCGACGCCCCCGGTAGGGAATCCTGTTTTCAGCCCCGACTACGTCGGGGTGCGTGCTCCGCCTGCGGGGGCATTTCCTCGACGAAGGAGAGGTGGCGATATGAGACGGTTCGTCGTGGTGGTCGTCGCGCTGGCGGCGGCAGCCATCCTGCTGTGGGGCCCGCCGGCGAGCGCGCAGCAGCGCGTTAGCGTGGGACAGGAATGGCGCTACGCGGGCACCGTAACGCTGGTCTATTCCCAAGCGCAACCGGGCCAGAAGGCTCAAGAGGAATCGCAGAAACTCCGGCTCGGCGCTTCCGCCACCGTAGTGGGGAAGCAGCAAAGCCGCCTGGAGGTGGTACGATTCCGCAACACGGTGCCGGTGGGCGCTGCCAGCGGAGACGCGCGCCTCTGGATACACGGAACGGACGAGCACGACGCCCGTCCGCCGGAAGATATGATGGATGCGCTGGACCTCCCGGCTCCGTTCGGCGTGAGTCTGAAGCCTGGTTACCAGCGCACTACCAAGATGCCCCTCTTCGGCAACCCACCCTTATTGGTCCCGCCCATGCGGCTGCGGGTGACAAGTGTGGAGAAGATCGGCGCTCGCTCCTGCCTGCGCGCGGAGAGGACGGTCGCCGGCAAGCTGCCGCTGAAGAACGCGCCCGGCCAACCGTTTACCCTGCGGCTCACAGAGTACAGCGAGCGGTTCTGGGTAGATCGCCAGAGCGGCGGCCTGGTGAAGTACGAGGGCACGGCGGGTCTGGAGGCGGAGGATGGCGAGCACGTGCAGAAGTTCCGCTTCACCACCTCGCTGGCTCTGGGTGGGGTACGCAACGTGCCGATGGCGGAATGCCAGTCCCGGCGTGCGCAGGCGCAGCAACTGGCAGCCCTCCTGAAGCTCGTTCAGGAAATCCCTACTTCCCATGAACGAGCCGATGAGCTAGTCAAGCAAGCACAGGCACAGTTGCAGCAGTTTCAGAGCGACCACCCCGAGTCCCCTTACCTGGCCGCCGCTAACTCCCTGGGCGCCACCCTCGGACACTGGGAGGCTTGGGCGGAGCGACAGAAGAGTCAGACGCTGCTGGTCGGGAAGCCCGCGCCGCCGGTCCAGCTCAAGGACCTGGAGAGCAAGGAGCGTACGCTCGGGGAGTACCAGGGGAAGATTATCCTGCTGAACTTCTTTGCCTCCTGGTGAGGGCCGTGCAACGCGGAGGCTCCGCGTTTAGAAAAGGAATACTGGCAGAAGCTGCGCGATCAGGGCGTGGTGGTGATCGGCGTGAACACCGGCGAGCGGGAGGACCCTCTGGAGAAAGCGCGCGGCTTCCGGGATAAGCACGGGATCACCTACACGATCCTGGTGGATAGCGACGACAAAGTCGCGGCATCGTACGGAGTCGAGGGCTTTCCCACGAACGTGATCATCGACGGCGAGGGGAAGGTCCGCTATCTCGAGGCGGGCTTCAACCAGGAAGCGATCGACAAGACCCTTCAGGAGCTGATGGGGAAGTAGCGCGGGCCAGAGTCGTTTGCCTGCCCGACCTCTGTGTCTCCATCGTGAGCATTACTTCGCAAGGGTGACGTCGCCCGCGTGCCAGCAGCGGGAGCCGTGGGCAGAGCTAAAATCGGTCCAGGGGGGCATCTCGGCGGCACAGCGGTCGTCCGCCAGCGGGCAGCGCGGGTGAAACGGGCAGCCGGTCGGGAGAGTGAAGATATCGGGCGGCTGGCCGGGGATCAACGCCAGTCTGTCAGATCGCTTGCCCTCCAGCCGTGGCAGGGAGCGCAGCAGCGCGGCGGTGTAGGGGTGGCGCGGCGTGTGGAAGATCGCGCGCACGCTGCCCACCTCCACGGCGCGCCCCGCGTACATCACCAGCACCCGATCGCACGTCTGCGCCACCACCCCCAGATCGTGCGTGATGAGCAGAATCGCGGTCCCGAACTCCTGCCGCAGTTCCAGCATGAGCTCAAGCACCTGCTGCTGGACGGTGACATCGAGGGCAGTGGTTGGCTCGTCCGCGATCACCAGGCGCGGGCTGCAGCTGAACGCTATGGCAATCATCACCCGCTGACGCTGCCCGCCGCTCAACTGGTGGGGATAAAACCGCGCGCGGTGCTCCGCGTCCGGCAGGTGGACCCGCCGGAGCATCTCCACGGCACGCTCCCAGGCCACCTTGCGGGGGACTCGCTGGTGGAGGGCAATCGCCTCCATCACCTGGAACCCGACGGTTAACACAGGGTTGAGCGCGGAGAGCGGGTCCTGGAAGATCATGGCGATCTGGCCGCCCCGGAGGGGGCGCATCTCGCGCTCAGGCAGGGACAGCAGGTTCCGCCCGTCGAACCACACCTCTCCCCCGGCGATCTGCCCCGGCTCCGGCACCAGGCGCATCAGCGCCAGGGCGCTTACCGATTTGCCGCAGCCAGACTCGCCCACCATGCCCAGCACCTCGCCAGGGCGCAGCTCGTAAGAGAGCCTGTCCACCGCCCGCGCACGGCGGCCCCCCACGGTGAATTCCACCGCCAGGTCCTGTACGCGGAGAAGGGGGGATTCGGGGATGGGAAGGGTCATTTGGCGTTCGTGCATTGGCTTATAGAAACGTAGCAACGGATTGCACTGCCGGATTGTGGGATGATCAGACTCATTCGTATTCCTAACGGCGCCCAGCCTGCTTCTCTCCGAGACGAGGAGCGTCGTTTAGACATGGGCGCCCCCTTCTCCTGGGAACGCGGTCCCTACGAGCCGCCCGTGGAGGGCGGGCAGTCCCGGATCTCCCGCAAGTTGCCGTCATATGGTGAGGAATCTGCTCCTCCGTTACCAGTATACTACCGGCAGTGGGAGGCTCCGCAGGCGGCCGGGCGCCGGTAAGAGGGCTCTTTGCCTTACGGCGCGGGGAGAAGCAGCGCCTGCGGGTTACCCGCGCGCGCGAGGTTCCGGCTTGCAACAATAGGGCTTTCCGCCACCGTGACGCCGCGGTAGTAGTGGGCCAGGATGTCGCGGAAAGTGGGCGCGGCGGAGCTGCGCGCGTAGCCTTCTGCGCCCCACTGACATAGGCCAACCCCGTGTCCCCAACCCGTGCCTGTCAGAGTGGCCCGCCCGTGCTCGTCCATCGCCACCGTGAAGCGCAGGCTGCGCAGCGTGTCTTCGCCCAGCGCCCGGCGCCACTCCTCGCCGGTGAACAGCTTACCGGTCGCCTTGTCCGCGGCGCGAATGCGGAGCTGTTGCGCGCGGCCAGATTCGGTGGTGACCAACATCTCCAGGACCGGCTTCGCGCGCTCCTCGAGACCGCCCAGGCGGCGCAGGCGGTGCGCAGAGAGGGTCAGGCGCCAGCCATGATCGCGGTCGATGGCGCAGTAGGGCTGGGCGTCGGGCGCGGGCCGGTCCGGCACCGCTCTCAGATAGGGCACGGCGCTGGACCGACGCCAGGCATACTCGCTGGCTTCCGTGTAGCCGCCGCAGTCGGTGGAATAGACGGCATCGATGGGCGCGCCGTCGAACCAGGCCACCAGCCCGCGGGTGGCATTCACCGCCGCTTCGAGGGCCGCCGTCGGGCGGTGGGCGCTCGGGTAGATCTGACAGTGGGTAGTGTCGCAGACATCCGCCCACGGCCCGTGCTTATCGTAGGCCTTCAACGCGTAGGTGCGGATCGCCACCGCCATTGCCTTGAGCGCCTCACGGTGGAAGGATGGGGAGGTCTCCGCCGCCATGACGGCGGCCACGTAGTCGTCCAGCGGCACTTCGTTCACCACCCGCAGCGTTCCGTCCCGGGCGGTCACTTCCACCGCCCCCGGCACCGCTCGTTCGGCGCGGCCGGCTGCCAGGCTCAGCCAGTCCTCCCCTTGAGCCAGAAGGAAGGCGCCGGGCGCCTGTCGCGGTGATGCATCGGGGGCCGGACGCCACTCGACGGCATCCCCCCGCGCACGGAGGGTGAGTTCCGCGCCGGGAGAGAGCGAGTCCACCGTGGGCTGCTCGCCACGCGCGCAGCAATGCCACGCCGCGCGGCTACGCACCGTTACCTGGGACGCGCGCACCGAGAGCAGGACGCGAACCACCGTTCCCTCGGGTTCGGGGGTGGCGGCAAGCCCGAGGGCGGGCGGAACGCCC
The DNA here is from genome assembly GCA_016199525.1 of Armatimonadota bacterium. Taxonomy (GTDB): domain Bacteria; phylum Armatimonadota; class SYMT01; order SYMT01; family JACQGL01; genus JACQGL01. The sequence continues at coordinate 12,925 of JACQGL010000040.1, forward strand.
AGCGCCAGCGCCAGGGCGCCGAGCACGGGAGCCAGGCGCAGGCAGAAGCGGAGGGAGGATACAGACGACAGGTTCATAAGCGAGCGGTAGCCGGGCTACTCCCATTGTCGGAGTGTCCGGCGCCGGGCTTGAGTGGGAGAAAGTGGAAGAGGGGCAGAGGGGTGCTCGAACGGGAGAGCAGAAGAATAGTAGTATTAACAAAAATTATTCTTTATTGTCTATACCAGCTACCGTTCCTCCGTTCTCCCGTGCCTATCAGAGGCCATAGAGCTCGCCGAACTTGTGCTGGAGATAGGCAATGTAGGGCTGCGGATCCAGCGGCCGCCCGGTAACGCGCACGGCCAGCTCGCCGGGGAGAAACTTGCGGCCGTGCTGGTAGAGGTTCTCCCCCAGCCAGCCGCGCAGCCCGTCAAACCTGCCCTGGTTGATCTGCGCCGCGATTCCCGGGTCCGCCTGCAGCGCGGTTTCGTAGATCTGCGCCCCCATCACGTTGCCCAGCGCGTAGGTGGGGAAGTAGCCGAGGGAGCCGGTGGACCAGTGCGTATCCTGCATCACCCCGTCCCGGTCATCCGGCGGGGTGACGCCCAGGTACTCCCGCATCTTCACCGCCCAGACTTCAGGGAGGTCTGCCACCCCCACCTGATTCTCGATCAGCCCCATCTCCAGTTCGAAGCGCAACATGATGTGCAGATTGTAGGTCACCTCGTCCGCCTCCACACGGATGAGACTGGGCTGCACACGGTTAACGGCGCGGTAGAACTCGTCCGCCGTCACATCCGCAAGGGCGGCGGGAAACAGCTGCCTTAGCCGCGGGAAGTAGCGCTGCCAGAAAGACCGGCTGCGACTCACCAGGTTCTCCCACAGGCGGGATTGCGACTCGTGGAACACGTTGCTGCAGCCGCTGTCGAGTGGGGTGCGCGACAGCGAGGGCGAGATATTCTGCTCGTAGAGGGCATGCCCCGTCTCGTGGAAAATAGCAAAGATTGCCTCCGGCAGGTAATGGCAGTCGTAACGCGTGGTGATGCGCACGTCGTCGCGGCCGAAGTCGGTTTCAAACGGATGCGGCGCCACATCCAGCCGCCCGCGCTGCAAATCGTAGCCGAATTCAGCGGCCACAGCCAGCCCGAACTCGCCCTGCGCTCCCTCAGGATACTCGCGGTACAGGAAGTCGGCGCGAGGCGCCTCCTTCTGGGAGATGGCCCTGGCGAGGTCGACCTGCGCGGGGTGCAGGACATCCAACACGCGGCGGACGTCGGCGGTCTTCAGCCCGGGCTCATAGCCGTCCAGCAAGGCGTCGTAGGGGTGGTCTTCGTAGCCATAGTAATCGGCGGCGCGGCGGGCGTAATCCATCATGCTCTCCAGGTGGGGACGGAAAGCGGGAAAATCGTTGGCCCTGCGCGCCTCGCGCCAGACCTGGTTGCTCAATGAGGCGTCACGGGTCCACGCGGCGACGAAGTCGCTGGGGAGCTTGCGGGACCGCTCGTAATCACGGCGGACGATGCGGACCAGGCAGCGGTCGTCGTGCTCCTCCGGCAGCGATTGCGTCTCCGGCTCGGCGGCATCCAGCAGCCGGAGCGTCTCTTCGGAAGTGAACTTGCTGTGGATGAGGCGGCTGAGGGTGGCCCTGTGCTGGGCGCGCTGGCGCGCCCCGCCAGGCGGCATATAGGTCTGCTGATCCCATCCCAGCACGCGGCTGGCACAACTGAGATCGTGGATTTCCCCCAGGTGCTGTTTCAGCTGCTCAACGGCACTACTCATGAGTCACCCATTCGCAAAGAGAGCCTGGCACGGAGAGGTGGCGGGCGGTGAAAGCACTGGTTCACAGTATACCCGCTTCCGCCCCGGGGCATAGCGGGCAGTGCGAACGGCAGTCGGAGAGCCATGTCTACACGACGGCGGGGCTAGACTGCAGGGCGGTTCAGTTCTCCCCTGATGGCGCCGGCTCGA
>JACQGL010000051.1 GCA_016199525.1 Armatimonadota bacterium
AGCAGCTCCCGGTAGCGCCAAATCTCCGACCAGTCGATGTGAACCCAGCCGTGGTGGGGTTTGATGATCTGCCAGCCCTGGCCTTCAAGCCGCTCGGCTGCCGCCAGCGCTTCGTCGGCAAGCTCCTCACGGTTTGCCCGTTCCTCCGCCTGAAACTCCGTCACCGCACGTGTCGCTGTTTCCATCCCGTCTCCTGGCGCACCGCCGCCATTACAAGTGGTCGCTTGTAGTCTTCTGGCACTACCGCCAAACTAAATGCCGAGTCTTGACGGTACGTGCATCTTGCGTCTGCCGCGTGCTCCGCGCGTACATCCAGAATGCCCGCCCTAACTGTTGCCTCCGTTACCGAAGCCGCATAAACCGTCACCCGCCTGGTTAGTTAAACTCACTACTCATCTCCGGCCTCTCTCCATCACAAATGGAGGGAGGTAACCAAAGGCCAGGGGGAGGAGGAGCAGCCCGAGTCAAATGCATGCAGATTATCGTAGTTGAATTTATACTCCTATAAGACACGAGATAGATGCGCACGAACACTTTGCACAGCAGAGCAGCGAGCGGCACGTGTATGGCGGCTTCAAGCAACGAAACGTGGGGGTAACCAATGCGCGTATTGGTAACGGGTCACTCGGGCTACATCGGCACGGTGCTCGTACCCGTTCTGCGGGCCGCGGGCCACGATGTGGTCGGGCTCGATACCGGCTTCTACGCAGGCTGTGGCCTGCCGAGGCAACTGGAGCCTATTCCCGAGCTGCAAAAGGATATCCGCGACGTGGAGCCCGCGGACCTGGCAGGCGTTGACGCGGTGGCCCATCTAGCCGCCTTGTGCAACGATCCCCTCGGCAATCTGGACGCTGATCTCACCCTGGAGATCAACTACCGTGCCACGGTTCGACTGGCGCACCTGGCGCGTGCCGCGGGCGTACGGCGCTTCCTGTTCGCTTCATCCTGCAGTATGTACGGCACGGGCAGCGAGGACGGCTTCCTCACGGAAGATGCTTCCCTGCGTCCCCTCACACCCTACGCCGAGTCCAAGGTACGGGCGGAAGAGGATCTGTCCCGGCTTGCCGACCATGACTTCAGCCCCGTGTTTCTGCGCAACGCCACCGCTTACGGAGTGTCCCCACGGCTGCGAGCAGACGTCGTGCTCAACAACCTGGTTGGCTGGGCCCACACCACCGGCAAGGTCCGCATCTTAAGCGACGGCATGTCGTGGCGGCCCATCGTGCACGTGGAAGACATCGCGCACGCCTTCCTTGCTTGCCTGGAAAGCCCACGAGAAGCAATCCATAACCGGGCCTTTAATGTTGGCGTTAACGCGGAAAACTACCGCGTGCGCGAGCTGGCGCAGATCGTACAAAAGGTAGTGCCGGGGGCAACCGTGGAGTACGCGGGCCAGAACAACCCCGATCCGCGTAGTTACCGCGTGGACTTCACCCGCATCCAGCAGGAGCTGCCCGCATTCAAGCCGACTTGGACCGCCCGGGCCGGAGCAGAGCAACTCTATCGGGCGATGCAGGTCCATGCGCTCAACAGCGAGACGTTTCACGGCCCCCGGTTTGTCCGTCTCGCCCAGATACGCCAGTTGATGGCCGACGGCGCTGTTGATGGCCGTCTGCGCTGGACGAAGGCGAGTGTCGCGGCATGAATTCAACCACCATCACCAGTTGCCGTTCCTGCGGCGCTGCGGATCTCCGTCTGGTACTCTCCCTGGGTGAGACGCCACTGGCGAATGCCCTGCTCACCGTGGAGCAGCTCGGGCAGCCGGAGCCATGGTTCCCACTCGACCTGGTCTTCTGCACAAACTGCTCGCTCGTCCAGATCACCCAGACAGTTCCGCCAGAGATGCTGTTCCGCGAGTACCTCTACTTCTCTTCATTCTCCGATACGCTGCTCCGGCACGCGCAGGCGCTCGCGGAGCAACTCATTTCGCAGCGCAACCTCGACGCTCATAGCCTGGTAGTGGAGATTGCCAGCAACGACGGCTACCTCCTCCAGTACTTCCTCCGCGCGGGGGTGCCCGTTCTCGGCATCGAGCCCGCGCGGAACATCGCGCGTGTCGCGGTGGAGCGCGGCATCCCTACCCTGCCGGAGTTCTTCGGTGCCGCGCTGGCAGAGGATCTGGTAGCGTCGGGCCGCCGCGCAGACGTCATCCTGGCCAACAACGTCATGGCCCACGTACCGGATATCAACGGCGTGGTAGCCGGAATCAAAATGCTCCTCAAGCCAGGCGGCGTATTCGTGATGGAGACGCCCTACATCAAAGACCTGATCGATCACCTGGAATTTGACACCATCTATCACGAGCACCTGTTCTACTACTCCCTCACGGCGCTGGAAAGGCTATTCCGGCGGCACGGGCTGGCCGCTGCAGATGTAACACGAATTCCCATCCACGGCGGCTCACTCCGCGTCACCGCGGTCCACGCGGGCCAGGAAGGGGACCGGCCCGCCGTGCGCACGCTCCTCGCTGAAGAGGCTGCATGGGGAGTGAGCGAGCGCAGATCCTACCAGGACTTCGCGGATCGGGTGGCCGGCCTGTGCACAGAGATCCGGGAGCTCCTGACGCACCTGAAGGCCCAGGGGAAGCGACTGGCTGCCTATGGCGCCGCCGCCAAAGGGAACACCCTGCTGCACTCGCTGGGGATTGGCCGGGGGGTCCTGGATTTCGTGGTGGATCGCAGCACCCACAAGCAGGGCCGTTACATGCCCGGAAACCACCTGCCCATCTCGCCGCCTACCCGCCTCCTGGAAGACCAGCCGGACTACGTGCTGCTCCTCACCTGGAACTTCGCCGAAGAAATCCTCGCCCAGCAGGCGGAGTATCGCCGGCGCGGCGGTAAATTCATCATCCCCATTCCCGAGGTCCGCATCGCCTGACCCGACAGTGGCGATTCGCACCCCACCCACTCACCGCCGCACCATCGAGCCGCATCTCCGTGTCCCACATAGCCGGGGCCGTACCCGCCGCACAGATCTTTATTCCCGGCCCTCACTTGAGGAAGTCCGTCATCAGCTGAATGAGCAGGATGGATCCCAGAGAGATCAGACCGATCCGCCCACAGTCCCGGAGCCACTCCGCACCCTTCACCTGCTGCGGTCCCGGCCGCCCCCGGGCGGCAATCTGCGCGGCCACCGGCAGGCACATCAGCAGATACAAAACCGGCACGTAGGTGCGAGATAGCCAGAACCCGGAGAATAGAAAGCCGCTCAGCGCCAGCCGTGCCCCCACCAAGTCGCGCTTCTCCTCCTCGCTCTCTTCTTCAGGCGTGGCTTTCGGCACGCGCCGCTTGAAGCAGTAGTAGAGACAGCCCATCCAGAAAAAGTAGCCAGGCAGCCCCAGCTCCGTAAAGCACAACACAAATGAATTGTGCGCCGTCCATCCACCGTTAATCTCGGGAAACTGCCCGTATCCTATACCAGTTAGCGGCCGGCCGTACAGCTGCTGAAGTCCGTCCGACCATAACCAGAAGCGCTGGTTGGCAGACGCCTCACTGCGGTCAAAGTCCGTCATCCGGCTCGGGGCGACCACGAACAGAAGGATGCCCAGCCCGACAGCCAGCACCGTCGATATCGCCTTCCGGCGCATAGAGCAGATAAGAAACCCGCAGATCACCAGCAGCAGAGAAAGCAGCCCGCTCCGAGAGTAGGTCAGCACCACTGCCCACACCTGGGACCCGGCCAGAAGCAGGTACACCAGCCGCATCAACCCGCGTGCGTTCCGTGCCCGGACCAGCGCGAGCGCCAGCCCGGCCGCGACCGTGGCGGCCAGGTCATTCGGGTCACTGAATATGCCGGTCGCCTGCGATCGGGCTAGTTCTCCTTGCTGCATCGCCCCGCCCGTGAAGTACAAGTAAATGGAATACAGCGCCAGGTAGGCAGTGAACACCAGCAGCGTCGTGACGAACGCGCGGTAACGTTGGGGAGTTCGAACCAGATTCAGCACCAGCAAGACGAGGATCACCAGCTTGCTAATCTCGAGCACGGCCTCCGCCATGTTCCAATTAGGCACAGTCGAGAGTATCGCGGTCGCTGCGAACCCCAGCAGCATCACGTTGAACGGTGTCCGCACCAACTTCTCACGGCTCAAGAAGAGATGGGCCAGCACGCTGGCGAGCGCCACCAGCGAAACCAGCAGCGTGAAGCGCATCCCGGCAAGCGCTGCGATGCTTTCCTCCGGTCGCACGTACAGCAGACCCACAACCAGAACCAGCCCCCAGAACGGCTGCAGTAGCACCGCCAGCGTGCCCAGCAGGCACAACTCTAACGCCACCACCTTGAGCTCGCTGTTGGTGGTGAGACCCCGCGCCAGCGCCATGGGAAGCAGTACGCCCACTCCCAGCACCAGCAGGATCGCCGCCATCGGAAAGGCCGACCTGGCTTCACGCTGTGGGGTATAGACGACCTCGCCTTGACTGGAAGAACTCACCACATCGGCCCCTGATTACTTCTAGTGCGGACGGCACACAACGAGGATGGTTCGGAGCAGGATTACCACATCCAGCCAGAACGACTGGTGCGAGAGGTAGATCAGGTCGAAGCGAAGCTTATCGCGCGGATCGGTATGATAGCCCGCGCATACCTGCGCCAGCCCGGTAAGCCCCGGCCGTACGAGGTGGCGCCGTGAGTAAGCCTGGATTATCCGCTCGAATTCCCGCACGAAGCACGGCCGCTCCGGCCGGGGACCCACCAGGCTCATTTCCCCGCGCAGCACGTTCCAGAGCTGCGGCAGCTCATCCAGCCGCGTGCGCCGCAGCCACCTGCCCACGGATGTGAGCCGGCTATCATTCCCCCCGCTGGAAAGCACCGGGCCGGTGCTCGCCTCAGCGTTGTGCACCATCGTCCGGAACTTGTAGAGCACGAACGGCACTCCGTACCGCCCCACACGCTCTTGGGCAAAAATCACCGGCCCCCGGGAGGATGTCAGCTTCACGAGCACAGCCACTACTAGCATCACGGGCGACAGAAGGACCAGCCCGCCGAGCGCCGCGGTAATGTCTACGGCGCGCTTCACCAGCTCCCGGATAAGGGGCATCTCATCGCTCAGCTGCACTACCGCGATATCGCCCAGGTTCTCGATATTGTTGAGGCGCATCAGTGCTTCGTACGCCGAAGGCACCACGCGCACCCGCACCTCAGGGTGATACACCGTCAGATCCTCGGCAAGCCGCTGCTGCCACGTGGGAGCATAAGCCAGGAATACCTCATCGATCGAGTACTTCTGGATCACGGCAAAGGTCTGCTCCTTGCCCCCCAATACCTGCCACTCGCCATCATCCTCCCCCTCCAGCTGGTCATCCACGAAGCCGACCACGTGGTAGCGCCCGTCCGCTTCCAGGCTCCGGGCGAGCATCTGACCCACAGTGCCCGCACCTACAATGAGCGCGCGAATCGGCAGCTTGCCATTCGTCGCGCCGTGCCGGTGCCATACGGCGCGTATCCGTTCCGGAGAGTCCTTCTCGAGGAAAACGGTAGCCATCAGCAGCGCCACCAGAAGGCCAGTCGTCTCCGCGCTAAGCGGCAGACTGAAGGCGGTGAGCATCCACATCCCCGCGCCCCATACCAGAGCCGTGAGCCAGTATTTCATGCACCGCATACGAGCCATTGTTAGCTGTGACGACCGACGACCATTGTGTGCGGGCGATACCGGAACGGCTAGGATCGCCCCGCAGGCGCAACCTCAGTCAGGAAATAGCTTCCCGGTCCTACCGGCTGCTTCCGTGCCCACCACCCCTGCCCTGGCTTGCGAACTCCCCCAGCGGCTACGATTCCACCGCAGAGGCAACCGGAGCCGCACCATCCCCTAGCGAAGCGATTGCCGGAACCGTGCTGGCCGTCGACGGATAGTAGCGCTGGTAGTTCTGGTAGCTATCGAGGTTGGCAGCGGCCATGTTGTCTACCACGCTGCCGAGAACCGTTACGTTGGCCTGCTCGAGTAATTCCACCAGTCGCTGCTCCGCGCCGCTTATCGGCTCCAGCGCGCGCACACACAGGAAGGCAGCATCGACGGCCGGAGCCAGGTTCAGCGCATCCGTGAACGCCAGGGCAGAGGGCGTGTCATACAGCACGTAGTCGGCCAGATCGCGCAACCGCTGGGCCACTTCTGCCAGGTTGGATGAGCGGAACAGCTCCCAGGGATTCGCCGAAGGAGGCCCACTGGTAACTACGCGCAGGTTCGGGATGGGCGTCGCGCGGAGTGACTGCTCCAGCGTGGCGGAATCCGGCCGGTGAAGCAGACTTGTGAAGCCAACATCATTGGACAAGCCGAACACCTCGTGAACCCGCGCTGCCCGCACGTTGGCGTCCACAATGATCACTCGCTGGCCGGCTTGCGCCAGGGTGATGCCCAGGTTTGTAACCGTGCTCGTGCTTCCCTGTTCCGCTTTCGCAGATAGCACCATGAGCGACCGGATGGGCCTGCCGCGCGCGTTCAGCAGGTGCAACCCCAGGAAGCGGTACGCCTCCGCGTGCAGCGACAACGGATACAGTTCTGCCGCACGCGCCAAAGTGGTGCGTGTCACCGCTCCCGAAGGCTGCGGAATTGCTGCGATTACCGGCGTCGGCAGCGCCTGTTCTGCCTCCCGAACCGTCCGGAGCCGCCGGTCCACGCTTTCCAGCGCGAACACCGCTCCGGCAGTGCCAAACAGCGCGCACAGCGCAGCGAGCACGGTCAGCTTTTTCGTCCGGCCAGGCGTCGTATTCACCGGCGGATTAAAGTCGCTGGCCCGATCCACAATCACGATCGGGTTCTGCCTCTCCGCCGCGTCCAGCGCCATTTGGGCGGTCTGCAATCGCTCCTTGAGGCTGGATCGCGCCTCCATCAGCATGCTGGTCTCTGCCGCCAGCGTTCCCAGTGGGCCATCCACGCCTGTAAACCGACTGATCTCCGCCTGGGCGGCGCCAATCATCGTATCCAGCGTCTTCTCCTGCGCTTCGTAGCCGCGGACTTGCTCCTCCAGCTCCTCGATCGTTTGCCGGAGCCGCGCCCGCGCCGGATTGGGACCCATAGCGATCCGTTCGGGCTCCTTCGCTAACTCGGCCTTCAGGCGATCCCTCACCGCGTTGCGCACCGCCAGCGCCTGCCGCACCTCCAGCTTCTCATCCGTGTAACGCGCCCGCAGCGTAGTCAGCTCCCGCTCCCTTTGCGCCAGCTCCTCCTCCAGCTGCTGCACTAGCAGGCTGACCTCGCCAGGCCTTTCCACGGGCGCCTTCTTCGGCAGGGTCGCCATCCTGGATTGCGCCTCCCGCAAGCGCGCGCGCGCTTGCGCCAGCTCTTCAAGCACGTCATCCCGTCGCTCCTGTACCACCTGGAGACGATACAGAACCGGGCCAACGTGGTCCTCCAGCTTCGATACGATGTCGTGCTCCTTGCGGTAGTCCTCATACCGCTTGCGCGCTTCGTTAAGCTGGGCATCTGTGGTGCGCAGCTGCTCTTCCAGCAGATTAACCACCTTCTCCGCCTGCTGCGTATACAGGGTGCGGTTCTTCGTCACGAAGCTATCCAGCAGGGCATTCGCCAGCAGCATCGCCCGGGTGGCACTGCTATCCATTACCCGCAGCTCGAACAGCCGCGGGCCAATCGCGTCCACCTTGATGTTCCCCAGCAGATCCTCCGGCGCCCGCATCAGGCTCAGCTCGCGCAGCGCCGGTTCCAGTACGTCCCGCGTGCGGAACATCGCCTCGTACATCGGCGCCTCTAATCTCGCTATCTGCACGTCGGCGCCCACATTCTCCTGGCTACCTGGGGCCGCCATTAGCGACGAGGCGGGCGAGGATGCAAACCGGACGCTAGCCATCCACCGTGAGCCGATCAGCTGCGTGGCGCCAAAAGTGAGCCCAGCACTGAGCACCGTGCTGAGCAACAGGAGCCACTTGCGCTTACCCAGCACCTCTACGGCGCGCCAGAAATCCATACTCACCCCCCAGTCGCCCTTGCTATCCGGCTGGTGGCCTGCTCGTGACTGCTTGCAGGGAACTGTTCCTGGGCTGCCGGGTCATCCCAACTGCGTGCGTCGGGATTGCAGCCCACCGCGCCGTATCGGCGCTCTGAAGGGGCGCCGGAGATTAGGAACGCCAGCCCCTGGAATCGCCACGCTGAAACCCCACGCACGGAAAGGGCCTCGGAAATCCCTTCGCCACGCTCTACACTCCGTTGGTGAACACACCACTAGGCAGGCGCTCGTGGTACTATCTGAAATCTAGGTACCACGCTCCCGGGAGTTGTGCAGCCGGAAAGACAGACGGCCCCCTGCGTTCACCGGAGACCAGCGCCTGTTCGAGGGAACGCACGCCAGAAACCTTAATCTTTTCGATAAACCACCTTATCGCCGACAAGCCGAGGAAAAAGGCCCTGCACGTATGGGGCCCTGGCGGCAGTTCGATTCGGAGCCGTTGTCCGCTGCCCAGAGCTCCCTCCCGCCAACCAACCAAAAAAGAGGATGTGATCTGCGGTATGCTGCCTGCCAAGCTAGAGACACCAGAGCGGCACGCCCGTGAAGTCCGCTGTTTCGAGGGGCACACCGAGTCGGTCCACGCCGTCGCCTTCTCTCCCGAGGGTCGGCGCGCCGTATCCGGAAGCGTGGACGGCAGTGTGCGCCTGTGGGACATAGAGACCGGCAGAGAACTCCGCTGCCTCTGGGGCCACGAAGACTGGGTCAATAGCGTGGCCTTCTTCCCCGATGGCCGCTGGATTCTCTCTGGCAGTGCCGACGCCACGGTGCGCCTCTGGGATGTGGAAAGCGGCCGTGAGGTACGCCGCTTCCACGGCGATCGGAGTTACGTCAACGGCGTATCTTTCTCTCCCGACGGTGGTCTGGCGCTCGCCGGTAACTCCGGTGGCGCCGTCTACCTGTGGGACATGGGAACCGGTCGTGAGGTCCGCCGCTTTGAGGGCCACGAGGATTGGGTGACCGGGGTGGCCTTTTCGTCCGACGGCCGCCGCATTCTCTCGGGCGGCGCGGACCTCCTCATTGTCGTCTGGGACGTAGAAACCGGCCGGCAGGTCCGCTGCTTCGATGGCTATCCGAATACTGTATACGACCCTCTAGAGCTAGACGGCAACGGCTACCTATCCACCAGTCCCGACGTATTCGGGATGGTGCCTGCAGAGTACGCGTCCCTCTCCCTGCGCCGGGCGACCTTGCCAGGCTATGCCACCCTCTATCCCCCGCGTCATACTTGCCTGATCAAAAGTGTCGTCTTTTCCCCCAACGGCCAGCATGTGCTGGCATGTAATGAAGAGGCAGCCTTTCGCCTGTGGGATATCGCCACGGGGCGCGAGATTCGCCGTTTTCGGGGCCATTCCGGCTGCGTGCGCAGCGTCGCCTTCTCCCCCAACGGCCGCCGTGCGCTTTCGGGAAGCATCTCCACCTTCGGCAGCAACGATAATACCGTGCGCCTGTGGCATGCCGAGACCGGCCGTGAGCTCTACTGCTTCGAAGGTCACACCGGTTGGGTGTGGAGCGTCGCGTTCTCGCCAGACGGTCGCTATGCAATTTCCGGAGGCGGTGACAATCTGCTCCGCCTGTGGCGCCTGCCGAGGTAACCGCGGGGGGTTCCCCGGGTGCGTTCGCGCTCCGTGGGTAGCGCAGGCATCCTGCCTGCCCCGAAATCGTTCGGGGCCTGCACGCGGCGGCCTCCGTGCAGGGGCATGCCCCGAAAGCGTTCGGGGCGCTACGTCTCGGGCCGGCCCTTGGGCGCGAACTCCTTCCTACTCATCCCGAACGCACCCGGGTTCCCCACGGCCTGAAGAGGGGCACTGAGGCAGCAATAACTATCGGCAACGGCTAGCAGAGTGTGCCCGTGCAGCTCAAAAAAGAGGCGGGGGAAGCAACAGAGCCCCCGCCTCCTCTCACGCTAGCATCGCCGGCCTACCCGGTCCGACGTCCCACGGGCGGTCCGCGTCTCCGGGCCAGCACCGCTATCCCCAGCAACGGCAGGATCCCAGCGATCAGAAGCAGGCCGCCGGGGCCCTCCGGTACCACCGGTGTCACAGGCGGATTACTGGGTACCCCCGGCTGATTGGTTGCTCCGAAAGCACTGTCGTCACCCGGACCGGCCTCAAACTTCAGCACGCCGATGGCTTGTATGGACCCAGGTGGAATCGTCGACAACTTGTTGCCGATCGTACTCTCCAACGTCGTCCCCGTCATGTTCAGGGTAAGCGCGGTAACCGACCCTGCAGCCAGACGGTTATCCCCGCTGCCGAAGTCGATCTGCCAGTTGTACTTCCCGAACCCATCCGCTTGCTTTGTCTGGCTGGCGCCGCCGCCAGCAATGGACCACGCGGCATTGACCGAACCCGCGAACGCCAGGCCAGTCAACGCCGTATCCGAGTTGAAGTACAGTTGGGCAACCTTGAACGCCGACGTGTTGTTGATACTGATGTTTAACTGACTGCCCACGACGTGGAACGTCACCTGGCCCGTCAAGACGCTCGGTGACGTTGCGTCGCTGCTGAACCCCGAGAAGGTAAGCGTGGTCTGCGCGTGCGCTGGCGCTGCGGTGAAACAAATAATACCCACCAGCGCCACGAGCAGATTAACGGCCGGCGAGCGCGCTCGCCTGTCTCTAGGCCTACGAATCATTAGGTTTACGCTCCTTTGACTGCCAATGGCCAGTTGGCGGTGTCAGAATGCGGATGGCCCCGGCGCGTACCAGTGCCATCACACACGGCCGGACTGGGCCTCAGCCCGATCCGCTGCCAACATCCCGATCTGTTCCTGGCTTCTCTCTCTACCGGTCTTCCTCAGCCTTTATTACCATCGCTGCCCTGGCCCACCAGAAGATGTGCGTCAGCACTCTACTGCTGCTGCCGGAGACCATACGTCCAGGGCGAACTCCCACGGACGAAGTGCTCGATCCTTAGGCAATCCGTGCCTTTCTTTATCCCCCGCTCCCTTTCCCTGGAAGCAGGGGCGCACTCTAAAACAACTATACCACAAATGGACACGGTTGAACGTATCCCTAGGATGCGCCCACTTGGCTCCCGCCTCCTACACGAACCCGGATGCGGACCTAAGGCCCATGTTTCCTGGCATAAGTGCCTCTGGCTTCCTGCCTGTGCAAGCCGACATCGCCAAAGAGAACTCGAGCGAAATCATCCCTCGGTAACGTAGCAGCATTGGGTGCCCTCCCGGCGAAGAGCAGCCTACTCTAACCGACGGGCGGCGGACAAGATCACCGCGTTGCCGCCAACGGGTAACCCCCCGGCTGCTTCGTCACCACCCGCGTCTGGTACTCTCGCAACCAGCGGCGGATGGCGGGCGTGTCCGGGAAACGCTCCCCCGGGCCAGGCGGGTAGGCGCGCATCGCGTGGAACGGCAACGGCTCCACGCGATCGCCCGCAAGTGTGTTCGGATCGTGGTCCTTGCTCCAGCCGTCCGTGCTCATCACCCAGGTGCGGATCCAGCCTTCCGGCAGCGCGGGAAGGCGGCTGCCGTCGAAGAAAAAGCGGACCTCTTCGCCCGGGCCGGAGATGACGTAGGTATCGTCTACGGCGCGCACCAGCTCCGTCACGTCCCCGTAGCGGGTATAGCGGCCGGGCACGGGGTGGTAGGTAGGCTGCGGGAGGACACGATCGTAATCGAAGAGCACCAGCGGCGCGTCGAAGGCCACCGACACAGGGCGTGAGAAGCCGTGGTAGCGCAGCTCCGCGTTGCGCAGCGGCACGCGGCGCAGGCGGGTGGGGACGGGCGCCTCGGCGGAGACAAACCAGGCGGCGTCCCAGTAGATCTCCATCGTGGTGGTAATCTTCACGCGGTGATCCTGGGACGGGAACCGGCCGGAGAGGTCGAACACCATCACCTTGCGGATGCCGGCGGGGATGCCCACGTCGATACCGGTGTCCTGCCAGCCGCCGCGACCGCCCGCCACGTACATCCTGGGCGGCACGTGTTTCGTCCTCGGATTCTGGGATGAGGAGACCTGCGTGCTGCTGTTGGCGGACACGATCCACCCGACCAGGAACAGGCGCACGTCGTTCGGATCGGGGATGGAGCCCAGCTCCAGGATCAGATCGTGCAGGCGCCGGTAGCCGCGGCGGCCGCCGGGGGGCATATCGTTGGTACATACATCGTCCCACACGCGCAGGGCAGGCATCAGGTCCTCCCCGCGATCGTTGGTGGCGGATACCGGCAGCCGGCGGTGGCGCACGGAGTGGAGGACGAGCGGCGGGCTCTTCTTGAGATTGCGCATGCTCTCGTCCAGGTGGATCTCCGTGCCTGCGGGGTGATCCACGGCGAACAGCTCGGCGTGGTCCGTGTAGGCGATCTCGCGCAGCTCCTCGGTGACGATGTACGCCAGATCCCCGTTAGGGAGCGGCTTCATCTGCTCGGGGGCGATGCGCACGTAGTGGCGGGTCTGGTGGAAGGGAATGGTCAGGCCGGGCTTGATCTGCATCCCCAGCGGACTCAACCAGTTGCAGTCGCTCACGAAGGTGAAGCGCTCGCCATCCCAGGTGTAGAGGAAGGGGCAGGATTCGGAGATGTGCTGCTCATCCACGAACACGTGCCCGGCGGAGACGCCGATCCAGTTCTGGGGAATGCCGGCCGTCCAGGTGACACGCACCACATCGGCGCGCTTGTAGGCTCCCAGGCCCAGGAGGGTCTCCGGCGCCGTGATCAGCACCTTCTGATACTCCCCGTTCACGAGCGTCTCCAGGGATGAGCCGATGGCGAACGGGTTAGTGGTCTTGTAGGCGTCGCTGCCCTTCTCGGCGTCGCTGGTCCTGGGGGGCTTGCCCAGCAGGCGGGAGCGGAGCCAGCCGTTCCGGTTGCCGCCGTCGTTCCGCAGCAGGCGCAGGCTCCCGTCGCGCAGACCGACGAACAGATCGGGATCGCCGTCCTGATCGTAATCGTACGCCGCTACCTGCACAGCGGGAGGGAGTGCGGGCAGATTTACAGCGGCCCAATCACCGCGGTTGTTGCGCAGCAAGCGCACGCCGGAGCCCCCGGCGGGGTCCTTGCCCGCAATGAGCAGATCGGTCCAGCCGTCGTTATCGAAGTCCAGGGCCACCACATCCTCGGCGGCAAAGCTGCCCAGCGCGTCCTGGAGGCTGCCGTCGGCGCGGAAGCGGCGCCCCTCCTCGTTGATGTAGAGGACGTGGCTGGAGGCGTCGCGGCCAACGACCGCGACATCGTAGCGGCCGTCGTGGTTGGCATCCAGCACGGCGGCGGCTCGCGAGCCGGCGGTGGCGGGGATGCCCCAGGCCCGTCCTACCTCACGGAACTGCGCCTGGCGCAGGTTCTCGAACAGAAAGTTACGGTCTCCCTCGTTGATGAGTAGCAGCTCAGGATCGTAGTCCCCGTCAAAATCCGCGAATACTGCCCGCCGCGCGCGTCCCTGGGGCTGGATAACGCGGGAGGTGGCGGTGATGTTCGTAAACGTCAGGTTGCCGTTGTTCCGCCACAGGGTGATGGGCGGCAGGCCCGCGGCCCCGATGCGCACCAGGTCCAGGTCGCCTTCCTGGTCGAAGTCCACGAACAGGACGCTGCCACCGCGGGCTTTCTTGAGCGGCGCGGGCAGCGAGATGGGCTTCCACTTGCCGTCCGGAAAACCAGCCAGCAACTCGTCACCTGTGGGGGTGAGGCGGTAGAGATCCAGACGACGGCCCTCATACGGATCGCCACGCAGGGCGTCGTTATCGTCCTGTTTCAGGTCCACCAGATAGCCGCCGCCCACGGGTCCGGAGGCGCCCGCGGGCGCGGTAAAGTGGCCCTGCTGGTTGAGCAGCGGGGCGGGGGCGTCGGCGGCCATCAGGCCCAGGTCCAGCTCCGCGCGCCCATCGGTGTCCACGTCTCCCAAGGCAAACTGCGGCGCTCCCGGACCGGCAGCCCGGCCCCGGACTCCCGCCAGCCCCGCCTCCGCTGTCCCATCCGTGAAGGAGACGGGGATGGGCGCCCCATCCGTCGGCGGCAGCGGAGGCGGCGGCGGGGAGAACTCCCGCAGGGCGAGGTCGGACCAATCCTGGCTGACGCCTTCCAGCTCCTGGCGGCGGGAATTGAACCGGATCGAGGCGGCATTGAGCACGTTGTGCAGCCCCCGCAGCGAGACGGCCGCCGCCTCTGTCTGCCCGCGGGCGAGCGCCTGGCGGACGGCGACGGCGATCGGCGCTGCCTGCGGGGGAAGGGGCGCCACCTCGGAAAGAACGCGCTCCAGCTCCGCGGCGCCGCCGCGGCTATCCCCCTGCTCTGCCAGAGCGCGGGTGAGCCGCAGCCGGGCCCACGTGTTCTCCGGCTTCACCTCCAGGATGCGCCGCAGACTGGCCACGATCTGCGCGCCGTGCTCCCCCGGACCCGCGACGCCGTGGTCGTAGGCGTCCACCAACTCGTACTGGATGCGCGGCTCGTTCGGAAAGCGGCGCGCGCCTTCTTCCAGGATGCGCGCGCGCGCATCCTGCTCCCCGAAGGTCCCCTGCAGCTTCGCCCGGATGAGTACCAGCCGGGGCTCGTTGGGCAGCAGCTCCCGAGCAATGTTCAGTGCCCTCTCCGCTGCCTGCCGGCGCTGCTCGGGGGGACCCTTTTCATACAGCCAGGCCACGGCGGCGTTAGCGTAGCCCAGCCCGAGGCCCGGCTGAAGCCGCTGCAGCGCCTCAAACTCCTGGCGTGCCTTGCCGGCATCCTGGGTCACGTTGCTGGGCGCGTTGAAGTAGCCTTCCAGGTAGGCGATGCCGATGTTGCGGTGCTGGATCGCCTCCCGGATCTGCTCCGGCGTGGCCCCCTGCCAGGGGCGCGGACGGGCGCATCCCGACGGCAAGAGGAGGAGCAGCACCGCGGCCAGGGCGACCAGGCATCGCAGCGCGCCGGTGAGCGGCGAAAGAGCATGGGGGCGCATGATTGGGTGTTGAGCGTTGGGCAGTGCGGGCGTTGCCCTGGGCGGCGGGCAAGGCATCGTGCCCGGTCACTGGCCCGCCAGGCAGCCGCGCGCGTTGTGGACGAGCCGGTCCTGGATCGCCGCTTCGGGGATGCCTCCCTCGCGGCGCCACCAGACGAAGCGCCTGCGGACCTACCCCAAACCCGGGCCTCGCTGTCGGAACGGCTGCCGGAAGGCCCCTCGGATCATTGTCGGGCACGATGTGATCGCCGTGCCCCTGCTTCGATCAACCCGTGAGGACCATCCATGCGTCCAAGATCCCGACGCAGTCGGAGCTGTCCAACCTGCGCTGGATCTTTCTCAGGCAGTCGCAACCTGAACAGGCGCTGATCCGACAAAGGTTACGGTGCAACCAGAGATCAGGGTTCCGATCCCCGTGGCTCAAGCAAACACGCCGCGGCGGAATGCCCCTCCCGGCCAGGAGTTCTACCCCCTCCATCCCCATAGTTCCCGCCTCGGCGCAGGTGATCCTCGGCAGGCCGGATGCGAGGTGTGCGGACGGCCACGCGGCGCCGTCTGCAGGTGGTTTCCAGGCAAAGCCGCGTAAGTATCGCGCCGCTTACGACGCACGGTCTTCACCTGCTTGCCCTGATCAACAAACGCGGCTACACAGCGGCGATGCGAAGGACAGGAAATCCAACGAAGGGCGGATGAAAGCAATCGTACCGGCGAGGGCGGCGCCGGAGGACTTCCCTGGACGTGACGAGAATCGCTCGTAGTCCACCCCGGTCGGGCCGGCGGACACGGGAAGCATACCTTGCTTATAGTAAGTCAGGGGCCGCGCAGTAGGGGCCGCGCGAGCGCGAGGCACAGACAATGAAGTGGAGCTGGAGAATCGCCCGGCTGGCGGGCATCGACGTTTACATGCACGCCACGTTCCTGCTGCTGCCCGTGTGGGTGGCGCTCTCCCAGTGGGCGGAGACCAAAAGCGTTGCCCTGGTGGCGATGGGGGTCCTGTTCATCCTGGCGCTGTTCGGGTGCGTGGTCCTGCACGAACTGGGACACGCCCTCACGGCGCGGCGCTACGGAATCCGCACGCGGGATATTACCCTGCTGCCCATCGGCGGAGTGGCGCGGCTGGAGCGCATGCCCGATGATCCCGGGCAGGAGCTCTACGTGGCGTTGGCGGGCCCCGCGGTGAACGTGGCGCTCGCCGCCGTGC